>JAOPUT010000228.1 GCA_025963385.1 Mycobacterium sp.
GACACAGTGACGACCATGGGCGCTGCTGGGGCAAAGTTCGGGCGTTGCTGGTCGATGCGAAAACTGGGGTAGATCGCTTGCTGGCCACCGGCGCCGCTGACCTTTCGGTGACGTGGTTTCGACCGGCCACGACTTTGGCTCGAATGCGCGGTCAAACGTTCATCCCCTAGTGCTCAGGGCTCGATCGGGATCGATTCCGGAGCTGGAAGCGGGCCGCGATGCCGTGGAGGCCCGCGCGCGACGACGTTCAAGCCGTCGGCTCGAGTGCTCGTTCGACGGTTCAGCGCAGTCGAGGCGGGTGCCTCTAGCAATAATTTACGCCGACGAAAGAACGTCTGCGTCAAAATTTGCTACAAAGTTCGATGAGAGTTTTCCGCTCGAGGGTTGGCGGCGACTTCGAGGGGCTCGCAGCCCGTCCGAGATCGTGCGCTTTGCGCCCCGTCGTACCGCCTCGGCGCCCACAATCAATGCATGCCCCCCACTGGCGCAGGCGGGTGCCCGTGAGCGCCCTTGAACCCACCCCGGAACAGTTCGCGGCGTTGGCGGCCCGCGCGCCCGACGCCCCGGTCGTGATGGTCAATCTGTTGACGTTCGAGGTGGACGGCGGGCGCGAGAACTACCTGCGGTACGCGCAGGCGGTCGTGCCGCACCTGCAACGGGTGGGCGCGACCGTCCACTACGCCGGAACGGCACCGACGGTGGTGATCGGCAACGGCGAGCGGCCGGGCTGGGACGTCATCGTGATCGCCGAATATCCAACGCCGCAGGCGTTCATCGACATGGTGACCGATCCCGACTACGTCAAGGTGCACGAACTTCGTGCAGCGGCCCTGAAGCACGGTGACCTGATCGCCACGTCGTCGTGGTCGATGACCGACTGATCCCGCCGAGGCGGGGAATTCCCCGACACCCGTCAACGTCGCTATTCACATGTTCCTGATAACTGGTGCAGGCGGAGGTGTCGGCAGTGTCAGCCGTCGCGTTGTTGCCGAGCTGCGGCGTGCAGACCAGCCGGTGCGTGCACTGGTCCGTCGCGACGACGGGCGTGCCGACGCGCTGCGCGATCTTGGCGCCGAGGTGGTGGTTGGCGACTTGACCTCGCCGGAGGACGTCGCCCGCGCCACGCGCGGGGTCACCCGGATGTTCTTCAACATGAGCGTCTCACCGGAGTACGTCGAGGCTTCGGCCGTGGTGAGTGCCGTGGTCCGCGAGCTCGGCGGGCTCGAGACGGTCGTGAACATGTCCCAGATGACGGTGTCGCAGATGACGCTGACGAGCTCCGAGGAGTCCAGGCAGCAGCGCTTGCACTGGCTTTCCGAGCACGTCATGAACTGGTCGGGCATCCCCGTCGTGCACGTGCGGCCGACGGTGTTCCTCGACAATCCGTTGTTCACGGTCCTTGGTGCCGCGTCGATTCGCGACAGGGGAGTGCTCGCATTGCCCTTCGGTGACGGTCACACCTCGCCGATCCCAGCCGACGACGTGGCCCGGGTGGTCGTCGCATTGCTTGGCGAGCCCGTGACGACGGCAGGCGAGGTGTACGAGCTGACCGGGCCGCAGGTGCTCGACGTCGCCGGGCTGGCCGAACAGTTCGGGCGGGCGCTGAGCCGATCGATCACCCCGGAGGAGCTCCCGACCGAGACGATGCTCGAACTGCTCGCCGGTGTGGGCCTTTCCGATCATGTGGCGCACCATATTTCGACGATGGCGCGGCTGCATCGCGAGGACCGGTACAACCGCGCGACGGATGACGTGGAGCGCGTCACGGGACGTCCGGCCCAAACCGTCGAGCAGTATGTGTCAGCCCACCCGGACCTGTTTTCGTAGTCGACGAGGTGCTTCGCCGGGGATTCGTCCACGGTTCGGCTCCCTGTGAACAGATCACGAAAACTGATCAGCGCCAGCGCTGAATGCTGCCATTCGCTTACCAAGTTCCTGTCAATCTCCTTGGGTTGGCGACGGCTTGGAGGTAGCTGAGGGGTTAATGGACGGCGATGCGCCGGCAAGGCGTTTTGGATAGACGACGATTGGTGGATCAACATGACCCGAACTCTTGGCTCCGGCAACAGCCGCAAGGGCACGGCCGCGCTATTGGGCCTGAGCGCTCTCGTCGCGATGGGAGTGATCGGAGCGGTGGCGAGCGGCACCAGCGACGGTCAGACGGCCGTCGTGTCCGGCGGATCCATGTCGACGGGTGAGACGACGACGTTGACGTTCTCCGGGACTGTTGAGCCGGTCAAGAACGAGCCGCCCGTGAAGGCAGCGCCCTACAAGGGCTGACGCTGCCGGACCGATCGGATGTAGGTCGGCGAACTTGGGCGCTAGCGAAAACCGCGTCGTGTTCTACTGACGAAATGGACCGCAGCACATTCGACCGCCTCTTCGACATGACGGGCCATACCGTCATCGTGACCGGTGGCACTCGCGGCATCGGGCTGGCCTTGGCCGAGGGTTTCGTCCTTGCCGGCGCGAACGTCGTAGTTGCCAGCCGCAAGTCCGACGCCTGCGAGGAGGCTGCCAAACACCTGCGTGACCTGGGTGGGCAGGCGATCGGCGTGCCCGCGCACACAGGTAGAGTCGACGACCTCGACGTGATCGTGGAGCGCACCGTCGCCGAATTCGGTGGCATCGACGTGGTGGTCAACAACGCTGCCAACGCGCTGGCCCAATCGATCGGCGAGATGACTCCCGAGGCGCTGTCGAAGTCCTACGAGGTCAATCTGCACGGACCGGTGTTCCTGGTGCAGAAGGCATTGCCCCACTTGAAGAAGAGTGAACATGCCGCGGTGCTGAACATGGTGTCGGTGGGCGCGTTCACGTTCGCCCCGAGCATGGCGATCTACGGTTCGGTCAAGGCGGCGCTGATGTCGTTCACCCGATCGATGGCCGCGGAGTTGGTGTCTCACGGCATCCGGGTCAACGCGATGGCGCCGGGTCCGGTCGACACTGACATGATGCGCAACAATCCGCAGCAGGCGATCGACAACATGGTCGGCGGGACACTGATGAAGCGCCTCGCCGATGCCGACGAGATGGTCGGTACCGCGCTGCTGTTATGTTCTGGCGCAGGTAGTTTCATCACCGGCCAGGTCGTCATCGTCGACGGCGGCGGCACTCCGCGCTAGCTCTTGCGGGTGGCGAACGCCGCGGCCGCCTCGCTCAGTTCGCCGCTGGTCGACGCGAGGATCTGGCTGCGGTTCTCCACCTGCAACGCCGCCTCCAGGCTCGATGCCTCGAGGTTCGCCCACAGCACCTGCTTGGTGGACTCGACGCCGAACTTGCCGTAGCCGCAGAGTGTTTCGGCGATCGCCAGGGCGTCGTCGATGACCGAGCCGGTCGACAGGCGCGAAACCAGACCCAGCCGCAACGCTTCGTCCGCGGCCACCGTGCGCGCGGTGAGGATCAGGTCGAAGGCCTGACCGGCGCCGACCACGCGCGGCAACGTGTAGCTGACGCCGATGTCGCAGCCGCCGAGACCGAGCTTGATGAACTGCGTGCAGAACCGCGCCGACTCCGAGGCAATCCGGATGTCGCAGGCCAACGCCAGCGCGAAGCCGCCACCGTAGGCCGGTCCGTTCACCGCGGCGATCACCGGCTGCCGCAGGCGGATCAGTCGTGTGGTGAGATTCGCGATGCGTTCCTGCCACCGCATGCTCGACCGGGGAAACTCCAACCCGTGCTTGGCGTCCTCGGGGAACGGGTCCGTCAGGTCAAGACCGGAGCAGAATCCGCGGCCCGCGCCCGTCAGCACCACGACGCGGCAGTCGTCGTCCGCGTCGATCGCTTCCAGGGTGCTGTGGAGCTCTTCGACGAGGCCGTAGTTGAGTGCGTTCAGCTTGTCGGGCCGGTTCAGCGTGATGCGGGCGACGTCCGGACGCGGCCGGGTCAGTTCGAGATGCGCCATGTGGCTCACACTAAGCGTGGAGAGTTAGTCGCTACTGTGCCATCCGTTGATCCCGGTGACGATCAGGCGGAGCTGCTTCACGGCGATGCGCCTGATCTCCTCGAGCGCGGTTTGGTCGACGGCATCCTCGATGGCCTCGGCGATGGAGATCATCGCGTTGACGAACAAACTCGCCAGCATGTTGAGGTCCTCCGCGCTCCAGACGTTCAGCCCGGGGAAGCGGGCCAGGTCGATCGCGAGTTCCGAGGTGATCAGCCGGATTTCGGTGCGGATGGCGTAGCGCAGCACGGTCACGCCGCTGTTGCGTTCGCGGGCGATGAAGCGCCAGTGTTCGCGGCGTTCGGTGACGCCGGCGATGAGGATGTCCACGGAGCCTTCGATGACCCGGGTCGGGTCGAGCTTGCCGGCGCGGGCGCTGCGCAGCATGTCGCGCAGCGCGCGGAACGACTCGTCGATGAGGACCAGTCCGAGCGCGTCCATCGTCTCGAAGTGCCGGTAGAAAGCCGCTGGCACGATGCCCGCTTCGCGGGTGACCTCACGCAGGCTCAGCGCGCTGAAGCTGCGTTCTTCGAGGAGTCGCAGCGCTGCCGCGACGATGGCCCGCCGCGTCGCCTCCTTGCGTTCCTCGCGTGACAGCGAGTCCCTGGAGGAGCGGGAGGACGACGAGCGTCCCGGTCGAGGCGTTCGTGAACTAGGAGTACGACTGTTCACTGTGTGAAACGTACCACAACCTGGCCCTATCGATTGACGGAATGGGTTAACGAGGCTCACGGTGTACACATGTTCACTCAAACTTCGAAGCCACGCCTACGGGACAGGGTACTGCGGTCACCGCTGGTCGACCTGCTTACCGGCCCGCACGGCGTCGACCGCTACACCGAGCTGGTGGAGCCGACCTGGACCCTTGGTGATTCCCGCGCCAAGGTCGTCGCGGTCCGGCGACAGACCACCCGCAGCGTCACCCTGACGCTGGAACCGAACACAGCCTTTCGGGCCGGTCCTGCCTTCCGCGCCGGCCAGCACATCAACTTCGCCATCGAGGTCGACGGCCGCAGGCTGACCCGCTGCTACTCACCTGCGAACGCCGAGAACGACGCACTCATCGAGCTGACCATCGGTCTGCACGACGAGGGCGCCGTCTCCCAGCACCTGTACCGCAATGCCCGACCCGGCATGGTCGTCGGGCTCGACGGCGTCGGCGGCGAGTTCGTCCTGCCTGTCAACCGGCCACGCCGCATCCTCTTCGTATCCGGTGGCAGCGGCATCACGCCGGTGCTGTCGATGCTGCGGACGCTGGTCGCCGAGGGCTACACCGGCGAGGTCGCATTCGTGCACTACGCCCGCACCGCCACCGAGGCGAACTACCGCGACGAGCTCGCGGCGCTGCCTGGCGTGCGGGTGCTGCACGGTTACACCCGCAGCGACGATGCCGCCGATCTCGTCGGACGCTTCGGCCCCGAGCACCTCGCAGCGGCCATGCCCAACCCCGATGCCGTGTTCGCGTGTGGCCCGCCCGAGCTGGTCGACGCCGTCCGCACGCACTGCCCCGTCGCACTGTCGGAGAGTTTCGTCCCGCCGGTCTTCGCGGTGCAGGCAGAGGCATCGGGCGGTCGGGTTGCGTTCGCCGACAGCGGCGTTGACGTCGTCGATGACGGACGGTCTCTGCTCGAGCAAGCCGAGGCGGCCGGATTGTCGCCCGAAAGCGGTTGCCGCATGGGCATCTGCCACAGCTGTACCCGCCGCAAGACCAGCGGCGCGGTCAAGAACCTGATCACCGGCGCCGTGTCGACGACCGACGGCGAGGACGTGCAGATCTGCGTCACCGCCCCGGTCGGTGACGTCGAACTCGCACTCTAGGAAAGGACTTCATCATGACTGCTGTTCTCGAAAGCCCCATCGAAGCCCCAAAGCCTGCCAAGGCTCAAGGCGCCATCACCAAGATCGTCGGCGGCAAGACCGTCACCATGACCCCCGAGCAGGCCGAGAACTTCGGCCGCGAACTCGACGCGATCAGGGAACGCGTGATCGCCGACCTCGGTGACCGCGACGCCACCTACATCCGCAAGGTCATCAAGGCCCAGCGTGCCCTCGAAGTCGGCGGCCGGGCCCTGCTGTTCGCAGGCATCCTGCCACCGGCCTGGCTCGCAGGGACGGCCATGCTCGCGGCGTCGAAGATCCTCGACAACATGGAGATCGGCCACACCGTCATGCACGGCCAGTACGACTGGATGGGCGATCCCGCGCTGACGAGCCGCAACTTCGAGTGGGACTCGGCCTGCCCGAGCGAACAGTGGCGCCACTCGCACAACTACATGCACCACACCTACACCAACATCGTCGACATGGACCGCGACATCGGCTACGGCATCCTGCGGATGAGCGAGGACCAGCGGTGGGTGCCCTACTACTACGGCAACCCGGTCTATGCGTTCCTGCTGATGGTGCTGTTCCAGTACGGCGTCGCACTGCACGAGCTGGAGACCGAGCGCATCCGGTCCGGCGAGATCAGCATCGCCGACAAGCGCGAGACCCTTGCAGGCATCTGGCGAAAGGTGAAGCGGCAGACGCTGAAGGACTACGTTGCCTTCCCGCTGCTGGCCGGACCGTTCGCGCCCTGGGTGTTCACCGGCAACCTGACCGCCAACCTGATCCGCAACATCTGGTCCTACGCGATCATCTTCTGTGGCCACTTCCCCGAGGGGACACAGGAATTCAGCAAGGAAGAGACCGCGAACGAGAGTCGCGGCATGTGGTACTTCCGCCAGATCCT
>JAOPUT010000001.1 GCA_025963385.1 Mycobacterium sp.
CGGCGTCTACAGTTCGGCGGGCCCCGTCGGCGACGGCACGTGTTTCTGGAAGCGGGCAGGCAATCCCGACGGCGCCACCATCGACAATGCGCTCACCAAGAAACCGCAGACCGTCCAGATCGATGCCACCGACAAGAGCTTCAAGACCAATGGCTGCCAACCGTGGCAGCTGACCGACGGCGCAGCGCCGCCAGCGCCCGGAATCGCTCCTGCACTCGCCGGCCTGCAACTGGGGGCGATGATGGCCCAGCTCAACGCCAACGCGGCGGCGTCGGGGCAGACCAACCCACCCTGATCGGGTGGCGCGATCCCGTCACGGACGCCGCGAAGAGTCTTCTTGCTCCTCCCTTCCGCAGCGTCTGACACCATCGACGGCATGGCCGACCTCATCGAAGTTCAGCGCACCATCGCCGCCCCGCCTGCCGACGTCTTCGCCGTTCTCTGCGATCCGCAGGGCCACGTCGCCATCGACGGGTCGGGCATGTTGCAGGACGCGGATGGCGACCCCGTGACCGCCGCAGGCGACAGCTTCGTCGTCCACATGGATCGTGAAGCGCTCAACGACTTTCCGATGGGCAAGTACGACGTCACCGTCACGATCACCGACTACGAGAAGGACCGGCTGATCGCCTGGACCATCCTCGGTCAGATCAAGCCCCAGATCGGCCACGTCTACGGATACCGGCTCGAACCCGACGGCAGCGATGGGCAGGCCTCCCTGGTCACCTCCTTCTACGACTGGACCAACATCGACCAGAAGTGGCGCGAGGCCGGCATCTTCCCCGTCATCCCCGAGAGCGCCCTCCGAGCCACGCTGGGCATCCTCGATCGCACCGTGCGTCGCGGCTACGCGCGAGGGTGACAGCGTCAACCGACGGTTGACTAATGTCGATCGTCAACCTACGGTTGACGTATGAGCGAACCCGTCAAGATCGCGCACCCCGTCCGCCTCGACGACCTGATCAACGCGATCAAGACGGTGCACGACGAGCCACTCGACCAACTCGAGGACGCCGTGCTGACCGCCGAGGCCCTCGGCGAGATCGCCGACCACCTCATCGGCCACTTCGTCGATCAGGCCCGGCGCTCCGGGGCGTCCTGGACCGAGATCGGAAAGTGCATGGGCGTCACCAAGCAGGCCGCCCAGAAGCGCTTCGTTCCCCGAGCGGAGACCAGCCCGCTCAACCCCAACGACGGCTTCAGCAGATTCACGCCGCGGGCACGCAACGTCGTCGTCGAATCGCAGAACACGGCGCACGCGGCAGGCAACGACGAGATCACCCCGGACCACCTCCTGCTGGCGCTGTTCGGCGACCCGGCGTCATTGGCCGCCCGCCTTCTGGCCGGACACGGCATCGACGCCCAAGCCGTCGCCAGGACGGTGACGCTGCCGCCGAGGGTCGCCGAACTGCCTGCGTTGACACCCTTCAACGGCCCGGCCAAGAAGGTCCTCGAGCTCACCGTGCGTGAAGCACTTCGCTTGGGACACAACTACATCGGTACCGAGCACATCCTGCTCGCCCTGCTCGAGACCGAGGGCGACGACGGGCCGCTGCACACCCTCGGCCTCGACAAGGACGGGGCCGAGGCAGAGATCGCGGCCGTACTCCGCTCACTGACCGAGGGCTGAACGGGAATGAAACGCGCCAGGGTGCGGTAGAAGGACTCATGGAACTCGACGAATCCGCCCGTGCCCTCATCGGCTCCGGCGCCGACGCCACGCTCGTCACCATCAAACCCGACGGCAGCCCACAGGTCTCTGTGATCTGGGTCGCGCTGCAATCGACGCCCGACGGCGACGAGCTCGTCAGCGCACACCTCAGCGAGTACAAGAAGACCCGCAACATCCGCCGCGACGGTCGCGTTGCCGTGACCATCATCGGCCCGACGCCGCCCGGACAGCAGGCGCCGTACCTGTCGATCACGGGCACCGCCCGGATCGTCGAAGGCGGGGCTCCGGAATTGCTGACCGAGCTGGCTGAGGTGATGCTCGGCTCCAGCGAGCACTTCCCACCCGCCAACGCCCCCGAGGGCTTGCTGACCCGGATCCGCATCGAGAAGGTCGGCGGCGTCGGTCCCTGGGCGGCCTGACGTCCGATCGGCCACTCGGCGCCGGAGCGGTGTGCGATCATGCGAGGCATGCGTCGCTGGTTGGTGTTGACGGTTGCTGGGATGGCGATGGTGGCCGGAGTTCTCGTCTCGCCGGCTCCTCGCGCCTTCGCGGTGTCCCCCATCGGGCGACTGGGCGACGTGCTGCACGTCGACTACATGAACATCGTGGCCGACGTCGCCGTCACCAGTGTCGATCTGGTCGACGTGCCACCAGGATTCGGGTATCCCCCACGCGGACCGCGTTATCAGGTCTATCGCGCCAACGTCACCGTGCACGTCATCAAGGCGCCCAACCCCTTCATCACGTCGATCGTGTTCGACTTCCAGGGCGTGACCCCCATCGCGGACGCCTACAAGCCACGTCCCACCGACGTTCCCGACGACCTTCGCGCCATGCTCCAGAACGCGCCGCCGGGTTCCACCGTGAGCGGCGGCGTGTACTGGGACGTCTACCGGGATCTCGTCACCAACGTCAACCTCCTCGACAAGGTGACGGGTACACACCTCGCCCAGTGGAACCTCTGACCGACGTTGGCATGCCCGTCGAGGTGACTCCGGCCGTCGAAGCCGATCTGACCGAACTCGCCGACGTGGCCGCCCGTACCTTCCCGCTGGCGTGTCCCCCGTCGGTGACGCCCGACAACGTCGCCGCATTCATCGCGGAGAACCTCTCGGAGGAACGTTTCCGCGGTTACCTCGCCGACGCCGAGCGGGTGGTGCTGACCGCGCGCGACGGCACGCGAATATCGGGTTATGCCATACTGATTCGCGGTGTCGCGACCGATGCCGACGTGCAGCGCGCGGTGAGCCTGCGACCCGCGGTCGAGCTCTCCAAGATGTACGTGCTGCCCGACGGTCACGGATCCGGCGTCTCGGCGGCGTTGATGATCGCGGCGATCGAGGCGTCCACGGCCCTCGGCGCGGCCTGCATCTGGCTAGGGGTCAATCAGGAAAACCAACGCGCGCAACGCTTCTACGCCAAACACGGCTTCACCACCAGCGGCACCAAGACGTTCCGGCTCGGCGACCATCTCGAGAACGACTACGTGATGGTGCGCCCTCTCGAGCGCTAGTGTCCGCCCGCCGCCGTGAGGGCCAGCAGACGCGACGTCGCGCGCAGGTACTTCTTGCGGAAGCCCCCGGCCAGCATCTCCTCGCTGAAGACGGTGTCCAGCTTGGTACCCGAGGCCACCACGGGTATACCCGCGTCGTACAGCCGATCGGTCAGTGACACCAACCTCAGTGCCACGCTCTGATCCTCGAGCGGATGCACCCCGGTGATGAACACCTCGGCGACACCGTCGATCAACGCCTGGTACCTCGACGGGTGCATGGTCGCCAAGTGCTTGCACAACGCGTCGAAGTCGTCGAGCGTCGCGCCGGGGACACCCTCGGCCTCGGCGCGCACCGCGTCGTCGGATGGCGGCACGGGCGCAGGGGGTAGATCGCGGTGACGGTAATCCGGACCCTCGATCCGAACGGTGGTGAATATCCCTGCCAGCGTGTTGATTTCGCGTAGGAAGTCCTGGGCGGCGAACCTGCCCTCCCCGAGTTGCTCCGGCAGCGTGTTCGACGTCGCGGCGATCGACACCCCACGTTCCACCAGTGCCGACAGCAGTCGCGAGATCAGGGTCGTGTTGCCGGGATCGTCGAGCTCGAACTCGTCGATGCACACCACCACGTAATCGGAGAGCAACTCGATGCACTCGACGAAGCCGAACACCCCCGCCAGCTGCGTCAGCTCCCCGAACGTCGCGAACGCCGCGGGTCCCGCACCGGCGTCCGCGAGCGTGTAATACGTCGACGCCAACAGGTGGGTCTTGCCGACGCCGAAACCACCGTCGAGATACATCCCGACGCCGGGAAGCACCTCGCGCTTGCCGAACAGCTTCTTCTTGCCCGCCCGCCGCTGCACGGCCTGCTCACAGAACGTGCGGGACGACTGCACGGCCGCCGTCTGCGACGGCTCGGCCGGATCAGGACGGTACGAGTCGAAGCTGACGTCGGAGAACGTCGGCGGCGGCACCAGGCCTGCGACCAGTCGCTCCGGCGTCACGCTCGGATGCCGATCGGTCAGATGATTGACACCGCTGGCCCCAGACATGAAGGAACTGTATCGACGTGCTGCAATGGTCACTGTGTCCGATGCCAATGCTGCGACTCAGCTCACAGAGTTAGGCCCTCTGGGCGGCATGTTCGACACCGACGACGACGCCCGGCTCGCAGCCTTCTACTCCTACCCGGAGGACCTCGATCGCTGCTGGGTGCGCGCCAACATGATCTCCAGCCTCGACGGCGGCGCCACCGACGACGGCAAGTCAGGCGGCCTGGCAGGCCCAGGGGACAAGGCGCTGTTCGCCCGCATGCGCGAGGAGGCCGACGTCGTGCTCGTCGGCGCGTCGACCGTGCGCATCGAGAACTACTCCGGTGCACAGATGTCCGTCGCGCAGCGACAGGAACGTCAACGCCGCGGGCAGGCCGAACTGCCGCCGATCGCCATCCTCACCCACGGCGCCGACTTCGAGCACGACGCCAAGATCTTCACCCGCACCGAGGTGCCGCCGCTGATCATGACGAGCCGCGACGCCGTCGACGAAGCCCGCGGGCGCTTCGGCTCGCTGGCCGAGGTCATCGACTCGTCCGGCGCCAACACCGACCGCGTCGACCCGGCCGTGGTCCTGACCATCTTCCAGAAGCGGGGACTTCGGCGCGTCCTGTCCGAGGGCGGCCCGTCCCTCATCAGCCTGCTCATCGAACACGATCTCCTGGACGAGCTCTGCGTCACCATCGCGCCGGTCCTGGTCGGCGGCGCCGCCCGCCGCATCGCCGCGGGGTCGGGCGAAGCCCACACCAGGATGCGCCGAAGTCACCTGCTGACCGACGACGAGGGCTACCTCTACACCAGGTACGTCAAGGAGCAGTGACGTAGCGACTTGCCGGGTCGCTCAGCTCCTGCCCTCCGTCACCGGCCGAGCAAGGAGTCGTCCGGCGCTCGCTAATGTGGTCACCATGCGTCGGCATCGTCAGCTGCTCAGGGCCCTCTGTCTGCCCGCCGTTGCGGCTGTCGTGCTCGCGGGGTGCGCACCGGGGCTGGCCGCCAACCCTCGCTTCGCCACCGACTCCGGGGCGGGGCCACAGGGCGCGCTGGAAACCACCCCCGTCGCGTCGGGGCCGCCCCCGATCGAGGCGCCCAAGAACGACCTGAAGTGGCGGGACTGCACGGCTCGGGTGTTCGGCCAGGCGTCCATTCCCGCCGTCCCCGGGGTGAGCCTGGACTGCGCCGACTACGACGCCGACCTCGACTCGATCAACGGCGCCACCGGAACGCTCAGTATCGGGGTGGTCCGGGCCAGGTCCTCGGCGACCCCGCCGGACGCAGGACCGCTGATCATGACGACGGGCACGGACCTGCCGTCGTCGGCACAACTGCCGGTGTGGCTGTCCCGCGGCGGCGCCGACGTCCTCAAGACCAACCCCGTCGTCGCCGTCGACCGCCGCGGCATGGGCATGTCCGGCGACCTGGACTGCCGCGACCTGTTCAGCCGCCAGGAGATGCTGGACCAGGCGCAGTTCGCCTCCGGTGACGATCCCGTCGCCAATCTGAGCGCCATCGTCCAGACCGCGACGACCAGTTGCACCGACAGCATCGCCCCCGGCGACTCCGCCTACGACAACGCGCACGCCGCCGAGGACATCGAACGGTTACGAAGCACCTGGGACGTTCCCACCGTCGCTTTGCTCGGCGTCGGCAACGGCGCCCAGGTGGCACTGGCCTACGCCGGTTCACACCCGAACAAGGTCTCCCGGCTGGTGCTCGACTCTCCCCTGCCGCTCGGCATCGCCGCCGAGGCCCGAGCAGAACAGAAGGTGAAGGGACAGCAGGCCGCCCTGGCAGCCTTCATCGGACAGTGCGTCGCCTCCGGCTGCGCGCTCGGACCCGATCCGAAGGGCGCGATCGACGCCATGCTGGCGGCCGCACGGCAGGGCACCGGACCCGGAGGCGCATCGGCGGCAGCGCTCACCGACGCCATCGCCACGGCGCTGGCCTTCCCGCGCGGTGACTTCGTCAGCTCGACCAACGCCTTGGCCACCACGCTCGCCGCGGCGCGCGGCGGTGACGTCACCCAACTCAACGCTCTCATCAACGACGCCGAGACGCTGCGGGAGACCGATGGGCAGTTCGTCAACGGATGCAGCGACGCCCTGAACCGGCCGACCCCGGACAGAGTGCGGGAACTCGTCGTCCAGTGGGGCAAGCTCTACCCCGAGTTCGGCACCGTCGGCGCCCTCGATCTGGTGAACTGCCTCGCCTGGCCCAGCGGCTCCACCCCGCCGGACCCCCAGAACCTCAAGATTCCCGTATTGCTGCTCGGCGTCCAGAACGACCCCGTCGTCGGCAACGAGGGTGTGGCCGCCGTCGCCGCGACCATCATCAACGCCGGCGCCGCGAACCGTCGCGTGATGTGGCAGGGCGTGGGCCACGGGGCCAGCATCTACTCGCCGTGCGCCGTCCCGCCCGTGCTGTCGTACCTGAGCACCGGCAAGGTTCCCGAGACCGACACGTACTGCCCCGCCTAGCTTGTCGCCCATGACCTCCGGTGTACGGTGCGCTGGTGGCGGTACCTGACACCCTTTTGAGAGCCTTCCGGCCCCGCACCTCACCACCCAGCGTCGCAACCGTGCTCCGGTCCGTGCTGTGGCCGATCGCCATCCTCTCGGTGATCCACCGCGCCTACGTGCTCGGGACCAACGGCTACATCACCGACGACTTCGGGCCGGTCTACCGCGCGGTGTCCAACTTCAGGCGCGGCCTGGAGATCTACAACGAACACTTCGACCAGGTCGACCCGCACTACCTGTATCCGCCCGGCGGGACGCTGCTGCTGGCCCCATTCGGATTTCTGCCGGTGACGGCAGCCCGGTACTGGTTCATCACCTTCAACACCATCGCCATCGTGCTGGCCGCCTACCTCTTGCTGCGGCTCTTCAACTACACCCTGTCGTCGGTGGCGGCACCCGCCCTGCTGCTCGCCATGTTCTGCACCGAGAGTGTCACCAACACACTGGTCTTCACCAACATCAACGGCTGCATCCTGTTGTGCGAGGTGCTGTTCTTCCGGTGGCTGCTTGACGGGAAGGTCAACCACCAGTGGTGGGCCGGGGTGGCGATCGGCCTGACGCTGGTGGTCAAACCCTCACTGGCGCCACTGCTGCTGTTACCCCTACTGAACCGGCAGTGGCGGTCGCTGATCCCGGCCTTCGGCGTGCCTCTGCTGTTCAACGCCGTCGCGTGGCCACTGGTCAGCAAGCCGATGGACTTCGTCCGCAACACGGTGCCCTACATCTTCTCCACACGCGACTACTTCAACAGCTCGATCCTCGGCAACGGCATCTACTACGGCCTGCCGATGTGGCTGATCATGTTGTTGCGCATCATCTTCGGGTTGCTGGCAGTCGGCAGCCTGTGGCTGTTGTACCGCTATTACCGGGAACGCGATCCGCTGTTCTGGATGCTGACATCCTCGGGTGTGCTGCTGATCACGTCCTTCCTGGTGCTGTCACTCGGCCAGGCCTACTACTCGATGATGCTCTTCCCGTTCCTCATGACGGTGGTGCTGCCGAACTCGGTGCTGCGCAACTGGGTGTCCTGGCTGGCGATCTACGGTTTCATGACGATGGACCGCTGGCTACTGGTGTACTGGCCGACCACGGGCCGGTATCTGGAGTACATGAAGATCACGTACGGCTGGTCGCTGATGCTCATCGTGGTGTTCTGCGTGCTGTGCTTCCGATACCTCGATGCGAAGGCCGACGGTCGTCTCGACGAGGGCATCGATCCGGCATGGATGACGAGGGGTCGAGAGCGCGCTAGCGTGGAGGGATGACGACCCCGAAAGTACAACTGACGAACGACGAGTGGCGCAAGAAGCTGTCACCGCAGGAGTTCGCCGTACTGCGTCAGGCAGGCACCGAACGCCCCTTCACGGGTGAGTACACCGACACCAAGACCGAGGGCGTCTACCAGTGCCGCGCATGCGGCGCCGAACTCTTCCGCAGCAGCGAGAAGTTCGAAACCCATTGCGGCTGGCCATCTTTCTTCGACCCCGCCGACTCGGACGCCGTCATCCTGCGCTCCGACGACTCCGGCGGCATGCACCGCGTCGAGGTCGTCTGCGCCAACTGCCACAGTCACCTCGGTCACGTGTTCGAGGGCGAGGGCTACCCCACGCCGACGGACCAGCGGTACTGCATCAACTCGATCTCGTTGACGCTGGTGCCGTCCGAGGGCTAGTCGCGCTCACGCGAAACAGATCAGCAATGTCAGGGCAGGCGCGCGACGAGTTCTTCCACACCCACCCGCGGCCCGGTGAAGAACGGCGTCTCCTCGCGCACGTGCCGCCGCGCATCGGTGTAGCGCAGCTTCCACATGAGCTCGACGATGCGGCCTAGGTCGGGACCCTCGAACGCCAGAATCCACTCGTAATCGCCGAGGGCGAACGCGGGCACGGTGTTGGCCCGCACGTCCGGGTACTCGCGGCCTGCCATGCCATGCTCGACGAGCATCTTGCGGCGCTCGTCGTCGGGCAGCAGATACCAGTCCAGTGACCGGACGAACGGATACACGCACACGTAGTCGCCGGGATCCTCGCCGGCGATGAACGCCGGGACGTGGCTCTTGTTGAACTCAGCGGGCCGATGCAGCGCGACCACGCTCCACACCGGGTCGCTGACCAGACCCAGCGGGGTGCGCCGGAACGCGCGGTAGGCGGCCTGCAGATCCTCGACCCGCTCGGCGTGGGTCCAGATCATGAAGTCGGCGTCGGCTCGGAAACCCGCGACGTCGTAGAGCCCGCGCACGACGACGCCGTTCTCCTCCTGCTGTTTGAGGAACGTCGCGGTCTCGTCGACCACGGCCGCCCGGTCCTCGCCCAGCGCCTCGGGTTGCACGGAGAACACCGAGATCATCATGTATCTCTGCATGGAGTTCAGGGCGTCGTAGTCGAGCTTGGCCATTGTTTGATTGCTCCTCACGTGCGCGGTTGTGTGATTGCTCCTCACGTGCGCGATCTACCTATCGTGCCACGCCCGCGGTGGCCAGTGACGCCGCCGCCCGCGTGCCCGACGCCACACAGGCAGGCACCCCGATGCCGTCCAGATAGCCGCCTGCCACGGCGATCGTGGGCGGTAGTCCAGCCCGCAACTCGGCAACCAGTTCAGCGTGCCGGGGCCCGTACTGGGGCATCGCGTCGATCCACCGCTGCACTCGGCAGTCGACGGGCTCCTGGTGGATGCCGAATATCGTCGCGAGATCCGCGGCGGCCCAGGACAGCAGGTCCTCGTCGCCCACGTTGCGCGCCAAGGTGTCACCGAAGCGGCCGAAGGACAGGCGGACGAGCTCGACGTTGCCGCGCCGACCCCACTTGCGCGACGTCAGCGTCATTGCCTTGGCGTTCAACCGTTCTCCCGCCGCGACCAGCACGCCGGACTGCTGCGGCAGCGGTGTGCCCCCCGGGAGGGCGAGCACCGCGAGCACCGACGACGCCACCTGGATGCGCCGCGCGGCCGCGGCGGTCCTCGGGGCGACGCCGTCGATCAGACGGGGCAGGCGCGGCCCGGGAACGGCGAGCACCACCGCGTCGGCGTGCCAACGCCCGCCCTCGTCGTCGACGAGGCTCCATCCATCAGCGTCGCGGTCGACGCGTTCAACCGCGACCTGAGCCCAGTCGAAGCGAGCGCGACGCACCAACTCGTCGACGAGCACCGAGTAACCGCCATCGATTGCACCGAACACCGAGCCGCCAGAAGGTGGGGGAAGCGCCTCGCGGACGGCGTCGGTGAGGCTGCGCGCCCCGCGATCCAGGGCTGCCGCCAGCGTCGGGGCCGCCGAACGCAGCCCGATCGTCGCCGACGAGCCTGCGTACACGCCCGCCAGCAGTGGATCGACCGAGCGAGCCACCACCTGGGCGCCGAAACGGTCGCCGACCAGCTGGGCGACGGTCGGGTCGGCGCCCCGGTGCCACGACAGCGGTCTGGCCCGCTCGCCGGCGATCTGCGCGACCGTCGCGTCGTCGACCAGACCTGCGACCGACGACGCCTGCGCGGGAATGCCCTGCAGCGTGCCCTGCGGCATCGGGTGCAGTCTGCCCTCGCTGTAGATCAGTGGGCGTGCCCCGGTCGTACCCACCTGTCGGTTGGCGAGGCCCAACTCGGCCAACAGCGCAGGCACCTCGGGACGACGCGCGATGAACGCCTCGGCACCCACGTCGACCATCTGACCGCCGATGCGCTCGGTACGCAGCACCCCGCCCAGCCTGTCGGCGGGGTCGAACACCGTGATCGACGCATCGGGGCCTGCTGTCACACGCAGCCGGTACGCGGCAACGAGGCCCGAAATGCCGCCTCCGACAATGCAATACGCTGCTGTCACAACGAGTGCACCAGCGCTACCGCTTCGGTGACGACGCCGGGGTCCGTCGGTGGCAGCACCCCATGCCCAAGGTTGAACACGTGCCCGGCGGCCCCCGCGTCCACGGCCCGACGCCCATCCTCGACGACATCGCGCACCGCACGTTCGACCACAGGCCACCCCGCGAGGAGCACTACCGGATCGAGGTTGCCCTGAAGCGCGCAGCCGGGCCGCACCCTGCCTGCCGCGTCGGTGAGTGAGGTGCGCCAGTCCACCCCGACGACGGGCGCCTCCCCCGCCGAGACCGCCTCCGACATGGCGCCGAGCAGCTCGGCGGTACCCACTCCGAAGTGCGTCATCGGCACACCCTCGACGGCCAGGGCGTCGAACACGCGCGTGCTGTGCGGCAGTACGTAGGTGCGGTAGTCCGCGAGCGACAGCGTGCCCGCCCAGGAGTCGAACAACTGGATCGCGTCGACACCGGCGTCCAGCTGGGTACGCAGGAAGCCGATCGTGACGTCGGTGAGCTTCGTCATCAACGCGTGCCAGAGATCGGGCTCGCCCAGCATCATCGCCTTGGTGCGTTCGTGGTTGCGGCTGGGGCCACCCTCCACCAGATAGGAGGCCAACGTGAACGGCGCGCCAGCGAACCCGATCAGCGGCACGTCACCCAGCGCCGCCACCAGCAGCGACACCGCCTCGGCGACGGGTGCGACCTGATCCCGCTCCAGCGGCGCCATCGTCGCGACGTCGTCTGCCGTGCGAATGGGATGCGCGATCACCGGGCCGACGTCGGGCACGATGTCGAGGTCGATACCCGACGCCCGCAGCGGCACGACGATGTCGGAGAACAGGATGGCCGCATCCACGCCGTGGCGGCGCACCGGCTGCAGGGTGATCTCGGTGATCAACTCGGCGTCGAAACACGCCTGCATCATCGTGTTCTTGGCCCGCAACGCCCGGTACTCGGGCAGCGAACGGCCAGCCTGCCGCATGAACCACACGGGCACTCGGCTGGGTTTGCGGCCTGCGGCCGCGGTCAGGTAGGGCGACTCCGGCAGGACACGACGGGTACTCATCAGCACCCATGCTGCCATGCAGTAACAATTCGGCGCGCCTTCGCTACCCCCTGTTCAGATCAGCTAGCGTCAATCCCCATGACCAGCGTCGAGCCGGCCCAGTTCCGGACCGCGGTGGAGGCGATGAACGCCGCCACCGTTCGGCCGGAGATCGAGCTGGGTCCGATCCGCCCGCCGCAGCGACTGGCGCCGTACAGCTACGCGCTCGGCGCGGAGGTTCGGCATCCCGAGACGGCCATCGTCCCCGAGCGGTCCGACGGTGACGCATTCGGCAGACTGATCCTGCTCCACGATCCCGAGGGCGCGGAGGCCTGGGATGGCACGATGCGTCTGGTGGCCTACATCCAGGCCGACCTCGACTCCAGCGAGGCGGTCGACCCCCTTCTTCCCGAAGTGGCGTGGAGCTGGCTCGTCGATGCGCTGGCGCCGCAGAAGGAGCACGTCACCGCCTTGGGCGGCACCGTGACCGCGACGACGTCGGTGCGCTATGGCGACATCTCCGGACCGCCGCGGGCTCATCAACTGGAGTTACGCGCGTCGTGGACGGCGACGAACCTGGAGCTGGGACCCCACGTGCAGGCGTTCTGCGAGGTGCTCGAGCACGCCGCAGGCCTTCCACCCGCCGGGGTCACCGACCTGGGCAACCGTACGCGCGCGTGACATGACGGACGGCGACGACGCCGGCCCGGGTGAGGCCACTGGCGAGGACGACGGGATCGAAGCTGCCGAACCCACCGAGGCCGAGGCCACCCCGCTGCTGGCTCCCGCCGACGGGGTACCCGACCTGGCCGTCACATCCGACCAGATCCTGGCCGCGGCCGAGCTCCTGGTGTC
>JAOPUT010000412.1 GCA_025963385.1 Mycobacterium sp.
CGTTGCCGCAGAGAACCTGTCGCGGCACTACCTGACGTTCTCGGAGTTCCAGCAGCCCGGCCGGGCGATCGGAGAGGTACTCCTCGGCTACACCCTGGTGGCACGCGGAGCCTTCGACGAGGCCACCTCGCTCTTCCGGCAGGCCGCCGCGGCGCTCACGACCACGGGGTACAGCTGGGGTCCGTTGGCGCTGATCGGACTGGCCCAGACGCTGGGGCAGCAGGGCCGGGCGGCGGACGCCGCCGGTGCACTGGACCGCGCCGTGTCGTCGCACGGCATGCGGTCCGAGTTGTACGCCCCCGAGCTGGCCGTCGCGCGGGCGTGGACGCTTGCCGCGGCACGCGACATCCGCGGCGCCGTCGCCTCGGCCCGCGATGCCATCCACGTTGCCGAGCGCTCGGGGCAGAGCGCCATCGCGCTGCGTGCGATCCACGACGCGGTGCGGCTCGGCGACGTCGACGGGCTGGCGGCGGCGCGCCGGATCAACGCGCAGATCGATTGTGCGGCAGGACGTCTCTGCATCGAGCACGGACGGGCGCTCGCCGCTCGCGACGGCGCGGCCCTTGACGGGGTGTCCGAGGACCTGGAGGCCGCCGGGATGCTGGCCGTCGCCGCCGACGCGGCCGCTCAGGCGGCCCACGTCTATCAGAGCGCCGGCCACCGGGCAGGTGAGCAGTCCGCCAAGGCGCGCGCCGCGGCACTGTCGCAGCGCTGCGGCAATCCGGCGACGCCGGCGCTCGAGAAGGTGCTCAACCCGTTGCCCCTCACCGGCAGGGAGCGAGAGGTTGCCGTCATGGTCGCCCAGGGGATGACCAACAAGGCGATCGCCGGGCAGTTGACCGTATCCGTCCGCACCGTCGAGGGACACGTCTACAAGGCGTGCATGAAGCTCGGCGTGCCGGACCGGTCCGCCCTGGCGACGACGGTGCAGGCAAGCCCGCAGATGATGCGCATCGCGGGTGAGGAGTAGTGCGGCGCTTCGCCATTCCGCCGCAGTCCGACATCGTGTTGCGGTCGCCGCCGGGAGTTCGTCTGCCTGCCGTGGAGACCGTGTGGTTCACGACGGAGGATGGCTTCGAGCTGAACTTCAGACGCCTGCAACCCGTGTACGGCGTTCCGCCGAAGGGCCCGGTGATGATGGTGCACGGGGCGGGTGTGCGCGCCAACCTGTTCTGTCCGCCGGGCATCATCACACTTCCTGCGATGCTGTCGGCGGCGGGCTTCGACGTGTGGATTCTCAACTGGCGCGCCAGCATCGACCTCGAGCCGTCGCAGTACACCCTCGACGACGCAGCGGTCTTCGACTTTCCTGCGGCCGTGGAGAAGATCTGCGAGGTGACGGGAAGCGAGACGGTCAAGGCGGTGGTGCACTGTCAGGGTTCGCACGCGTTCACGATGTCCATCGCCTCCGGCCTGCTGCCGAAGGTGACGAGGGTGGTGGCCAATTCCACCGCGATGACGCCGCGGGTGCGCCGCGCCGCTGCGATCAAGCTGCCGGTCGCGCTGGCGACCCTCGGCGAGTTCATGGACTACTTCAACCCGCAATATGGGCTCTACGCACCGAGTTTCAGCGCGAAGCTGATGGACTTCATGGTGCACCTGACTCACCACGAGTGTGGCAATGCGGTGTGCAAGCACTCGAGTTTCGTGTACGGCGTGGGGTTTCCGACGCTGTGGAGCCACCACAATCTCGATGCCGCTACGCACGACTGGATCAAGGGCGAGTTCGCGCACGTCCCGGTGAGCCTCTTCCGGCAGACCCACGCCTGTCTGACGGCCGGTCATCTGGTGCCCGTCAAGAACTATCGGAAGATTCCTGCGCAACTCGGGGTGGAGGCGCCGAGAACGCAGGCAGCCTTCACGTTCATCACCGGGGCGGACAATCTCACCTTCCGTCCCGTCGCGATGCGCAACTCGTGGAAGTTCTTCAATCGCCATGCGCCCGTACCGACCGGGACCACCCCCAAACACGGCTTCAAGGAGTATCCGGGTTACGGACACCTCGACATGTTCCTCGGCCAGTACGCGGCGGTCGACGTGTTCCCGGACATCATCGGCTGGCTGAGCGAGTAGCGGAGGACCGATGACGGGGCTGCGATTCAGGGAGACGATGACGGGCCGGGTGGCCCTTCGCACCTCCGACCCCGTCGCCGGGTTCGGGTCGGCGAGTGCCTTCGCCGCCTCGATGCGCGCCGCGATCGAGATCGACGACGTCGACGAATTCGTCTCGAAGGAACCGCATGTCGCGCGCTTGCGCGCGGAGCTCGTCATCCCGGTCCTCGGCGGCCGATTCCTGTCTGGCGATGGAACATTCGTCCTCTTCGATCTCGGCACCGGTCCCGACGGGAAACCGGCTCGAGAGATGACGTACACCGCGAGATTCGCCAACGACGGTCGGGTCTACGAGATGTCGGCGCGAAAGATTCTGCAACCGGGGTGGCACCTGTGGCGGGACACCACCACGGCGCACGTCACGCTGCGCGACGTCACGGTCGATCGGGACCCCGTCCGGCCACGCTGTGCAGCCGGATTCATCAAGATCTCGCCGAGGAGCTTTCTGGTGCAGCTCACGACGATGCGGGGATTCGGTTCCGGCCGCAGTTGGTCGGAGCGACGTCGCGCGGTGCTGACCTATGCGGCCTTCTTCGTCAGGGGGCTGGCCGAGACGTATCTACCGGTGGCTCACTGAGGTTCTCGAGCAAGAGCTGCTCCGCGGCGCGGCGCGCGAATGCGGCGATCGTCAGCGACGGATTCGCCCCGACCGGTCCTGGCATCACCGAGCCGTCGGTGATCCACAGCCCGGGAACCCCGTGAACGCGTCCGAACGAATCGACGACCCCTGGGAACGTCGAAGTGTCGGCCGGGCAGCCCCCCAGCGGGTGGACGGTGATCGTGCGCGTCATTTCTTCGTCGGGGTCGGCCTTGAACTGCGCCCCCAGCCTTCGCATCAGCGTGTTCATCCTTCGGCGCACCGCAAGGAAGTGGCGCGACGAACCTTCGGGGGTCCACGAATTCTGTAGGACGCCCTTCTCGTTCAGCCACAACCGGCCGTCGGCTACGTCCTCACCCATTCCCAGGATGGGCAAGCTCCGGCCGATCGGCGGTGAGATGCCCATGATTCGACTGGCCTCCGCCGAGACGTTGTTGTCATTGCTCTTCGTGACGTCCTGCCACCAGAACTTCACGCCCTCGCTGAGCAGACGGCCGACCAACCCCGGCGCACCGACCGTCTTCAGGATCCACAGCATGATCGTCGGAACTCCGCCGTCCTGCAGATACATTCGGGTCGGCGGCCGTACCCCGTCGGTGCCTTCGTCGCTCTCGAATCGGCGATACGCGGTGATCACGGGACCCTTGTTCGCCGCGAACTCCTGAGTGTCACGGCGGGGGAGCGCGACGGCGAGGTGGTCGCCGTTGTCGCAGAACCGCTGGCCGACCGGTGACCGGTCGGGCACGCCAAGCCTGCGAAGGTTCTTCAGCATCAGGTAGGTGCTGCCCAGCGCACCGGCAGCGAGAACGACGCGCTTGGCCCTGATCGTGCGCTCCGGGATGGAACGAGTGTCCCTGGACTGGCCCTCGGCCCACTTCGGGTGCACCACATAGGTCACCTCGAAGTGGTATTCGCCCTGCGACGGGTTCAACCGTCGGATCGTACGGACTTCGGTCCTGGCGTGAATCGACGCGCCGGCGTGCAAGGCCTGGGACAGGTAGGTGTGGTCCATGCTGCTCTTGGCGCCTTCGTTGCAGCCGATGTCACATTCGCCGACCATGCGGCAGGACGTCCTCCGTGGCGCACCGAAGATGTTGCCGTACGCCTCGTTTGCCAGTGGCACGCCGATGGCCGGTTGGCCGTCGGTACCTCGGAAGCGCACGGCGAGAGGGGCGTACTCACCCTCGGCGGCCTCGACGAACTGCAGGGTCTTCGGCGAGCCCTCCGCCGCGAGTTCCTCAGGCAGGGTCTCGACGTGGAGGAAGTCCCTGACGGCCTGGTAGTGCTTGGTGAGGTCCCCGTGGGTGAACGACCACGTCTCGTCGCCGGTGCCGTGCGGAATTGGCTGAGTGAACCACTCTGCGGGTTTTTCGAGCATCACGTTCGCGTAGATCAGCGAGCCACCGCCGAGGCCGCTCGACACGATCGCGTCGACGTGGTCGAACGACCACACGTTGAACATGCCGTGCAGGCCCGCGGAAGGGTCCCAGAAGTTCGTGGCGAGCTCGTCGGGAGTGCGCGGGAACGACCCCGGCGGGTAGGCCTTGCCGCGTTCGAGCACGCAAACACGCCGGCCGGGTCCCGCCAGCGTCCCCGCCATCACCGAACCACCGAATCCACTGCCGATCACCAGGTAGTCCGTCTCGTTGGGGACGGCGCCGGTCACGAACTCCACGACCGCCGAGGCTAACTGTGGGTGTCGCTACCTGCGCACGTTCGGGGGAAAACACGTAGTGCGCTACGCGTGACGGATACCTGGGCCCGTTCATAGCCTTCTCGACACCACCACGACGGACTTTCAAGAGCCAGGAGGCAGCCATGACGGTCCACGCCTTCGACTCGCCGCTGCGCCCACTGGTGCCACCGAACGCTGATCTCGAGTCGCCACCGTGCGGACTTCTCACCCCCTACCGCGTCATCACTGGCGTGCGGCGATCGAAAGGTGTGCCGATGAACGGGACCAACGATGCCGAGAAGATCTCGTCATTCCTGTCATCGACGGCGCGCGGGCCTGCGGCTCTTCTGATCGAAGGGGAGGCGGGAATCGGCAAGACCGCAGCGTGGCTCGCCGCCGTGGAGGAGGCCCGCCTGAACGGTTTCCGCGTGTTGTCGGCACGGGCCAGCCGGGACGAGAAGGGGTTCGCCTTCGCGGTCGCCTCCGAACTGATCGGCGAGGTCGAGCCCGAGGTTCTGGACGCACTGCCCGCGACCCAGCGCCTTGCCGCGGAACGGAACCTCCTGCAGGCCACGGGAGAGCGATCGAGCGGAGATCAACGGGCGGTCGTCGCGGCGTTCACGGCGATCGTCAACAGGCTCGCCGACGTCTCACCCGTGCTCGTCGCCGTCGACGACGTCCAGTGGATCGACCCCGCCAGTCGCGATCTGCTCGCGTTCGCCGCGCGGCGGTTGCGCGGCCGCGTACGGCTGCTGCTGACCGAACGCACCACCCAGGACGGCGCGGCGTCGTGGTTGAGGCTCGACAGCCCGGATGCACTCTCCCGGATGCGCATCCAACCGATGGAGCCGAGCAGGCTGCAGCGGATGATCACCGACCGGGTCGGGCAGTCGTTCTCCCGTGCGACGATGACGCGCATCGCCGACGTGTCCGGTGGCAATCCCTTCTATGCGTTGGAACTCGCTCGGTCGCTGTGCAATTCGGCTCCCGCCGCGACGGCCGCCCTGCCGCCTGCGCTCGCCGAGATCATGCGGCTGAGGGTCGGCCACTTCGACGACGAGGTCAAGCGGGTCCTGCTGGCTGCGGCTTGCGTCAACGACCCGACGGTCGACGTGATGGCGGCGATGACCTCCACCACGGTCGAGCACCTCGTCCATCTGCTGGAGGGTCCCGAAACGCACGGGGTGGTCACGATCGAGGGGAATCGGGTCCGGTTCACCCACCCCGTGCTGGCCTACGGTGTCTACAGTCAGGCGCTGCCGGCTCACCGCCGCCGTATGCACCGTGCTCTGGCCGATCTCGAGTCCGCGCCGGAACAGCGGGCCAGACACATGGCCCTCGCCGTCGTCAGCGCGGACCCCGAAATTCTGGCAGGCCTCGACGCGGCGGCCATCGCCGTCGACGCGAAGGGCGATCCGGCCGCCGCGGCCGAACTGATCGAGCTGGCCATCGGGCTCGGCGGTGATACCTCGGCACGGCGGCTCGAAGCCGCGCGGCACCAACTCCGCGCCGGCGACGTCGACCGGTCACGCGCTCTTGCGGAATCCGTTGCCACTGGCCCGGCTGCAGGAGAGCAGCGGGCCGTGGCCCGGCTGCTGATCGCCGAAACCCTCATGTGCACCGGTGAGTTCGGCGACGCCGTGGAGACACTTGCGCAGGCGATGACGGATGCAGCCAGGCAACCGCGGCTGCTGGCGCGGGCCCACCTGTGCACGGCGATGGCTGAGCTGTCGCTCGGCCACGGCGACAACGCGCACCGGCACTCGGTGCAGGCGATGACCCATGCCGAGCAGTTGAAGGATCCGCATGTGATCAGCCAGTCACTGGCCATGCACGTCGCGCTGCAGTGCCGTAGGGGACTCGGCGTCGACCAGGCGACGCTGGACCGCGCCACGAGATTGGAAGACGTCGCCGATCTGCAGACGCCTGCGCCCTTGAGCGCGCACACCGTCGCCGCTCTCGTGCTGGGTTGGACGGGACGAATTGCCGAGGGGAAGTCCCGGCTGGCCGAGGTCCTTGAGCGAAGGGCCGCGCACGGCTTCAACAGCGACCTGCCGTGGCTGCAGTTCCACGCCGCGATGGGCGACGTCTGGTTGGGTTGCTACGCCGACGCCGAGCGGACCGCCGAGGACATGCTGGTCCGCGCGGAACAGATTGGGGGCAGCCACCTCAGGGTCCTGGCGGCCGTGCCTGCTGCGCTCGCGGCGGCCTACACCGGTCGCGAGCAAGATGCGCGCAAGGAGGTCGAGATCGCCTTCGCGGACGCGTCGGTGCCCGACGGCGAGTGGACGACGCCCTGGCCGACGATGGCTCTCGGCTTCCTGGAGGTGTCGCTGGGTCATCACGTCGAGGCGCTGAACGTGCTGCAGCCGTTGTTGTCTCGGTGGCAGCAGGCCATCGACATCGACGCCGCGGCGTTCTACTTCATCCCCGATGCCGTGGAGGCGATGATCGCGATGAACGACGTCGATCAGGCCGACGAGCTGACCACCTCGTTGCAGCACAACGGTTCCAAGCTGGACAATCCGTGGATGTCGGCGGCAGGTGCCCGGTGCCGCAGTATGGTGCTGGCGGCCCGCGGTGAACTCGACGACGCGGAACGCGCGGCACTGCAGGCGATGGCGGAGCACGACAGGATCCCCGCACCGTTCGAGCGTGCTCGCACCCAGCTCGTCCTCGGACAGCTGCAACGTCGTCTGCGTCGCCGGCAGGCGGCCCGGGCCACGTTGGAGGAGGCGCACGCGACCTTCGAGAGTCTCGGGGCAGCGCTCTGGACGGCGAGGGCAGAGAAAGAACTGGGGCGCATCAACCTGCTGCGGGGCCAATACTCCGAGCTGACGCCTGCCGAGCAACGCGTCGCTGAACTCGCTGCCACCGGAATGACGAACAAGGACGTGGCCGCCGCACTGTTCATCAGCCCGAAGACCGTGGAATCCAATCTGGGGCGCGTGTATCGAAAACTGGGTATCCGCACACGTTTCGAGCTGGGGCGGAGATTGAACGCCGACAACCGAGGACCGACGACAGAAGGGGATGGCTGACGTGGCCTGCTTCCTGGCCGAGTGGTACCGAACCGAGCTGACGCAGAACGCCATCAGTGGCTTCAGGTCACTCCTGGAGTCCACCGCGGAGGCGATGTCGGTCGAAGCGACGCCGGTTCGGCTGCTGGTCACGTTGTCGGTGCCCGCTGACGACGCACTGTACGGCGTGTTCGAGGCCGACACCTCGGAGACCATTCTCCGGACCTGCACGCGTGCCGGCGCGCTGCCGCATCGGCTGACACCGCAGGTGCAGACGTGGATCGCCGGTGCTTGACCTGAACTCTTGTTGAGGTAGAGCACTCGGGAGCATGACCACATCAACACGGGAAATGTTCAACAGCGCCTACCAGGACAGTGCTCCGCCCTGGGTGATCGGCGAACCGCAGCCGGCGATCGTGACACTCGCACAGGGCGGAATGATCCACGGCAAGGTGTTGGACGCCGGCTGCGGCCTCGGCGAACACACCATCCTGCTCGCCGCGCTCGACCATGACGTGCTCGGCATCGACTACGCGCCGAACGCGATCGACCAGGCCCGCGAGAACGCCGCCGAAAAGGGGATCGACGCACGCTTCGAGGTTGCCGACGCGATGAATCTCGACGCGGAACCGGGTTACGACACCGTCATCGACAGCGCCCTGTTCCATGTCTTCTTCGACGCCGCCGACCGGACGCGCTACGTCGCGAGTCTGCATCGGGCCATTCGGCCGGGGGGCGTGCTGCACCTGCTCGCACTCTCGGACACGGGTCGCGGGTTCGGCCCATCGGTCGGCGAATCGGTGGTGAGGGAGGCGTTCTCGAGCGGGTGGGACATCGAGGCGCTCGACACCGCGACGTACCGCGGGATCGTCGGGCAGGCACACGCCGAGAGTCTCCAGCTGCCGGTCGGCACGGTTCTTGACGAGCCCGCCTGGTTGGCACGGATCCGAAGGATCTGAGCGGTTACTCCTGCTCGTAGCCGGGATGCGAAACTGCCAGCCGGTGCAGAACGAGTTCGCGCAATGCCGAGGTGACCTCGGCGCCCCGGTCGTCGAGATCGCCGGTACGGATCGCCGCTGCCAAGGCCCGGTCGTCGGCGAACCCGAGCAGATCGGGCGACGCGGTGCCGTCGAGCAGTTCTCGCTCGACGGTGCGGAGCACGTTGGCGGCGACGCGGGCGTGGAAGTTCACCTGACCACTCGTCGCATCCCTGACGTCGGATTCCAGGAATTCGGCGACTGCGGCGACGAGTTCGGCCGCCGTCGGTCTGCCGTGCAGGTCGGTCATCAAGCCCCCTCAAGCAGGGTGAGCAGGTCGAATTCGGTCTCGCAGACCCGTCGCCCGATGGCTGCCAGTTCGACCGATCGCGTCTGCCCCGAAAGGTGCCGTTCGGCCTGATACCGGCAGATCACGCCCCATCGCAGCGTGGACAGCACCAGCCACCATCGCACCCTCGCGCGATCGAGCGTCGTTCCCGCGGCCTCTTCGTACGCCCGCAAGAAATCCTCGACACTGCCGAGCCCACCGGCGCCGAACGACCGGGGCGCACCGAAACGCCACGCCCTGATGCAAAACCACGCCAGATCTTCGTAGACCTCGCCGGTGTGGGTGAGCTCCCAGTCCAGCACCGCGGCCAGCCGGGCCGGTTGCCCGTCGGTGTCGATGATGAGATTGCCCATTCGGAAGTCGCCGTGTACCAACACGTTCGGTGACGCGGGCGGCCGGTGCGCGGACAGCCACCGGAACGCCCACTCGAACGTCGCCGTGGTGTCGCCCATCGTGTCGAGTTGGGCGTGCCAGTCCTCGAGCTGATCGGAGTCCTCGAGCCCGATGCCCGCCGGGTCCGCGCGATGGATCGCCGCAAGCGCCCGTGCGCACTGCCGGAGCAGATCCGCGCGGGATTCGTCGTCGAGGGCCCGCTGGATTCGGCGCACGATGGTCTCGCCGGCGAGGAAGTCGCACACCAGGAACGGATTGCCAAGCGGGGCAGCCGAATTGTCGGCGACCAGTACGTGGGGCACCGGGGCGCCCTGCGCGGCGGCTCGCCCCGACGCGGCGGCCTCGAGCTCCATCCCCGCGTGGATCTCGTCCGGCGGTCCGATGCGCAGGATCAGTTTGCGCGGGCCAGCGTCCGTGACGGCGTCGAATGCCCACGTCGTCCGGCTCGCGCCACCGGTCAGCACCCGCAAGTCGTCGACTCGGACCGCGCCGAGCGCCGGTCGCAACACGGTCTCCAACGCGGCGGAGTCGATCACTTCCTGGACCGACCGAACTTGAACATCCGCTGGGCCACTCGCCTGATCTGGATCTCCTCTGCTCCCTCGGTGATGCGGTACCTGCGGTGGTGGCGGTAGATGTGCTCGAACGGTTCGTGGCGGCTGTACCCGAGGCCGCCGTGAACCTGCATCGCCCGGTCGGCGGCCTCACACACCAGACGGTTCGCCCGGTAGTTGGCCATCGACACCTTGTCCGACACCTCCATGTGGTGGTTGCGGTCCAGGTGCCAGGCCGCGTAGTAAACGAGCAGCCGCACCATCTGCGCCTCCGTCTGGAGTTCGACCAGCGGCCACTGAACGGCCTGGTTCACCGACAGCGGCTTACCGAACACCACCCGCTCCGACGCGTACTGCGCGGCCCGGTCTATGCAGTACTGCGCGGCGCCGAGACTGCTCGCCGCCTGCCGAATCCTGTTCTCGTGCAGAAAGGTCTGGCCGACCTCGAGGCCGTGGTCCACCTCGCCGAGCACGGCGTCCGCGGGTACCCGGACGTCCTTCAGCTCGACCTCGCCGTGATCGGTGGGCATGTTGAACGTCCACCAGTAGAACGGCACGCTGAACCCGGGAGTGTCACACGGCACCAGGAAGGCCGTGATCCCGGTGGCCTGTCCCGGTTCGCCGGACGTCCTGGCGAAGACCAGGTCGTGACTGGCGCGGTGCACGCCGGTGTTCCACCGCTTGGTCCCGTTGATCACCCACCCGTCACCGTCGGCGACGGCGGTGGTCTCCAGCCAGGTGGCGTCGGAACCGTGGTCCGGCTCGGAGAGCCCGAAGGCCATCGAGCGTTCGCCGGTGAGCAGGGCCTCGCCCCACTCCTTCTTCTGCTGATCGGTGCCGAACCGGTCCATCATGATGACCTGCGGGAAGTTGCCGACGATCGAGGACTCGTCCTGTAGGTCGTTGTGCAGCCCGAGACCCCTGTGCGCCAGGTGTTCCCGGATCACCGCCATGTCGAGGTTGGTTCCGTCACGACCTCCGAAGCGGGATGGCAGGCCGTACCGTAGCCAACCCGCCGCGTCGGCTCTGCGTCGCATCTCGTCGAGCAGGTCCTCCCACGCGCGCTGCGGGATCCCGTCGTTCTCCCAGTCGGTGCGGGCGTACTCTCTGCGCCGGTCGAAGTACTGCATGTGTTCGGCTTCCAGCGGCTTGATCTCGGCCTCGATGAAGGCGTCCATCTCGGCCAGCAGGCCCGGAAGGTGTTCGGGCAGGGCGAAATCCACTCTGATTCCTTTCTGATGGTCACACGTCAAAAGCCGTACAGCGTCTTCTTCCAGATCGTCGACAGGGTGCGCACCGCGTTCTCGTCGGTGCTCGCCACGCCCAGCATGCTGGTGTCCTCGCGGAGGTAGACGGTGGTGAATCGCTCGAACAACAGCGAGATCGCCAGGGCGGTGTGTTCGGGATCGAGGTCGGCGCCGTACCCCTGGTCCTGAGCGCGGAGGACCGATGACCGCACGATGTCGATCCCGAAGCGGCGGAACTCGTTCTGCAGGGCGGCGAACCGAGGCTGGACGGCGGCGAGCTGGTCGACGGCGACCATGATGCCGATGTTCTGCTTGAACATGTTCCAGTATCCCGTGACCGCCGAGACGAAGAACTCCGTGTCCTCGGGTGACTCCGGTAGGTGCACCTGCGGACCGAGCGGGGCGACCACGTCGCGCAGGAACGACTCGGCGAGCACGGCGAGCAGGTCTTCCTTGTCCGTGTAATACCGGTAGAACGCGGCGGGGGACTTACCCGCAGCCGACGTGATCTCGGTCAGCGTGGTGCCGTGGAAGCCACGCTCGGCGAACAGCTTCCGAGCGGCGAGCTCGATGGCTTCGCGGGTCTGCCGGCCCTTCGCGGTGAGTGACTCTGCAGGCACGGTCGCCTCAGCCCAGCAGGCGATCACCGGCGCGCAGCAGCGCGCTCGGTAGGTCGTGGCCGACGACCTTGCGCGCGACGCCCGCTGCCTGGATCGCCGCCTGCAGATCGACGTCGACGCGGATCCCGCTGTCGCGCAGCAGATAGACGAGATCCTCGGTGGCGATGTTGCCGCTGGCGCCCGGTGCGAACGGGCAGCCGCCGAGTCCGCCGACCGCCGAGTCCAACCGTCTGACTCCCGCGGTGACGGCGGCGTACGCGCTGGCGAGTCCGGCGCCTCGGGTGTTGTGGAAGTGGGCGCCGAGCGGTACATCGCCGATGACAGTGACCAGGTGCTCGATCAGCGTGGTCACCCGGCGCGGTGTGGTGGTGCCGATGGTGTCCGCGATCGCCACGCGGTCGGCGCCGATCTCGACGGCCGCGGAGGCGATGTCCAGTACCCGTTTCGGGTCCGTCGGGCCATCGAACGGGCAGTCCCACGCCGTGGCGATGATGACCTCCAACGTCGCATCGTTCTCGTGGGCGATGCGGGCGATGTCGGCGATCAGGTCCGTCGACTCGGCCGTCGAACGACCCACGTTGGCCCTGCTATGCCCATCGGCCGCCGACACCACGTATTCGATCGAGCCCATTCCCGCGGCGACGGCACGTCCCGCGCCGCCCGGGCCGGCGACCAGCGCGGAGAACTCGACCCCGTGAGATTCGCGAAAGCGGGGCAGTTCGGCTGCCAGGGCCGCGGCGTCGGCGAGTGCAGGCACCTTCGACGGTGACACGAAGGCGGTGGCCTCGATCTCGCGGACGCCGGTGGCGACGACCGCCTCGAGCAGTTCGAGCTTGGCGGACAACGGGATCGGCTCCTCGATCTGCAGTCCGTCGCGGAGACTGACCTCGCGGATGGTCACGTGCTCGGGGACCGGCGGGCAGGAGCGCAGCGACCCGGGGAATGTGTCGGTCACACCACCCCCTCCGTCCGCAGCGCCGCGAGTTCTTCTGCCGAGCGGCCCAGCAGCTCGCCGTAGACCTCGTCGTTGTGCTGGCCGGGCTCGACCGACCCTGCACAGCGGATCGTTCCCGGTGTCTCGGACAGCACCGGAACGACGCCGGGTCCCTTGACGTTGCGTCCGATGCGCTCGTCCCAGTGGTCGGCGATCATGCCGCGGGCCACCAGCTGCGGATCCGTGACGACCTCCGCGACGGTGTTGATGGGTCCGCTGATGACGCCGGCCGCACTCAGCGTCGCGATGATGTCGGCGGGTTGCCGCTCGGCGGCCCATGCGGCGATGATCTTGTCGATCTCGTCCTGATTGCGGCCGCGGGCAACGTGATTGGCGAATCGGTCGTCGGTCGCCAGTTCGGCCTGGCCCATCGCGCTGCAGAGGCGGCGGAACACGGTGTCCTGGTTGGCCGCGATCACCACCCAGCTGCCGTCTGCGGTCGGGTAGATGTTGGACGGCGCGATGCCCTCGAGTCGGGTGCCCGAGGGGCCGCGCACCACGCCGCCGACGTCGTAGTCGGGGATGGTGGATTCCTGCACCGCCAGGCAGGCCTCGGTGAGTGCGGCGTCGACGATCTGACCCTCGCCGGTGACCGTGCGGCGGTACAGCGCGGCGAGCGCGCCCTGTACGGCGAACATGCCTGCCAGGCTGTCGCCCAGCGACAGCGCCAACCGCGGGGGAGGTCCGCCGGGAAAGCCGTTCATGTGGCGCAGCCCGCTGGCGGCCTCGGCCACCGACGCGTAGCCCGCCTTGTGAGCCTCGGGCCCGGTCTGCCCGTAGCCGGATACCCTGACCAGGATGAGGCCCCGATTACGTTCGCGTAGAACGTCGTAACCCAGATTCCACTTCTCCAGGGTGCCCGGACGGAAGTTCTCCACGATGATGTCGGAGCGCTCGACGAGGTCGAGGAAGAGGGCGCGGCCTGCTTCCTCCCGCAGGTTCAGGGTGGCGGCCTTCTTGTTGCGGGCGTGCACGGTCCAGAAGAAGTGGTGGCCGTCGAGCTCGGCCTGGCCCCAGGTGCGCAGCGGGTCGGGGGCTCCCGGCGGTTCGATCTTGATGACCTCGGCGCCCATGTCGCCGAGCAGTCGCCCGGCGAATGGACCCGAGATCAGCGTGCCGACCTCGATTACCCGGATGCCGTCGAGAGGACCGGTGACCATCAGAGCGAGAACCCGTGCCGCTGCAGCCAATCCGTGCACACACCGACCGCCTGACGCAGGGTGCCGCGCTGATCGGGACCCGTGTAGTAGTGGTTGGCGCCTGCGATCTCGTGCATCTCCTTGTCGGGGTGGCCGATCGCCGCGAACAGGCGGCGCGTGTGGCTCGGCGTGCACGCGTCGTCGGCGAGGTTGCCGATGACCAGTGCGGGCACGGCGATATCGGGACCCGCCTTCACCGCGTCACCGTTGGCGTCGTCGTAGCTCCACTGCGACAGCCAGCTGCGCAGCGTGCAGAACCGGGCGAGGCCGACGGGAGAGTTGTTCACCACCGCAGGATCGCCCAGATAGCAGGTGCCCGGGGTGCGATCGTTCGGATCGACGGTCGGATCGAGCCAGCGCGGGTCGGCCATGGTGCCGTGCACGACGAACCCGTATTCGTCGTCGGGGCGGCCTGAGGCCTTCAGCTCCGCCAGTTTGTGCTTGACCCACGTGGTGATTCGCCGGTTGCGGGCGATCTGTGCTGCCCGGTAGCGGTCCAGGAACTCCTCGGTGTACGGCGGTCGGTTGGGATTGTCCGGGTCGTAGAGGTCGAGCTCCGGATCGCGTTTCGACGGATCGGACTCGTCGAGGATCGACGCGTCCAGCCATTCGGTCATGGTGCCGTGCCGGCTGATGTGCGCGGCGAGCAGCATGATGCCGTCGGCGGGGATGAGGCCCAGCTTGGTCAGATCCGGGCCGTCGCCCGACGGGCTGGCGGTGATCGTCGGGTGTTGAGCCTGCTGTTGGTAGAACACCGACAGCGAGCCGCCGCCACTCCAGCCCGCCAGCACCACCTTCGAGTAGCCCAGCCGGTTCTTCGCGTCCTTGATGCACTCGCCGAGATCCTCGACGACCTTCTCCATCAGCAGGGCCGAGTCGGTGCCGCGGAATCGGCTGTTGCAGTAGATGACGTGGTGGCCTGCGCGGGCCAGCCCGTTGATCATCGGGAGGTATGCGCCGCCGCCGATCGGGTGCATGAAGACCAGCACGGTGTCGGAGGGCCTGCTCTTCGGCTTGAGCAGATGGCTTTCGAGGACCACGAGCTCGGCGACTCCGCCGTAGACGTCGCGAACGGCCGAGGTGTTCTGGTAGGCAACGAGATACGGGATGCGCTCGTACTCGAACTTGACGGGTCGCTCGGTCGTCGTCACTAGTGCTGCCCCAGATCGTTGGCCAGTACCTCCGGCGACGGCACCAGCCGACGCCGGGTGTCGATCGCGATCACCGACCAGTCGACGCTGTCGTACTCGTCGAACTTGCGGCGCGCCCGCTCACGCGCCTTCTCGGGCGCTCCATGGTGAACACCTTGTGGCGCATGCGAAACCAAGCCGGGTGGCATTGGGATGCCGTACAGCGACCCGCTGTGGAAGAACGCGATCTCGTCGTAGTCGACGTTGCGGTGGTACCACGGGGTGCGCTCGGTGCCTGGCACGCCCTCGGCCCTCTTCGGCAGGAAGTTCATCACGTAGACGCCGGTGGCCTGCATGAACAGGTGCACGGTCGCCGGCAGGTGCACGCTGTCGGAGGTGACGACGTTGTAGTCGGCGATGTTGAACGTGAAGGGAAAGTTGTCGCCCCGCCAGCCTTCGACGTCCAACGGATTGTGTTGGTAGAACAACGTTGTCGGGCCACCGTCGTGGATCAACCGGACCTCGTACTCGTCACGCCCGTCGTCGTCGATGGGCTCGGGCTCGGGGATCACCGCCTGTGACGGGTCGAAGGGAAAGTGTCTGCCCAGCTGCGCAGGCGGCGGTACCCGGAACTCGTCGGTGGCCTGGATCATCAACAGCGTGGTCTCTTCGTCGGGCACCTGGCGCCACGTGCACGCCTTTGGGATGTACACCCAGTCACCCTCGCGGTAGCGCAGCGGGCCGAACTCCGTCTCGAGCAGCCCGGAACCCTCGTGCACGAAGGACAGCAGGTCGCCGTCGACGTAGCGGACGAAGTGGGGCATGGGCTCGGTGCGCCGCGAGAGCAGGACCAGACAGTCGGCATTGGAGAACATCAGCATCGGACCGCCGTTGGCGTCGGTGGCGTCACTGGGCTTCAACTCGCCGGACAACACGTCGAGCGGCCGCAGCGGGCCGACCGAACGGTATGCGGTGGGGTCGTTGCGCCGGTAGATGTTGGCGGTGCGTCCGGTGAATCCGCCGCGACCGAGTTCGTCGTCCTTCAGTCCGTCCAGATCGGCATGCAGCCGCCGGGGTGTCTTGCCCTTGCGCAGGTGGATGAACGATTCCATGGCTGTCTCCAATGACTTCGCCGACCGGGCCGTGCAGAACTGAAACTGACGTTACTTTTATTTCCGGAGGTGTCAAGACCCGGTGCCCGACTCCCGGCCGTGCACCGAAGGTCAGCGGTCGAGGTCGACGCGCACGCTCAGCAGGTTGGTCCCGAATGTGCGCACCCCGAAGGCGTTGAGTTGCGACTGCTCTCGCAGGCGGGCGTTCGGGTCGTCGTCGGGCAGGAGGTGGGCGGTTCCGGTGTGCCACCTCCCGTGCAACCGCACGCGTACCTGCGGGTCGGCCTGGATGTTGCGCACGTACTGCGACTTCTCGCCGAACTCCGAGACGAACCAGAACTGGTCACCGACGAGCTTGCCGCCCAACGGCGTACGTCGGGGTTCACCCGACTTGCGTCCGGTGGTCTCGAGCAGGGTCTGAAACGGGTTGCGTCGCATCAGCGGGTTGGCCACCCGCTTCTGGAAGAAATTCGTCACCGCGGCGTTGGGCATGCCACTCATCTCACACCACCCTTCCGCATCAGACCATCGCCGTCGTGGGATCTTCATGCCGAGCGCCAGGGCCCCTGCCATGGAGGCCGTCAGTCTCGCAGCATGAGATCGAGGAAGCGCTCGCTGCGCGCGCCGTGACGGGCCTCCGGCGTCGCACCCGAGAGGTGCAGAAAGCCGATGCCCGCGGCGAAGGTGGCGCTGGCCCGCAGGTCGGCTTCGTCATCGTCGAAGCCGTAGTCGTGGAAGGCCTTGCGGACGGCCCGCAACACCCGCTGGTCGGCGGCGCGAACGCTTGTCGCGACGGCATCGTCGGAGCGCGCCCATTCCCGCATGGCCCGTTCCAGCGTCCAGTGCCTCGGGCTCACCAGCGACGACATCATCTGCAACAGTCGCTCGCGCGGCGCCAGACCGTTCATGTCGTCGAAGGTGCGGCGGTCCTCGTCGCGGAGTTCACCCCACGATTCGACGAGCGCGGAGCGGTAGGCGGGCATGCCGTCGAAGTGCCAGTAGAAGCTGCCCTTGGTGACGCCGAGGCGGTCGCACAGGCGGTCGATCTTGAGTGCCTTGATGCCTTCCTCGGCGAGGAGCGCGTAGCCGGTCTGGATCCAGTCGTCCAGCCCGAGCCGGCTTCCGGCTGGGGTGCGAGAACTCGCCACGACCTGCAGTTTACGGCCGTAACAGGGCAATTGCGTGACCGTAACGTCACCGGATCGACAGCTGCCGGGGTGGCTGGTGACGCTGGCCACATGTTTTACTGCGTGTCTACAAGTGAATATTCAGGTCCGCCTGCTATCGCAGCGCGGGCGCGGCTGGCGGGTCTTCCGCTGCCGCTTGTGCGATCTCGGATCGCAGGGATCGACGGGTAACCCGTAACAGGAACTGGATGGATTCGTAGATGTTGGTTGACGGAATTCTCGGGCGCTGGGCGCGCCGACTACTGATGGCGACCATGGCGGTTGTTCTGCTGCCGGGCATGATCGGCGCGGTAGGGGGCAGCGCAACGGCGGGGGCGTTCTCGAAGCCGGGCCTTCCGGTCGAGTACCTGATGGTTCCGTCGGCAGGCATGGGCCGCGACATCAAGGTGCAGTTCCAGAGCGGCGGACCCAACTCGCCCGCGGTCTACCTCCTCGACGGCCTCCGCGCGCAGGACGACTTCAACGGCTGGGACATCAACACCCCGGCGTTCGA
>JAOPUT010000010.1 GCA_025963385.1 Mycobacterium sp.
CTGTCCCTACGATAAAACCTGTCCGGAGCCACCCACCACATGCCAAGTCCGTCCATCACCTCGCCGCAAGTAGCCATCAACGACATTGGCTCGGCCGAGGACTTTCTCGCCGCGATCGACAAGACCATCAAGTACTTCAACGATGGCGACATCGTCGAAGGCACCATCGTCAAGGTCGACCGCGACGAAGTCTTGCTCGACATCGGGTACAAGACCGAAGGGGTCATCCCTTCCCGTGAACTTTCGATCAAGCACGACGTCGACCCCTCAGAGGTTGTGTCCGTCGGCGATGAGGTCGAAGCGTTGGTCCTCACCAAGGAGGACAAAGAAGGCCGCTTGATCCTGTCCAAGAAGCGCGCTCAGTACGAGCGCGCCTGGGGCACCATCGAGGAGCTCAAGGAGAAGGACGAGGCCGTCAAGGGCACCGTCATCGAGGTCGTCAAGGGTGGCCTGATCCTCGACATCGGCCTGCGCGGCTTCCTGCCCGCGTCGCTGGTGGAGATGCGTCGCGTCCGCGATCTTCAGCCGTACATCGGCAAGGAGATCGAGGCCAAGATCATCGAGCTCGACAAGAACCGCAACAACGTGGTGCTGAGCCGCCGCGCCTGGCTGGAGCAGACCCAGTCCGAGGTGCGCAGCGAGTTCCTCAACCAGCTGCAGAAGGGCGCGGTCCGCAAGGGCGTCGTCAGCTCGATCGTCAACTTCGGCGCCTTCGTGGACCTGGGTGGCGTCGACGGCCTGGTGCACGTCTCCGAGCTGTCTTGGAAGCACATCGACCACCCATCCGAGGTCGTTCAGGTGGGCGACGAGGTCACCGTCGAGGTGCTGGACGTCGACATGGACCGCGAGCGGGTTTCGTTGTCGCTCAAGGCGACTCAGGAAGATCCGTGGCGCCACTTCGCGCGTACCCACGCGATCGGTCAGATCGTGCCCGGCAAGGTCACCAAGCTGGTTCCGTTCGGTGCGTTCGTCCGCGTCGAAGAGGGCATCGAGGGCCTGGTGCACATCTCGGAGCTGTCCGAGCGCCACGTCGAGGTCCCGGACCAGGTGGTCCAGGTCGGCGACGACGCGATGGTCAAGGTCATCGACATCGATCTCGATCGTCGTCGCATCTCGCTGAGCCTCAAGCAGGCCAACGAGGACTACACCGAGGAGTTCGACCCGTCGAAGTACGGCATGGCCGACAGCTACGACGAGGCGGGCAACTACATCTTCCCCGAGGGCTTCGACTCCGAGACCAACGAATGGCTCGAAGGTTTCGAGAAGCAGCGTGACGAGTGGGAGGCCCGGTACGCCGAGGCCGAGCGCCGCCACAAGATGCACACCGCGCAGATGGAGAAGTTCGCGGCAGCCGATGCGGAAGCGGCCAGCCGGCCTGCGACCGCCAACGGCGCCTCGTCCTCGTCGTCCAGCTCGGGTCCCGAGTCCACCGGCGGCACGCTGGCCAGCGATGCTCAGCTGGCGGCTCTGCGGGAGAAGCTCGCGGGCAACGCCTAGCCAATCAGTTCGACGGACGCCCCGGCTCATTGAGAGCCGGGGCGTTCGTCGTTTCGGCGGATCCCTGTGCACCTCCCGTCCGCGGCCCCTGACAGGATGATGCCGTGCTTCGTATCGGATTGACCGGTGGGATCGGTGCCGGAAAGTCAACGGTGTCCTCGACATTCAGCGAGCTGGGCGGCGTGGTGGTCGACGGCGACGTCATCGCGCGCGAGGTGGTCGAGCCCGGCACCGAGGGCCTGGCCGCACTGGTCGCGGCGTTCGGCGACGAGATCCTGCTACCCGACGGCGCCCTCAACCGGCCTGCACTGGCGGCGATCGCCTTCCCCAACGAGGACGCCCGCAACACCCTGAATGGCATCGTGCACCCGCTGGTGGGCAAGCGTCGCGCTGAGCTGATCGCGGCGGCTTCGCCGGACGCCGTCATCGTCGAGGACATCCCGCTGCTCGTCGAGTCGCAGATGGCGTCGATGTTCCCCCTGGTGATCATCGTCAACGCCGACGCGGAACTCCGGGTAGCCCGGCTCATCGAACATCGCGGTTTCAGCGAGGCCGACGCCAGGGCCCGCATCGCCGCGCAGGCCACCGAAGAACAGCGTCGCGCCGTCGCCGACGTATGGCTCGACAACTCGGGCACCTCCGACGAGCTGGTGGCCGCCGCAAGGAAGCTGTGGCACGAGCGCATCGCGCCGTTTGCGGCCAACCTTCAGGCGGGCAGGGCAGCAGAGGTGACTCCTCGGTTGGTGCCCCCGGACCCGTCGTGGCCGGAGCAAGCCGGCCGAGTCCTCACCAGGCTGCGAACCACGTGCGGTCACCGCGCGGTCCGCGTCGACCACATCGGTTCGACGGCCGTGCCTGGAATCGACGCCAAGGACGTGATCGACGTTCAGGTGACCGTGCCATCGCTGGCCGTTGCCGACGAACTCGCCGACGCGCTGCTCGCCGCCGGCTACCCCCGCGGAACCCATACCACCGACGTCGCCAAGCCCGATGCCCGCAGCACTGTCGCGGAGTTCGATCACGTCAACGACACGTCGTTGTGGCACAAGCGAATCCATGCGTCGGCCGATCCCGGGCGACCGACACACGTTCATCTACGCGTCGATGGTTGGCCAGGTCAGCAGTTCGCGCTGCTGTTCGTGGACTGGCTGAAGGCCAACGCGGCCGCCCGTGCGGAGTACGAGGAGCTCAAGCGCACCGTGGCCGCCCAGGGATATGCCGTGACGGGCGACTACGCCGACGCCAAGGAACCCTGGTTCGACGATGCCTATCGCCGCGCGTGGGCGTGGGCCGACGACACGGGGTGGCGTCCCTGAGTCAAGGACTCAGGCGGCAGGCACGTTCGGGTCGGCAGGCGCGTTCGGGTCGACGGGTGCAGGCGCGTCGATCGGGGCCGTGTTGCCCACCGGAAAGTTGGTCACCTTCCCGCAGCTCAGCACGCCGTAACCGGGATCGTTGTGCTGCGGAGTGAGCCGTGGTGCCACGAACTGGTCGGCTTCGGCGATGATCTGGTCGTTGACGAGGATCTCGCAGTGCAGGCTGGCCGAGTACGGCCACTGGATGGATACCTGCATGCCGGCGTCCTGCGTCTGGGTGACGACGCCCGTCGCCTCGAAGGTGCGGCCGGGCACCATCGTCGGATTGGCGGTGTTCACCTGGTCGTCGGCCATCGCGTAGCTGATGGTCGCACCGCGCGATACGCCATCGACCCTCGCCCGGTAGACCACGTTGTATGGACCCGGCCCGAAATCGGGAGCGGCGTCGGGGGCCGGGGATGGCGTATCGGCGGATTGCTCGGTGGCACCGGGTCCCGGCGGAACGGCCGGATCAGCGAACGAGGTCGCCGGCGTCAACTGCGCACTGAGCAGCAAAACGGTCGCCGCAGCCCCCGTCATCAGCGCACGCTTAGTCAAGCTCATGAATGCAGACATTACGCTGCTCGCCAGGTGAGGACCATTTCGTAGTCGGCCAACCACCGTCCGAGGTGGTAGCCGTGACGGGCCAGACCGTCGATCGCGGCAACGGCGGTCTGCACCGCCGTCGTTGCCGCCTCTGGTGTCACGAGGCCCTGCCGAGCGGCGTCGAACAGCTCGTCGACGTCGATCAGCTGGACCGCGGCGCCCGTGTGCAGGACGAGGTCGAGGTAATGGTCCTCGGTGCACCAGACGTCGCCGTCGACGGTGATCGGCCCGACGTCGAGGTAGAAGTCCTGATCGCGTTCGTAGCCAGGATTGAAGTGGAAGATCGTCACCCGCAGGCTGAGCGTGGGGAGCAGCCACGACTCGAGGTAGTGGAACTGCGCGCGACCAGGCGTCGGCCTGGCCATGTAGAGGCCCCACGGCTGGACGGAGTACACGTCGACGTCCCGCACGATGCCCTTGGGGTCGGTGTTCGTGCGGGCAGCAACGTCGAAGATCTCGCGTTTCGGGGGATGGATGCCCCTGAGCATATTGACCGGGAATCACACGTGTCGGTGGTTGGTTCTAACCTGGTGAAATGGCTTTCGCTACCGAATATCCCGTCATCGCACACTCGGAGTACCGAGCTGTCAGCGACGTGGTGCGTACCGGTCCCAAGTTCGAGGTGGTCAGCGAGTACCAGCCCGCCGGTGATCAGCCTGCGGCCATCGCCGAATTGGAACGCCGGATCAACGCGGGTGAGAAGGACGTGGTGCTGCTGGGCGCCACGGGCACCGGCAAGTCGGCGACGACCGCGTGGCTCATCGAGAAGCTGCAGCGGCCGACGCTGATCATGGCCCCCAACAAGACGCTCGCCGCCCAGTTGGCCAACGAACTCCGGGAGATGTTGCCCAACAACTCCGTGGAGTACTTCGTGTCGTACTACGACTACTACCAGCCCGAGGCGTACATCGCGCAGACCGATACCTACATCGAGAAGGACAGCTCGATCAACGACGACGTCGAGCGGCTCAGGCATTCCGCGACGTCGAACCTGTTGTCCCGCCGAGACGTGGTCGTGGTCGCCTCCGTGTCCTGTATCTACGGCCTCGGCACGCCCCAGTCCTACATGGACAGGTCGGTGGAGTTGACCGTCGGTGACGAGGTGCCCCGCGACGGCCTGTTGCGTCTGCTGGTCGACGTGCAGTACACCCGCAACGACATGGCGTTCACCCGCGGCACCTTCCGGGTGCGGGGCGACACCGTCGAGATCATCCCGAGCTACGAGGAGTTGGCGGTCCGCATCGAGTTCTTCGGTGACGAGATCGAGGCGCTCTACTACATGCATCCGCTGACCGGCGACGTGATCCGCAAGGTCGACTCGCTCCGAGTGTTTCCCGCGACGCACTACGTCGCGGGCCCCGAGCGCATGGCGCACGCGATCTCCAGCATCGAGAAGGAGCTCGAGGAGCGGCTCGCCGAACTCGAGGGCCAGGGCAAACTGCTTGAGGCGCAACGGCTTCGAATGCGGACCAACTACGACGTCGAGATGATGAAGCAGGTCGGGTTCTGCTCGGGCATCGAGAACTACTCGCGCCACATCGACGGCCGCGGTCCGGGCACGGCGCCTGCCACGCTGCTGGACTACTTTCCAGAAGACTTCCTGATGGTCATCGACGAGTCCCACGTCACGGTGCCACAGATTGGCGGTATGTACGAGGGCGACATGTCGCGCAAACGCAACCTCGTCGACTTCGGCTTCCGGCTACCGTCCGCGACCGACAACCGGCCGCTGACCTGGGAGGAGTTCGCCGACCGCGTCGGGCAGACGGTGTATCTGTCGGCGACACCGGGACCGTATGAGCTCAGCCAGTCGGCGGGTGAGTTCGTCGAGCAGGTCATCCGGCCCACCGGGCTCGTCGATCCGCAGGTCGTGGTCAAGCCCACCAAGGGCCAGATCGACGATTTGATCGGCGAGATCCGCAAGCGCACCGCACTCGACGAGCGGGTGCTGGTCACCACGCTGACCAAGAAGATGGCCGAGGACCTGACCGACTACCTACTCGAACTCGGCATCCGGGTGCGCTACCTGCACTCGGAGGTAGACACGCTGCGGCGTGTCGAGCTGTTGCGTCAGCTACGGCTCGGTGAGTACGACGTCCTGGTCGGCATCAACCTGCTTCGCGAGGGTCTCGACCTGCCTGAAGTGTCGCTGGTGTCGATCCTCGATGCCGACAAGGAGGGTTTCCTCCGATCCGCCCGCAGCCTCATCCAGACCATCGGCCGCGCGGCGCGCAACGTCTCCGGCGAGGTCCACATGTACGCCGACAAGATCACCGATTCGATGCAGCAGGCCATCGAGGAGACCGATCGCCGCCGCGCCAAGCAGATCGCGTACAACGAGGCCCACGGCGTGGATCCGCAGCCACTGCGCAAGAAGATCGCCGACATCCTCGATCAGGTCTACCGCGAGGCCGCGGATACTGAAGCCACCGACCCCTCTGTCCCTGTCGGGGGCTCTGGACGTAACGCCTCCCGCGGGCGACGGGCTCAGGGTGAGCCGGGTCGCGCGGTCAGCGCAGGCATCTTCGAAGGCCGTGACACGGCCAACATGCCACGCGCCGAACTCGCCGACCTCATCAAGGACCTCACCGCTCAGATGATGGCGGCGGCGCGCGACCTGCAGTTCGAGCTCGCGGGCCGGATCCGTGACGAGATCGCCGACCTGAAGAAGGAACTGCGCGGCATGGACGCGGCCGGCCTCAAGTGAGGTACGTCGGACGCGGTATTGATCTCAACCATGGTTGAGCTCGTACGGTTGTCCGCGTGACGCAGACGGAGAGCACCCCCGTGGGTGGTTGGGGCGAACTCCTGGGGGCCAAGCACCTGGGCGCTTCGACGGTACTGGCGGGTGGCGTAGCGCTTTACGCCACCAACGAATTCCTCACCATCAGCCTGTTGCCGAGCACCGTCGCCGAGATCGGTGGCCAGCGTCTCTACGCCTGGGTCACGACCGTCTATCTGGTCGCATCGGTGGTGGCGGCCACCACGGTCGGCTCGGTCCTGACGAAGCTGGGACCGCGCGGTGCCTACGTCGGCGGCCTGGGCGTGTTCGGGATCGGCAGCGCACTCTGCGCCGTCGCGCCGAGCATGGAGTTCCTGCTCCTCGGCCGGGTGGTCCAGGGCGCGGCGGGCGGGTTCCTCGCGGGTCTGGGTTACGCCGTCATCAGTTCGGCTCTGCCGCAGTCACTCTGGACCAAGGCGTCGGCCCTTGTCTCGGCGATGTGGGGTGTCGGCACGCTCGTCGGGCCGGCGGCAGGTGGCTTGTTCGCGCAGTACGGCTCGTGGCGCTGGGCGTTCGGTGTGCTGGCCTTGCTCGCGGCGGCCATGTCGGCATTGGTGCCCTTCGCGCTGCCCGGGCGGACTGCAGGCGCCGACAAGGCGGTCGTCGACCGCATCCCGCTGTGGTCGTTGATGCTGCTCGGTGGGGCGGCTCTGGCGATCAGCGTCGCAGGCATCCCTCACAACGTCGCCGTGACGGCCGGCCTGCTCGTCCTGGGTGCGGCACTGGTGGTGGTCTTCCTCGCGGTGGACCGCAAGACCACCGCATCGGTGTTGCCGCCCAAGGCCTTTCAGCCCGGCCCGTTGAAGTGGATCTATCTCACCCTGGGAGTGCTGATGGCGGCGACGATGGCCGACATGTACGTGCCGCTCTTCGGCCAGCGGCTGGCACACCTGGTGCCGGTTGCCGCAGGGTTCCTCAGCGTGTCACTCGCCGTGGGATGGACCATCAGCGAGATCGTCAGCGCATCCCTGACCCGAATGCGCGTCGTCACGAGCGTGGTCGCTCTGGCGCCACTGGTGATGACCGTCGGCCTGACGGTCGCCGCCGTGAGCCAGCTCGAAGACGCCCCCGGCCTGGTGATCGCGGTGTGGGTGCTGGCGCTGCTGATCACCGGCACCGGCGTCGGCATCGCGTGGCCGCACCTGTCCGCATGGGCGATGGGCAGCAGCGACGATCCCGCCGAAGGGCGCACCGCCGCGGCCGCCATCAACACCGTGCAACTGATCTGCGGGGCGTTCGGCGCGGGGCTGGCGGGCATCGTCGTCAACCTCACCGATCGCGGCGATGCGACCGGCGCCAGATGGATGTTCGCGGTGATGGCCGTCCTTGCCGCCGTCGGCTTCATCGCCTCGTACCGGGCGACCCGTGGGCGCACCACCGCGTGATGTCCGGCGCCGGCTGGATGGCTAGTCGGGATCGTCGTCGAGCTGACGGATCGCGGTGACCCCGTCGATGCGTGCCAGCAGGCTTGGCGCGGTGAGGATGCCGTCGCCCGACAACGTCAGGAGCACGCCACCCGTCGGGTCCGACTCCAGCTCGGCCAGCTGCCAGTTGCGCCGGTCGCACGCCTGAAGGAGCGCCGACATCACACCGCGCCCCTCCTCGTAGGTGACGTGTACGCGGATGGAGCCACTGAGCCGCGCCGCCAATCGTGTGGCCAGGGGCATGAAGCCTAGGACGATCAGGAAGTGCATCGCGGTCACGGTGCACGCGAGCAACAGCAGGCCCGACCCGGCCGCCATGCCGATCCCGGCGGACTCCCACACCGCCGCCGCGGTCGTCAGCCCATGGACCGACCCGCGGCGGAAGATGATGATGCCCGCGCCGAGAAAGCCGATGCCCGAGACGATCTGGGCCGCGACGCGGGATGGGTCGACCTCGACGAGGCCGGTGACCACGACGTCCTGGAACCCGTACTTGCTGACCAAGAGGATGAGCGCCGCCGCCGTGCCGACGATGGTCTGCGTCCGCAACCCGGCGCTCTTGCCATGGATTTCACGTTCCAGACCGATCAGTGCCGTCAGCCCGAACGCCGCGAACAACTCGATGATCTGTCGGATGCCTTGACCCGGACCACCGAAGAAGGGTGGATCGGCCAGCCACAGGTCCATGCCGACAAGGTATCGCGGGGAACACGTTCCGCGAAGAATCTCGGCCGCTCGGCGGGTCTACCCGAGGAGTGCCCGCGAGGGGCTCGCGGGACTGGCTGCCCTAGCGATCACGCCGATCCAAAGGGTGGGTCACGGCGCGGCACCCTGGCAAGGTCGATGCCAACGCGGGTGTGGCTGAGTGGCTAGGCACCGGCCTGCAAAGCCGTTTACACGGGTTCGAATCCCGTCATCCGCTCCACTCGACCGCGGGCCAACCACTCACAGGGCCGCGGTCAGCGGCCCGACCAGCTGCCAGTTCGGTTCGGCCATGTCGCCGAAGACCGTGCCAACGCCACGGCCTGTCGCGGTGTACGTCACGCCCGCCTGATACGGCACGGACACCTGGGCGACCGCCGCATCCCTGGCTTGCGAGCACTGAGTCGACCCGGCGCCCTGGATGCAGGCCACGCTGATGAGCGGGCGAAAGGGCGCCGCACAACCGTCCGGAGTCAGGGCGGTGGTGACCACTGCGCCGCCGGAGGACTGCACCACCTGCGGGGGTGACAGAGTGAAGTTGCAGAACGTGCCCGGCGGCGGGGGAGCCGCCTGCGCGCCGCCCGCGACCCCGAGGCCAGTCAATGCCACGGTCGACAGCATCCCCGCGGCCATCTCGATCCGGTTCATTTCTGGATGGTAGATCGCAGCTGCGGGTGCGGTGGGGGTTCGCGCGAGCAGAGATTGCCTTACGGCATGATGCCCGAGTGACCTACCGTTCGCCGTCGCTGACCGACATCGTCGCCACCTTGCAGGTCGAGCAGCTCGACGATGACGAGTTCGTGGCGACTCAACTCGACAACCCCGCGCACCACATCGTCGGGGGCCACCTTGCGGGGCAGGCGCTCATGGCGGCCAGTCGCACCGCGCCTGGCCGCACACCCCATAGCGTGCACGTCTACTACCTCCGCGCCGGCGATGCCCGGCGGCCGGTGGACTTTCACGTCGTGCGGTCACGTGACGGAGGAACGCTGTCCACCAGGCAGATCACCGCGCGACAGGACGGTGAGGTGCTACTGGAGGCCCTCGCTTCGTTCAGTGCGCCGGTCGACGGACTGGACCATCACGTGCCGATGGTCGATGTGCCAGACCCGGAGTCGCTACCGCCCAGCCAAGAGCAGCTCGCCGCGTACGCCGACGAGCATGGCGGTCACTGGGTACGGCCGCAGCCCTTCGAGCTTCGCTACGTCGACCCGCCGCCGCGGCTGGCCATGGATCTAGCCGAACCGTCGCCTCGGATTCGAATGTGGTGGCGGCCAACGGGATCCGTGCCCGACGGCGAGGTTCTGCACAGCTGTCTGCTGACGTATCTATCGGGTACGACCATGCTCGAGCCCGCGATGGTGATGCGGCGCACCACGCCGGTGTCGACCTACAACGCGCTGATCGATCACGCCCTCTGGTTTCACCGGCCGGTCGACCTGTCCGACTGGGTGCTGTCGGATCAGTTCTCACCAAGCGCAATCGGTGGACGGAGCCTTGCGACCGCGACGATGTACAACCGGGCAGGACAGACCGTGTGCGTCGCCACCCAGGAGCTGTTCTTCGGCAGGCCGAAGGTCGACTAGACCTCGTCGGGTGCCACCGGCACCGCACCGTCTACGGAGCGTTCAGCAATCTCCGGCATCAGCTGGACAGGTGCGATGACGGACCGGGTAGCGCTCCACGTTCTGCGACACCGACATTGCGGTGGCCGTCGGAGAATTCGCGCCGCCGAACTTCGACACGCGCCACCGGGATTGCTTGGTCGGTCGACGAAAGGCCCTGCAGCCGAACGTGTTTACCTGCGCCGACGGGGGCGTCAATGACGCACATCACGTCGTGTCCGCGGATGCGAGCCGGGACGCCCGACGACGAACGACGTAAGGTTGCTCACCAGCGTCGCATCCGGCGATGGGGCTGTGGTTACGATCATGGCCGGTAGTACCGCGTCATCCGAGCGAATCGGCCCCTGGTCATTGAACTACGGGTTACTGTCTCGGTTGGCTTGGCAATCGACACTGGAGGGCATGAATGGGCGCCTATCAGACCGTTTTGGTCGGCACTGACGGTTCGGATTCATCGCTGCGAGCGGTAGATCGGGCCGCCCAGATCGCCGCGGGAGCGGACGCGAAGCTGGTCGTGGCGACGGCGTACTTCCCGCAGAGCGAAGACGCCCGCGCCGCCGACGTCCTCAAGGACGAGGGCTACAAGATGGCGGGCAACGCTCCCATCTACGCGATCCTCCGCGAAGCGAAGGAACGGGCTCACACGGCGGGCGCCAAGGACGTCGACGAGAAGGCCGTCGTCGGCGCTCCGGTCGACGCTCTCGTCGACCTGGCCGAGGAACTCAAGGCCGATCTTCTCGTCGTCGGCAACGTCGGCCTCAGCACCATCGCAGGCCGGCTCCTCGGATCGGTGCCGGCAAACGTCGCGCGCCGCTCGAAGTCCGACGTCCTGATCGTCCACACCTCCTGACGTCCCGGGGGCTGGACTACCAGCCCCTGGACCCCGGGATGCCCTTGAACGGGCCCTTGACCCAACTGGTGATCCAGCCGCCGTAGAAGCCACCCGGTTGCGGTTCGACCTGCTCACCGTTCACGGTGCAGCGGTCGACCTCTGCCGCCATGACCGCGACCGCTCCGGTGATCGCCTCGAAGCCTCGCGTGGGATCGAGGTAGGTCCATCCGGCGCGCTCGGCGATCCGCGCCTCGGTGACCAGGTCGTAGTACGACGCCATGCCCTTCCACTCGCACCACGACGACCCCGAGGCCCGGCGGAGTACGCCGTCGGGAAACGCCGAGGACGGCACGTAATAGGTCGGGGGGTGGCTCGTCTCGAGCACCCGCCAGGCCCGGTCGGTCGACGCGACGGTCTGCCCACCCAGTTCGATCGTGATGGAACCGGCGAAGGTCTCCAGCCGGGGCGGTCGCGGATAGTCCCAGACCGACTCCTGCCCAGGGCCGGTCTTGTCGGGCGTGGGCCACGCACTCATGGGAGCGACGTCACCAGCCGCGCTCGCGCCAGTCGGCGAGGTGCGGCCGCTCGGCGCCCAGCGTGGTGTCGTCGCCGTGCCCGGGGTACACGACCGTCGAATCCGGATACACGTCGAACAGGCGGCGGCTCACGTCGCCGAGCAGGCGCTCGAAGTCGCCGTCCTTCCACGTCTTGCCTACGCCACCGGGAAAGAGGCAGTCACCCGTGAACAGCTGGACCGCATCGCCTGCGGCGGGACCGCTCAACGCCAGTGCCACCGAACCCTCGGTGTGACCTTGGAGATGGATGACGTCGAAGGTGAGCTTGCCGACCTCGATGGTGTCCCCGTTTTCCAGGATGCGATCCGGGGTGACGGGCAACGGCTCGGCGTCGAGCTCGTGCGCGGCCGTGGGCGCGCCGGTCGCCTCGACGACCTCCTTCAGTGCCATCCAGTGATCGCCGTGCTGGTGGCTGGTGACGATCAAGGACAGCTTCGGCGCGTGGTGTTCGAGCAGGTCGAGCAGGATCGGCGCGTCATTCGCGGCGTCGATGAGTAGGGACTCGCCTGTCTGGGAACACGTGATCAGGTACGCGTTGTTATCCATAGGGCCCACCGACACCTTCACGATCGTCGCCCCTGGAAGGGTGCGGCGCGCGGCCGAACCAGGTTCGACATGGCCCGTGTAGTCGTCGTCGACTGAGGTTTTCTGACCGGTCATGTACGCCACGGTACGGGCTTGTCGGAGGGTGGACATAGCATGGGCGCTGAGTGCTTTCTGCGTGTTCGAGAGCCGTATGGGATCGAGAGAGGGATCAGTTGGCTGACCGCCTGATCGTCAAGGGAGCGCGCGAGCACAACCTGCGAGGCGTCGACGTAGACCTGCCGCGCGACTCGCTGATCGTCTTCACCGGGTTGTCGGGTTCCGGCAAGTCGTCGCTGGCGTTCGACACCATCTTCGCCGAGGGGCAACGCCGCTACGTCGAGTCGCTGTCGGCGTACGCCAGGCAATTCCTCGGCCAGATGGACAAGCCCGACGTCGACTTCATCGAAGGTCTGTCGCCCGCCGTGTCGATCGACCAGAAGTCCACCAACCGCAACCCTCGCTCGACCGTCGGCACCATCACCGAGGTGTACGACTACCTGCGCCTGCTCTACGCCCGCGCAGGCACGGCGCACTGCCCCGTCTGCGGTGAGCGCATCGCCAGGCAGACACCCCAGCAGATCGTCGACCAGGTGCTGGCGATGGACGAGGGCATCCGCTTCCAGGTCCTCGCGCCCGTCGTGCGCACTCGTAAGGGCGAGTTCGTCGACCTGTTCGAGAAGCTCAACTCGCAGGGTTACAGCCGGGTCCGCGTCGACGGCGTCGTCCACACGCTCACCGACCCTCCGAAGCTCAAGAAGCAGGAGAAGCACGACATCGAGGTGGTCGTCGACCGCCTCAGCGTCAAGGCCAGCTCCAAGCAGCGCCTCACCGACTCCGTCGAGACCGCGCTGGGGCTCGCCGATGGCATCGTCGTGCTCGAGTTCGTCGACGAGGACGAGGACGCGCCGCACCGCGAGCAGCGTTTCTCCGAGAAGCTCGCCTGCCCCAACGGTCACGCACTGGCCGTGGATGACCTTGAGCCCCGGTCGTTCTCGTTCAACTCGCCGTACGGCGCCTGCCCCGAGTGCACGGGTCTGGGCATCCGCAAGGAGGTCGACCCCGAACTGGTGGTGCCCGACCCCGAGCTGACGTTGGCCGAGGGCGCAATCGCCCCATGGGCCATGGGCCACACCGCCGACTACTTCACCCGCATGCTCGCGGGCCTCGGCGAGGCACTCGGGTTCGACGTCGACACCCCGTGGCGCAAGCTTCCCGCCAAGGCACGCAAGGCGATCCTCGAGGGTTGCGACGAGCAGGTGCACGTCCGGTACAAGAACCGCTACGGCCGGACTCGCTCGTACTACGCGGACTTCGAGGGCGTGATGGCGTTCCTGCACCGCCGGATGGAGCAGACCGAGTCCGAGCAGATGAAGGAACGCTACGACGGCTTCATGCGCGACGTTCCGTGCCCGGTGTGCGAGGGGACCCGGCTCAAGCCCGAGATCCTCGCCGTCTCGCTCGCCGCAGGGGACGACGCGAAGTCCATCGCGCAGGTCTGTGACCTGTCGATCGCCGACTGCTCCAAGTTCCTGAACGGGCTGACGCTCGGCACGCGTGAGCACGCCATCGCCGGGCAGGTCCTCAAGGAGGTTCAGTCAAGGCTGGGCTTCCTCCTCGATGTTGGACTGGACTACCTCACGCTGTCCCGCGCCGCGGGCACGCTCTCCGGTGGTGAAGCGCAACGCATCCGGCTCGCGACGCAGATCGGGTCCGGTCTGGCCGGTGTGCTGTACGTCCTCGACGAACCGTCGATCGGGCTGCACCAGCGGGACAACCGCCGCCTGATCGACACCCTGGTCCGGCTGCGAGACCTGGGCAACACGCTGATCGTCGTCGAGCACGACCTCGACACCATCGCCCACGCCGACTGGGTCGTCGACATCGGCCCCGCCGCGGGGGAGCACGGCGGCCAGATCGTCCACAGCGGCACCTACGCCGATCTGCTGACCAACCCCGAATCCATCACCGGCGCCTACCTTTCCGGCAAGGAGAGCATCGAGGTGCCGCTGGTGCGCAGGCCGGTCGACCGCAAGCGGCAGATCACGGTGATCGGTGCACGGGAGAACAACCTGCGCGACATCGACGTGTCCTTCCCGCTGGGTGTGCTGACCTCCGTCACCGGCGTCTCGGGTTCCGGCAAGTCCACTCTGGTCAACGACATCCTGGCGTCGGTGATGGCCAACAAGCTCAACGGCGCACGGCAGGTGCCCGGCAGGCACACGCGGATCAACGGTCTCGACCAGCTCGACAAGCTGGTGCGCGTCGATCAGTCGCCGATCGGTCGTACCCCGCGGTCCAACCCCGCCACCTACACCGGTGTCTTCGACAAGATCCGCACACTGTTCGCGGCCACCACCGAGGCGAAGGTGCGCGGTTACCAGCCGGGTCGGTTCTCGTTCAACGTCAAGGGCGGTCGCTGCGAGGCGTGTTCCGGTGACGGCACCATCAAGATCGAGATGAACTTCCTTCCGGACGTGTACGTACCGTGCGAGGTGTGCCACGGCGCCAGGTACAACCGCGAGACGCTCGAGGTGCACTACAAGGGCAAGACCATCTCCGAGGTCCTCGACATGTCGATCGAGGAGGCGACGGAGTTCTTCGAACCGATCACGTCGATCCACCGGTACCTGAAGACCCTCGTCGACGTCGGCCTCGGCTACGTCCGGCTCGGGCAACCCGCGCCCACGCTGTCCGGTGGTGAGGCCCAGCGCGTCAAGCTTGCCGCCGAGCTGCAGAAGCGGTCGACGGGGCGCACGGTGTACGTCCTCGACGAGCCCACCACGGGTCTGCACTTCGAGGACATCCGCAAGCTGCTCAAGGTCATCAACGGCCTCGTCGACAAGGGCAACACGGTCATCGTCATCGAGCACAACCTCGACGTCATCAAGACCTCGGACTGGATCGTCGACATGGGACCCGAAGGCGGTGGCGGCGGCGGCACGGTCGTCGCGCAGGGCACCCCGGAGGACGTGGCGGCGGTCGCGGAGAGCTACACGGGTCAGTTCCTCGCCGAGATGCTGCCGTCGCCGGCGCCTGCGAAGAAGCGCCGAAAGGTCAGCGCTTAGACAGCGGCGAGGGGAAGCGGGCCGCGACCCGCACCCCGCCGAGCCATTCGGTGAGTTGGGTAGCCTTGCGCGCCAACATCTTCGAGGCCTTGGCATCGACCTTCTCGATGAGCTGGAGGACGACGCGGCCGTCGGCGTCCTGTGTCCAGCCACCCACGATGCGGCCGTCACACCACGCCGTCGGACCACCGTTGCCGTTGCGGTCGAACACGTGTGCCTTGTGCGGGCCGAGATAGAAGTCCCGGTCCTGCCAGCCCATGGTCGTGACGTCGAGTCCGGGAAGCAGCGCGCACCAACGGTCGCAGGCAGGCTCGGGCTCCAGGTCGTCCGGCAGCGCGTAGCCGGGCGTCCCGGCCAGGTCCACCTCGACGGCGCCGACGTCACGGAGACCGTCCCGCGCCCACGTCAGGGTGTGGCCGAAGTACCACTTGACGTCGTTGACGGTGGCCGGCCCGAACTGCCGCAGCCAGGTGCCGATCAGTGTTGCCCGCGCGGCGTCGTGCTCCATCGGATCGGGAACGGCGCCGAGCCACTCCGCAGTGGCGGTCCACCTCGGGCGTGACGTCGTCCAGCCACCCTCGTTGGGGCCGCGGACCATCTGACCCTCCACCCCCAGCACGGTGAGCACGCGCGGCGAGATGGGACCGGCCCCACCCCAGGTCTTGCCCGGCGCGGGGTCGTAGTTGCCCGCGAGCTGGGGGAGCGCCGCGCGCAGCTCTCTGGCGCTGGCGTGGCCGTGCTGACCCAGATGGCCGAGGACCGCCGCCGACGCGCTGGCCAGCCATCCGTCACCGTCGGGCGCGATGCCTGCCTTGACGACGTCGGCGATCAACCTCTTGCGTTCGTTGGCGGCGACCCGGTCGCTCGCCGCCGACTGCACCGCGCCCAGGTCCGAGGCGGCGAACACCCAGAGGGTTCGCCTCATCGCGAGATGCTTGACGACGGTCCTGTCGTCGTAGAGCGCCGCGTCGAGGTCGTCGACGCGGAACCCGTCGCAGCGCGCCCACAGCGACAGATAGGGCGTCGCCGGGTCGGTGGCATGGAGTCCGACGAAGGCGTGGGCAACGTCGGCGACGGGTTGGGCGGTGGATTCGGCCAGGAAGTGGCGTCTGGCCAGCCGTGTACGCCGCTCCTCGGCGGTGAACGAGCGCAACTGTCAGGTCTTGTCCGGTTCGTCGCGCATCGACGCCTTGATCTGCTCGAGGCGGTCATGGGCGGCGCGCTGACGGGCTTCGTACTGCTCCTCGACCTGACGTCCCTCGGCAGTCTCCGACGCCAGTTCCGATGACCCGATGGCAGTGCCGTACCGGTTCTCGATCTTCTCCCTGACCGACTCGAACGTCGGCACACCACCCGGGGTGTAACCGGTGTCAGGGGGCGTCGTGGGCGTGGGCGCCGGTGGCTCGGCAGGCACGACCTCTGCGTCGATGATCTCGTCGGGTTCACCCACGCTGCCACCGTACCCCCGCTGATTGTTGGGATCGGTAGCGATTCGGCCCGCCTGTACTTGCTTCACGACGACGCCATCGGGGCGGAGCGAACGAAGGGAACTCTGACATGAAGAAGATCGTGACGGCGGGCATCGGCATCGCGGCGGCGGCTCTGGTTCTGGTCGGCTGCTCGGACGACAAGGGCTCGACGCCCGCGTCCAGCACCGCAGCGGCCGGCGGCAGCAGCACGGTCAAGGTCGAGGGCCAGGATCTGGCCGGCCTGGACCTCAACTCCGTCACCTGCGTCAAGACCGGCGGAAAGATCAACGTGGCCAGTGGCGCGGTCGGTGGCCAGCAGGGCGTCGCCGTCGTCATGACGGACGCGGCGCCTCCCGCGGTCGAGTCGCTGGGTCTGGTCGTCGACGGCAGTGCGTTGGCCGTCGCCCAGATGGGCGGTATGAAGACCGGCTCGGCGGACGTGGCGGTCGACGGCAGCACGTACACCATCACCGGCGAGGCGCAGGGAGCCGACATGAAGAACCCGATGGCAGGGATGATCACGAAGAAGTTCGAGATCAAGGTGACCTGCAACTGAGACGTCGCTGCGCGGGCGGGCGGGGGAGTGGTGGACGTGCGATGCACGTCCACCGCTTTCGCCGCCTACTCCGGACTTATGATGCAGCCGTGTCGATTCCCGGGGAGCTCGAGCGGGCACGCCGCCTGGCGCTGGCTTCCGACGAGGTCGCGGCCAAGGAGTTGCTGCTGTCCCTGATGCCTCGAATCGAGGAGGCCGACCGGGACGACTGGATGCTCGAGACACTCGCTCAGCTCGGTGAGCTCTACCTGGTCAGGACGGCATACGACGGGGTGCGCGAGGGCGCCTCCCGGATCAGGGACTGCCTGGCCGTCTACTCGTCGATCCTCGCGGGCACCGCGGCACCGGATGTGGTCGCCAAGTCGACGATGACGACTGCCGAGATGCGCCACCTGGTCCGCAGATACGGGCGACGGGCCGGCTTCCTCGAGACCGGGCTCGCCGCCGCCATCGGCGACCACGAGGATGCGGCGGCAGCGCTCAGCGCACTCGACGACGGCGATGACGAGTTCGCCGACCTCGCCGAGGAACACGCCTATCTGGTGACCTACGCGCGGATCGTGTGTGCGCAGGCGTTGTGCGACGACGACCTGCACGTAAAGTCGGTCTCCCTGTGGGACAGCGTGATTCAGCATCTCGAAAGTGCGACGGGCAGCGACGAGTCGGCCGACAACCTGCGGGTGCTCGGTGGCCTCGGCTATGCCCGGTTCTGCATCGAGACCGGGCGGCTGGAGCAGGCCGCGCCGTGGCTACGAAGAGCCGAGGCGCGTGCCGAGGCACGCGGTTGGGAATACGGTACGGCGCGAGCACGATTGGAACGCGGCGCGGCGAGCTGGTCCGCAGGGGACCGCGTGAGCACCGAGGCGCGAATGTACGAGGCGTATCCGGTGATCGCCAAGTACGCCAGAGCCAACGACGTCTCCCGCTGCTGGCTGTTCTTCGGTCTGACGAGGATGTCGGCAGGTGGGCTCAAGGTGGCCGACGAGTGCTGGGAGAACGCCGAGCGACATTGGCGTGAGCTCGGCAAGCCGTTCCATATTCACCGTATTCTGCTGCAGCGCAGCTGGATCGCGATCTTCCGCGGCCGATACGCCGAGGCGGTCCGCCTGGTGGAGCAGGCGCGCGAGTGTCTCGACTCCTCGCCACGCAGCAGCTGGTTGGCCTACGCCAGGCTCGACGACCACCTCGGCAACGTCTGGCGCGCGCAGGCGCTGGCGGACCTCGGCTTCGACGGCGCGGGTGACCCCGACGAGGACTGGGACGCCGCCGAGGCCAGGTACCGCGCGGGATCGGGTGCGATCAGGGCGGAACCGGGCACCGAACGCCATCGCGCGGCGATGGAGAAGCTCGCTCGGGCGGCCGAGCTCAAGATCCCCGCGTCGCTGGCCGTCGACTCCGTGCGGTATTCGGTCGCCGATGCCGAGGCGCGGTCGCAGTGGGCGACGTGTGTGTCGGCACCGCTGCTGGCCGGCGCTTTCTCCGTCGCGTCGGATTGGCAGAACTCCGACCTCGTCAGCCAACTCGTCGAATACCACAGTGCGCGAGGAACGTTCAGCGCCGAGCGCGCCGATGCAGCGGGCACGGAGTGGTCGAGCGTCTCCACCGCTGCCGCGCCCATCACCGACGTCGACGAACTCGCCCTTGTCGCCGCCGGGCCGCCGATCACTGACGGCACCGGGCTCACCCGACTTGGCCCCTTGCCCCCGCTGCGGATGGACCCGACCACGGGACCGGTACTGGACCGCTACCGAGAGTTGGCGTTGCAGCGGTACGGCCAGTGCGTCACCGCCGCTGAGTCGGTATGGGAGACGTGGCCCTGAACGAACCGACGGGCCGCCCTACTCTGGTCCTGCGGTTCGCCGACGTCGGGGTGGCCACCTACGCGAGCCTGCGCGTGGTCGGCGATCCGTCGAGGACGGTGACCTGGGTGGTCGAGGCGACCCAGATCCGCGAGGGACTCGAGGAACTCTCCGGCGCGCTTCCGGAGCCGACGGCGCGGGAGTCCGTCGCCGATGCCGTCTCGAGATCGCTGACGGCCGGTCCGTTCGCCGCCCCCGATTCCGAACTGGCACTTGCGCGGCGGCTGGGGGCCGCACTCCTGTCAGAGCAGGCCTGGCAGCTCCTGGTGGACTCCGTCTCCGCGCCCCGCGCGGTGCTGTTCATCTCGCCGAGCGCCAGACTGGGCCGCGTGCCGTGGGGTCTGCTCGCCCTGCCCACCGACCCGGAACCAGAGGCCCACCGGCTGGTGGAGCTCGTCGAGGTGCTGATGGCGATCCCGCCGAACATCGTGAACGCGCCGCGCCCGCGCACGGCATGGGCCGAACGTCGCCACCGACTGCCGCTGCTGGTCCTGGATCCGCGCGTCCCCGGGCAGCGGGCCGACTCGGCACTGGGTTCGGTTCTCGGTCGGCCGTCGCCGGATACCCGCCTGTCCCGCCACTTCGCCGACGAGGTCGCCGCGCAGCAGGTCCTGCCTGCCGTTTCGGCGGCGACCGACCTGTTCCGCCGCACGGACGTGGATCGCGACTGGCTGGCCGCCATGTTGGCCGAGGAACCGCGACGGCTGCTCTACGTCGGTCACGCGACTGCGGCCGAGGATCGCTCGGGCCGCGCCGACCAGGCCGCCCTGCATCTGGCGGAGGACGGTCCGCTGACCGCCGCGGCCATCATGGCCCGCCGGATGCCGATGCCGCCGCGGGTGGCGCTCATTGCATGTGCGTCCGGCGGTGACTACCGGTTCGACGAGGCGACGGGGCTGGTCGCCGCGATGGTCCTCTGCGGTGCGCAGCTGGTGACCGCCACCCTGTGGTCCCTGCCGACGACGGCAGGGTACCGACAGTTCACCGGCGGCTCCTCCGACCCGATGGCCGATCTCGTCGTCGCGGTGGACGATGCCCACGACGACCACGAGGGAGGCTGCGCGATGAACCGGTGGCAGCGGGATCGTATGCGTCAGTGGCGTTCCGGCGACTCCACCGCGAGCCCGCTGTACTGGGCGGCACTCGTCACCTTCGCGGTCGACGGCGCGCGCTGATCAGTCAACCGGGTGGAACGCTGACGGCAACCGTGGACTCGTCACCGCTGCGGTAGTAGGCGTCGACCACGCATCCCGGAGCGACGTTGCCCAGCGCCGACTCGGGGATCAGTGCCGTTTCGTGGGCGGGAAACTGTCCGCCGGCACGCCTGCCGACCATCAGGTCGAGTTCCACCTCCAGGTAGTCCTCACGGGCGGCGCCGGTCTTCCTCATCGCGGTCACGATGCCGCGGGACTTCGTGCCGTTCCTGATCAGATCGATCTGCGCGGTGGTCACCAGGCCCTTGCGCACTAGCATCTGGTCGAAGGCCGCCCGCACTGCGGCGATGTCGTCCGCGAGCGAAAGCCGTTCGCGTTCGGACGGATCGAACGTCACCAACAGCAGGACGCCGGGCTGCAGTGCGCCCAGTGGTGCGTCGCCGGCATGCTGATGAAGCCGCCCGACGAAGTGCTGACCCGAGACGGTCTCCACGTCGACGGTGACGAGGCCGTCGACCGCGCGAACCGTCCCGATGCCGACGCCGGTGCTCTGCCTGCCATGGGGAAGCTCCGACGGTGCCAGGGTGGTGCGGGACGGCGGGACGCACAGGACGGCGGCGAATGCGACCGAGATCAGGAAGACGATGGCGGTGAGAAGGAGGTCGGACATGGCTCCAGGGTCCGGGTGCCCGCCCGCTACCGAACCCAACTTTTCGGCGCGGTCTCAGCCGGGGCACCCCCTATCCTGACGCAATGACCACGGCCCGACGCCTGGTGGCGGGTGACGCCACCCGAGAGGGTCTGTCGCTGCCGCGACGCGCCGTGATCGACGAGGCCTGGCGGGCGATCGGACCCGGGGTGGAGGTGCTGAGTGGCGCGGACGGCGCTCCGCTGCGCCGCACCATCAAGCGGATCCTCGACCCGTTGGTGTTTCGCCTGCGGTCCAACCCCCAGTACTCGGCACCCGTCGTCGCACCCGACACGGGCGCATCGATGCGCAACGTCATTCTCGAGAATGCCGACCAATTGCGTTCCGCCGCCGCCTGGTTCGCAGTGCTGAAGCTCGAGCGCCGCAGGCTGCGCATCACGGCGGGCAACGCCCAGGAACTCTACTTTCCGGTGTGCTACGAACTCGCGGTGACCAGAGGCGCACCGTCAGCCGGCGATCGCGAGACCGCCGAGTCGGTGCTCCGTGGCGTGCACGACGACCGCGACCGGACCGGCATCGAAGTCCTCAACCGCTACGTCGACGATGTGCAGGTGGTGGCACAACTGTCCAGCCAGCTCGAGCGCAGTTGGCGGGACGTGCGACCCGGCAGCACCATCGCGGGACCCTTCCTCGCCGGGCTCACCACGGTGCTGGGCGCCCCAGGCGGACACAACGCCGAGATGGCCAGGCAGCGGGTCTGGTCGGCGCTCGTGGCCGACGCGACGCCGTACAACTTCGGCGCGAGGGCACGGGCCGACGGCGCCGACCTGCCGTGGTCGATCGTCGACATCGGGCTGAGTTCCGTTGCCCCGCAACGACCTCCACCCGTGCAGTTCGGGTCGGAGGGAGATCTGCCGCTCAACCGCAGCGTCGTCGATCGGGTCAGGGCGACCCTGCGTCGTGCCATGGACCGCGACGAGCTGCCCGACGTCCCGCTGCTCTGCGCCGAGGAGGTCGACCGAGCCTGCGCGCCGTGGGGGTTGCTCGCCGAGGACAAACAGGCGACCCTCGTCGCCGGCATCGAGGTCGCGGTGGATCTCGCCCCACTCGACGACGGCGCCCCCACCCGTTACGCCCTGACGGGCGGCATCCAGGCGCGCCTGCGCAAGGAGGCCTACGTCATGCACGCGCGCCGCTACCTGGTCGACGGTGGACCGATCCATCCGCGGCAACGTCAGGTGATCGACGACCTCTCCGACTTCGCGCGCCCGTATCTGAGAAGGCTGTGGGCCCGACTGCACGGTCGGGACGTGTGGCAGGAATCCTGCGAGGACGTCGACGATCTGCGGACACTGCTCGAGGGCGTCGCACGTTCGGTCAGCCTCGACCACCGGCAGCGGATCAAGTCCATGTTGGAACTGCAGGAGTACGAGGTGGTCCGGTGAAGCCGGTGGCCGACTCGGGCGTCCTGACCGTCGGGCCCCGGGTTTCCGACGTGCCCGCGGTGGCGGTGCTCGAACTCAGCGGAGCCGTTCTGGAGTGGACGGTCGACGATCCGGACGGCGCGGCGACGCCTCGGATGACCGTCACCGACGTCGTTGCCGCCGACTGGCTTTGGCGCATCCTGGGCCCGACGGGCCATGCGGCGATCGTATCGGAGGGTGAACTGGCCGACGTCGACTACCTGCCCGAGGCGTTGGAACCGTTGCGGCGCCTCGCCATCGGGTACTGGTTGCGCCGATGGTGGCCGCAGAGCAGCCGGGATGGGATCGTGCGCCTCGACCATGCGCTGCTCGACGGCGAGCTGGCCGTTCTGGTGAGCGCAGCCCAGGAGTTCTTCACCGAGGACACCCTGGATTCCGACGTCGAAGGGCTGTTGGCGCCCCACCAGGAGGCCCTTCTCGCACTCGAACAAGGGGGTGATCCCCGGGTCGTCGAGATGGTGCGCGCGTGCACCGAGTTGGCGGACGAGACGGGAGCCTGGTCGTCGGAACTCGCCGTGCCGCAGATCGATTCGACCACAGGTAGTCGTGACGACTATGCGCTGGCAGCTGGTCGGGACCGTGACCTCACACGGGGCGCCATCGCCAGGGGATTCGGTTCGGTCGACTGGGTCGCCGTGCCGTCGGGCACGTTCGATGCCGCGGAGGACACCGTCGACTGGGCGATCGAGTCCGCCGACTCCTCGGTGATCGCCTCGGTGCGCGTCGCACTGACCGGGGAGGCCACCGCCCGCAGCGTCGACGTCCGGCTGCACTCCGGTGAGGTCGTCGGCACGGGAGTGCTCGACGCCAACGGCGCCGCGGCATTGACCCTGACCGGTGCGGACGGCCGGGAGCTGACGGAGAACCAGGCGTGGGACCACGACTGGTCAGCGACCACCGTCTCCGTCGGCCCGCACCGAACCGGAGTCGACTCCACCGAGGCGACGGCGCTGCGGCAGCGCATCCGCGAGTTCGCCAGGGCACGGCTCGCGCACCCAGGTCCCGACGCGTTCCTGGCCGAGATCGTCGCGGCCGAGTCCGATTACTGAAGGTGCGACCTCACCGGCGGCGGGCCGGGTAGCCCCTGCACGGGCACTCCCGGCGTGCCGATCTGGCCGGCGAGCCATGGCAGCGCGGCGGCGAACGCACGGTCGGCGAACGGCCAGTCGTGCTTGCCCGGCTGGTACACCACGGCGCACTTGATGCCGTTGGCCGCGCCGAGTGCGCACAGTGAGTTCGCGGCGGCAGTCTGCTCACCGACGTGTGCCGCCGCATCCTGGCCTCCGAGCCCAGTGCCGTTGGCGTTGACCGCGTTCACCACCGTCGGGCTTGCCGACGAGCCGGATCCGTTGACGTCGAACCAGCCCGAGACCCCTTGGTACCAACCATGTTTGGTGATCACGGCGGTCGGGTCGAACGCCGCGTAGGCCGCGGCGCTGCCGCCGAAGAGACGGTCGATGGTCTGTTGCCTGGTGCCCGAGTTGGGCGCCAGATCGCCTGCGATGTCCTCGAAGGTGCTGAACATGTCCGGGTGCATGGCCGCCAGGTCCACCGCACAGGTGCCGCCCATCGACCAACCGACGAGACCCCAGTTCGCGGCCTTGGGGCTGACGCCGTAGTTGGCCGCCATGAACGGCACGACGTCCCTGGTGAGGTGGTCCGCGGAGTTGCCGCGCGAACCGTTGACGCATTCGGTGTCGTTGTTGAAGGCGCCACCGGTGTCGACGAACACCATGACCGGCGCGTTGCCGCCGTTGGCGGCCGCGAAGTCGTCGGCGGACTTGATCGCATTACCCGCGCGCAACCAGTCGCCAGGGGTGTTGAACTCACCACCGATCATCATCAGGGTCGGCAGGTGCGGAGCCGGGTTCGTCGCGAACCAGGCGGGCGGGAGGTACACCAGCTCGCCGCGGTGCTTGAAACCGGATGCGCTGGAGCTGATGTCTACGGGCACCACGACACCCTTGGCGGGGATCTGGTGCTTGGTCTGCATCGCCACCACGGTCGTCTGGTCGATCTGGTCGGGCAGGGGACCCTCGGTGATCTGGTTCCACGCGGTCTGGACGGTGGGGAAGTACCCGACCCACAGATTCAGGGCCAGTCCGGCGCACAGGAGGCAGAGCGGCAGGCTCACCACCGACGCCGTGCGACGCCACCACCGGGAGTTGCGCCAGCCTGCGACCAGAACGATCGTGGCAACCCCCGTGACGACCAGCCAAACCCACAGCAAGTTCGGAGCCGGGTCGTCCGACAGGCCCTGGGACGTGATGAGCCAGTAGGACGCCGCTGCCAGCGCGACGCCGACGACCGATGCTACGGGCAGCCAGACCAACCGCCAGCGACGCGTGCGCCATCCGATTGCCGTCAGCAGAACGACCACGGTGACGACTTGAATCGTCAGTGGCAACCAGCCGTGCATCAACGAGAGGTGCTGTTGCCGAAAGTCTCCGGCTGCCGACCACGTAGTCACGACGATATGGTGGATGCCCTTGCTGGCGATTGGCTGTGAAGTCCCCTACCGCGGCTTGGCCAGTGGGAAGGGCAGGGTCTCGCGGATACTGCGGCCGGTGATGAGCATGACCACGCGGTCCACGCCCATTCCGAGGCCGCCGGTCGGCGGCATCGCGTACTCCATCGCCTGGAGGAAGTCCTCGTCGAGTTCCATCGCCTCGGGGTCCCCGCCCGCGGCGAGCAAAGACTGCTCCTGGAGTCTGCGACGTTGCTCGACGGGGTCGGTCAGCTCGCTGTAGGCGGTGCCGAGCTCCACCCCCCAGGCCACCAGATCCCAGCGCTCGGCAACGCCGGGCAGGCTGCGGTGCGGCCGGGTCAGCGGCGACACCGAGGTGGGGAAGTCCTTGTAGAACGTCGGGTTCTCGGTGCGGTCCTCGACGAGGTGCTCATACATCTCGAGGACGACGGCGCCGGGATCCCAGTGCAGCTGGTAGGGGATCTTGGCGGCGTCGGCGAAGCGCCGCAGCGTGGCCAGGTCGGTCTCGGTGTCGACGTGCTCCCCGAGGGCCTCCGACACGGCGCCGTGCACGGTCTTCACGGCCCACTCACCGGAGATGTCGACGGGTTCGAGTCGGCCGTCCTCCCGCGGTCGCATCACCACGTGCGACCCGTTCGCGGCCAGCGCGGCGTTCTGGATCAGCTCGCGGCAGCCGTCGATCCACACGTTGTAGTCGGCGTGCGCCTGATATGCCTCCAGCAGGGTGAACTCGGGGTTGTGGCTGAAGTCGACGCCCTCGTTGCGGAAGGCACGGCCCAGTTCGAACACCCGCTCCACACCGCCGACGCAGAGTCGCTTGAGATAGAGCTCCGGCGCGATCCGCAGGTACAGCGCAAGGTCGTACGCGTTGATGTGGGTGACGAACGGGCGGGCGTTGGCACCGCCGTGGATCTGTTGCAGGATCGGGGTCTCGACCTCGAGGAAGTCCTTGGCGAACAACGTATCTCGGATGGCGTGCAGGACGTTGCTCCTGGCCCGGATCAGGTCGCGGGATTCGGTGTTGATGGCCAGATCGACGTAGCGGGTGCGGACCCGCGCCTCCTGGTCGGTCAGACCCTTCCACTTATCGGGGAGCGGCCGCAGGCACTTGCCGATCAGTCGCCAACCATCCACCAGAAGTGACGGGGTGCCCGACTTGCTGGCGCCCATGGTGCCGGTCACCTCGACCAGATCGCCGAGATCGATGGCCTTGGTGAAGTCCGCGGTGCTGCCCTCACTCAGTCGCGAATTGTCGAACAGCAGTTGAACTTCGGCGGACCAGTCCCGAAGATCGGCGAAGAGCACCGATCCGTAGTCCCGAAGGCGAAGCACCCGGCCCGCGACCGTCACGGTGCCGTCCGAGGTCTCGAGCGCCCGGGCAACGGTGTGGCTCGGCGCTTTGCCGACGGGGTAGGCATCGATGCCCTTGTCCTGCAGCGCCTTCAGCTTGGCCATCCGAACTCGGACCTGTTCGGGCAGCCGGTGCACCACCTCGTCGTCCGGCCCGTCGAGTTCGAGCCCGCTGAGGTCGGGGGCACTACCGTCGTGCTGGAGCCTGCCGGAGCTCACCAGCGTCTCGGGCGCCGAAATATGTTGTCCCGTATGCTGTTCGGCGCGCCTGCTGAACGGAAGCACCAGGAAGCCCTCGGCGATCACCGAGGCGATGCCGACCCGCGGGATCAGGCGGGCGTCCTCGTAGCACGCGAACCGTGGCACCCATTCGGGCATGTACTTCATGTTCGATCGGTACAGCGTCTCGAGCTGCCACCATCGCGAGAAGAACACCAGCAGGGCACGCCACAGCCGCGCGACCGGACCCGCGCCGAGTTGTGCACCCTCCTCGAACGCCGAACGGAACATGGCGAAGTTCAATGAGATCCGGGCGATGCCGATGTCTTCGCCCTGCAGGCAGAGTTCGCTGACCATCAACTCGTTGGTGCCGTTGGGCGAGTTGGGGGAGCGGCGCATCAGGTCCAGCGACACCCCGTTGGTGCCCCACGGCGCGAGAGACAGCATGGCCACGACCGTCTGCTGTTCGTCGACTGCCTCGACCAACATGCAGTCGCCGTCGGCGGGATCGCCGAGCCGACCGAGAGCCATCGAGAAGCCGCGCTCGGTCTCGGTGTCACGCCACTCGTCGGCGCGCTTGATGGCCATGGCCATCTCGTCGGGGGTCAGGTCCCGGTGGCGGCGGATGCGCACCGTGAGGCCCGCGCGCCTGGCGCGGGTGACGGCCTGGCGCACCGGCTTCATGTCGGGCCCCGACAGCTTGAACCTGTCCGGATACAGGATCGCCTCGTCGCCGAGTTCGAGTGCGTTGAGGCCGGCTTCCCGGAACGCCTGTGCCGCGGCGGCGCTCGCACCCATCACGCCTGGCGCCCACCCGTAGGACTGGCAGAGGGTGAGCCAGGCGCCGATGGCGGCGGGCCAGGAGCGGGGGTCGCCGAGGGGGTCGCCACTGGCGAGGCAGACGCCGACCTCCACGCGGTAGGTGATGGCAGCACGCCCGTTCGGAGCGAACACCACCGACTTGTCGCGACGGGTGGCGAAGTACCCCAGCGAATCGTTCTTGCCCCACACCTCGAGCATTCCGCGGATGGCGGACTCGTCCTCACCGGTCAGCGCGTTCTCGGCTCGCTGCGACTGGAACAGCACGACGGCCGCCACCATGAGCGCCAGGGCGCCGAACAGGCCGAGGAGCGCATTGACGAAGACGTGCGGATGGTGGCCGGAGAAGGCATCGGCGTCGACCCCGGCGAACACGACCACCCTGTTGGCCGCGTACGGCAGCCGCTCGTCGTGGTCGAGGGTGCCTGGGAACATCTCCAGCAGGCCCCAGCCGATCAGGATCCCGACCGCCATCCCCGCGGCGAGGGCCGCGGCGGCCTTGATCAGCGCGCCACGCCGGACCTTGGCCCAGAACTCCTTGCGGGCCAGCACCAGGAAGGCGATCGCCGCCACGTGGAAGCCGAGTCCGATGACCTCGCCGATGTCCTCCATGACCGATTCGGGCCCGGTGGAGATATCGCCGATGTTCCAGCCGATCGCGGCGACCATGTAGAGGATGAGAATCCACCAGGCGACGCTCTTGCGGGCGGCCAGCGCGGCGGCGAGCAGGGCAAGGACGAAGGCCCACGCGAAGCTGGTGTCGGGAAAGTTGAAGATGTAGTCGTTGACCCACTCGCGCGGCACCCTGATGACCCACCGCACCAGCGGGGAGATGCTGGCGATCAGCGACAGCGTCGCGATGATCCCGACGAGCCAGCCCGCGGCAGCAGGCACCCACCGGAACGTCGACGTTCGATGCTGCTTCGGCGTAGTCAGCGTCATAGGCCGCGAGGATATTCGCTCTTGCCGCGAAATGGTTGGGAGTGCCGCGGCGTGGAGCAAACGAAAACCGCTACCAGACCGGCCCGGTGTACTTCTCGCCTGGGCCCTGGCCCGGTTCGTCGGGGAACGCGGAGGCCTCACGGAACGCCAGCTGCAGCTGCTTCAGGCCGTCGCGGACCGGGCCGGCGTGCGGTCCGAGGTACTCTGCGGAAGCCTTCACCAGCCCGGCCAAGGCGGTGATCAGCCTGCGGGCTTCGTCCAGATCGCGGTGCGGGGCTTCGTCGGGATCGTCCTCGGACAGTCCCAGCTTCTCGGCGGCCGCGCTCATCAACATCACGGCCGCCCTGGTGATCACCTCGACGGCGGGAATCTCGGCGAGCTCGCGGACGGACGGCGGAGCCGTGAATTCGGGTTGTGCAGGAACCTCGGTCATGCCTGCTAGACTGGCACGCGCGACCGTCCCGGCGTACGCCAGGACAGCAAGTGGAGTCCCGCTCCCACCGTTGACCAACCAGGTTCAGCGGTCCGGTCACAGACACCGTCAGGTGTGTGTTCTGCGTATTTGCGCAGGCGACGCGAGTCGTGATCGGTCGGCATCGGGCCCTGCGTATGCAGGGCCTTTCTGCTCTATTGGGCAGAAGGCTGATGACGTGGACTCCTCGAAGACTACATAGGAGGCCCCATCAGCACTGAGACCCGCATCAACGAGCGCATACGTGTACCTGAAGTCCGTTTGATCGGACCGAACGGTGAGCAGGTAGGCATCGTGCGCATCGAAGATGCACTCCGCGTCGCCGCGGATGCCGATCTCGACCTCGTCGAAGTTGCTCCGGCTGCGAAGCCCCCGGTCTGCAAGATCATGGACTACGGCAAGTTCAAGTACGAGACGGCACTCAAGGAGCGCGAGTCTCGCAAGAACCAGCAGCAGACCGTCGTCAAGGAACAGAAGCTGCGACCCAAGATCGACGACCACGACTACGAGACCAAGAAGGGTCACGTCGTCCGCT
>JAOPUT010000011.1 GCA_025963385.1 Mycobacterium sp.
GCGCTGGCAACGGCGCACAGGTCACGGTCGCCTCGGACGACGAGACCGCGCTGAGCACCGTCGCGGAGCTCATCCAGAAGGACCTGGATGCCTAGCTAGCCGCATCGACGAGCAGCACGTTCGACTCGGGGGAGGCGCTACCTGCGCCTCCCCTGAGCTCGTCCAGAAAGGTGCATGGGCCAGTCGTACAGCACCGTAGGATTGCGGAGTGCACGTGGTCAGGGGGCTTGACGTGAGGGGATGTGCCGCCCACCGGGCGGCTTTTGCTTTGCTATGGATGCCGCAGCACAGGCGGGGATCGGTTCGGGGACGAAGGGATGACTCTTGACGCGTCGCCTCGTCATGGTCGTCGCCGCGCTGTTCCTGACCGTGTTCGGTGCGCCTCCGGCCTTCGCGATCGAACCACCCGCCATCGACCCCACGGCTTTGCCACCTGACCAGACGGGTCCGGACACGCCCACCGAGCTACGCCGCGCCTGCTCGGCACCGATCAGCCTTCCCGGCGCCAACTACGCCGACAAGCCGTGGCCCAACGACTACCTGCGGCTGGCCGACGCCCAGAAGTTCGCAACCGGCGCCGGGATAACCGTCGCCGTCATCGACACCGGCGTGAACGGCTCGCCGCGTGTACCCGCACTGCCCGGTGGCGACTTCGTCGACAAGGCGGGCGACGGCATGAACGACTGCGATTCGCACGGCACGCTGACCGCGTCGATCATCGCCGGCCGCCCCACCCCAACCGACGGGTTCATCGGCGTCGCCCCCGACGCCCGCATCCTGTCGCTGCGCCAAACGTCGGACAACTACCAGCCCGTTGGCGCACGCATGGATCCCAACGACCCCAACACCACGCCGACCGCTGGGTCCTTGCGCAGCCTCGCCCGAGCGATCGTGCACGCCGCCAACCTGGGCGCTCAGGTCATCAACATCAGCGAAGCCGCCTGCTACAAGATCACGCGACCAATCGACGAGAAGAGCCTCGGCGCCGCCATCGAGTACGCGGTCAACGCCAAGGGCGTCGTCATCGTCGTCGCGGCGGGCAACACCGGGGCCGAATGCACGCAGAACCCTGCACCCGACGCGTCGGTCCCCGCAGACCCGCGCGGTTGGCGGCAGGTTCAGACCATCGTCTCGCCCGCGTGGTACTCGCCTCTAGTGCTCACCGTCGGCGGTATCGGCCAGACCGGTCAGCCCAGCACGTTCTCGATGTCCGGGCCGTGGGTCGGGGCCGCCGCACCTGCGGAGAACATCATCGCGCTGGGTTACGACGGCACCCCGGTCAACGCCCTGCAGGGCCAGGACGGTCCGATCTCGATCAACGGCACCTCGTTCGCCGCCGCCTACGTCTCGGGTCTGGCGGCGATGCTGCGGCAACGGTTCCCGGATCTGACGCCCGCCCAGATCATGTACCGGATCACCGCCACGGCAAGGCATCCCGGCGGCGGTGTCGACAACTACGTCGGCGCCGGCGTGATCGATCCCGTCGCCGCGCTCACGTGGGACGTCCCGCCCGGCCCCAAGACGGTGTCGTACAAGGTGCAGCAGCTTCCGGCGCCCGTCTTCGTCCCACCGCCGGACCGCGGCCCCATCACGATCGTGGTCGTCAGCGGCATCACCCTCGCAGCGACCCTTGGCATCTTCGCGCTCGCTCGGCGGGCACTGAGGCGCCGATGACGAAGCTGCTGTCGATCTTCGGCGTCCGGATCACGACGGGCCACCTCCTCTGGGCGGCCGTGCTGATTCCGGCCTGCGTGGTCTTCTTCATCCACGTCGGCCTGATGTGGGTGGGCATCACGCTGGCCGTATTGATCGCGATCGCAACGACACTCACGATGCGTGGTCGCCGCGCCACGGGCTGGATCGCGGCGGTGTTCTCCTGGCGGCGACGGCACCAGGTGGCTCCGGCGGCGCCGTCCGAACCGGCGGTCGGCGCGACCGTGATGCCTGGCGACCACGTCGCCGTCCGTTGGCAGGGTGAGCACCTGGTGTCCCTCATCGAACTGGTGGCGCGGCCGTTCACACCAACGGTCATCGTGTCCGGCGAGGCGTTCACCGACGACGTGCTGGACACCGCACTCGTCGAGAAGCTCATCGCGACGTACTGCCCCGACCTCGATGCCGACGTCGTGTCGGCCGGGTATCGGGTCGGTAGGACGGCGCCGTCGAGTCTCGTCGCCCTCTACGAGCAGGTCGTCGGTCCGTACCCGGCACCGGCCAACCGACGGACCTGGATCGTGTTGCGCGCCAAGCCAGAAGAGACGCGTAGGTCCGCGCTGCGACGGGAGGCAGGAGTCGCCGGGTTGGCACGCTACCTGGTGGCTTCGACGACCCGGATCGCAGATCACCTGGCCAGCAACGGAATCGACGCGCGATGTGCGCGCAGCTTCGACGACTTCGACCGGGCCACCGAGATCAGCTTCGAACGCGAGTCGTGGTCATCGATCAAGGGGCGCAGCACGTTCACGGCTGCGTACACCGCCCCTGGCGGCCCGGACGTCTGGTGGTCTGCCCGCGCCGATCACACCATCACGCGCATGCGGGTGCGCCCTGGCACCGCGCCGACGACGACCGTCCTGCTGACGACGTTGGCGATTCCCTCCACCCCACGTGGCTTCTCCTGCCTGTTCGGCGGTCAGCGGGCGGCGCTGCACGGGGAGAGCCCCACGACCGACCGGCACTACGAACTGCCGATCGGATCAGCAGGAGTCCTGGTCGGCGAGACCGCCGATCGCTATCCGGTGTACATGCCGTTCGACGACGTCGACGTCAGCATCAACCTGGGTGACGCCCGACTGTTCACGCAGTTCGTGATCCGTTCCGCCGCAGCCGGTGCCGTCATCACGCTCGGCCCGCAGTTCACGGACTTCGCGGGCATCATCAACGCCCGCGTCGGAAACGTGGCCAAGATCGCCTGGCCCAACTCGACCACTTACCTCGGACCGCATCCCGGTGTCGGCCGAGTGGTGCTGCGGCACAACTTCATCGATACCCCTCGCCACCGCCAGCTCCCGATCAGGCTGATCAATCCCCGCGAGGAAAGTCGCTACCAGATGGCGCTGGAACAATGACGGCCGTTCCGGACGAGGTGTGAGGAGGACGCATGGGCGACGGCTTGAAGGTCGACACGGCGGACCTGCGCGCCAAGGCGAGGCAGGTCGAGAACGTTCACTTCGCCGATCCCGCAGGGCTCGAAGCGGACATCCAAGCGCCGGACAGCCTTCCGCACACCAAGCGCACCATGGAGCACCTCGCGGCCAACGCCAGGTACCTGGCGGACAACCAAGCCTTCGCCAAGACCGAGCAGCAGCGGCTCGCCGACACGTTGAACTCGGTCGCGAAGGCCTATGACGAATACGACGCCGCCGCGCGGCAAAGCCTGGACACCGGCGCCCCTGCCCCTGGCCCGGTCACGCCCGCAGGGAGCGGTACGCCCGAGCCAAAGGCGCCCTCCCCGTTGGCATCTCCCTCCAGGAGCAGCAGCGGCGGCTACGTGTTCATCGACCTCGCGCAGGACGCGCTCGGTAGCGGCGACCACGGTGCGTCGCTGACAGATGCGCGCAACAGGTGGGACGCCAACGGAGTCGACCTCCAGCGGGCGGGTGCCACGTTCATCGCGCCGATCGTCAACTGGGAGGGTGCCGCCGCCGACGAGGCGTACGGCAAGTTCTTCGACTACGGCAACTGGATCACGCAGCTCGGCCAGAAGTGGCAGGCGCTGGCGCGCGAGGCGCAGAAGATCGTCGACGCCCACCTGGACGCCGTCGGCAAGCACAATCCGGTCTACACGCAATACAAGGCGTTGGAAGCCAACATCGCCAACGCCACCCAGAGCGACATGGACACGATGGCGGCGCTCGTCAAGCAGTCAGAGGACATCCAGGACGAGTACACGGTCGCAGCGGCGGTCGACCGGGTGACGGTGGACCGGCCACCTCCACCGGTGGGGACGCCGAGCGCCCCGGTGACGACGAACGGCGATCCGCGACAACTACCTTCGGACTGGAAGGACAACCATCCGCCTCAGGGGACGGAGACCCCTGCAGCGAGTGGGGGCGCCGGAGGTGGTGGCGGCGGACAGCCAATCGGTGGCACGCCGTCGACGCCACAGACTCCCTCGACGAGTGTGTCTCCGATGTCGGCCGAGCAGGCATCGAAGGAATCCCCGTCCGGTGCAGGCCCGGGTTCGGGCGGCGGTTCTCCGTCGGGCGGTAGCGGGTCGTCGTCCGGGAGCGGCTCACCGACCGGCGGTGCGCCCAGCCTGCCGGGTGGCGGGTCCCAGGACATGACCCCCTTGTCCGACGACCCGAGTCTGCACCCGGCGGCTGCAGATGCCGGCGGTGCGGGCGGCGGATCCGGCGGTGGAGCAGGCGGGGGTTCAGGACCAATACCCCTGCAGCCCAACGTCGGTGGCGTATCCGTTGGACCAGGACCCGGTGGCGCCGGTGGTCCTGGCGCGGCTCCGGCAGCGTCCAGTGGCGCCGGCGGCGCGATGGGTGGCGGCATGGGCGTCCCCCCCGGTGGCCAAGCCCAGAGCGGCAAGGAGAAGCGCCGCACGCCGAGCCTTTCCCCCGACGAGTCCCTGTACGTCGAGGACCGTGAATACACCGAAGAGGTGATCGGTGCACGCAAGCGTCGTACCATCCAGGATCCCAAGGCCTCGACGTGACCGAGGACATGCACCCCCAGGTGGCGGCCGTCCTGAAGCAGGCTCAGCGGCTGCAGTCGCTGATGGATGAGCAGCTGGACAAGATGGCAGGCGAATCCTTCACTGCCACAGACGAAGCCGAGACGGTGGAGGTGACCCTGAACGGTCACCAGTGGCTGACGGACGTCTTCATCGAAGATGGCTTGTTGCGACTCGGCGCCGACACCGTCGCGGCGAGGGTCAACGAAGCCCTGCAGAATGCGGGTGCCACCGCGTCGGAATCGATGGAGGCAGACCGGGAGCGCATCGATTCCGCAGTCGCTGAGATCACGTCGGAACTCAATGACACCAACTACTAGTGCACGGAGCTGGACTGGATGAACGAGCCGTCGGATTCCCTCGGGCCACCCACATGGGGCCCGCAGCAGCCGTGGGCGTCCACGCCCAAATCGGGCGGCCCCCCGCAGTGGGCCATCATCGCCGTGGCACTAATTGCGGTGCTCGGCGTGATCGTCGGCGCGACCGTGTATTTCACCCGTGATACCTCCAGTGGATCCGAGGCCGCGTCCGGCTCGCAGTCGAGGACTCCCGGGGCAGGCGCCGCCAATCCGAGCTCGGCGCCGAACCCCGCCGACTTCGCCAGTGCGGCCGACACCGGTCCGGTCGGGATCATCACCGCGGAACCGACCTGCACGGCGTGGACGGGAACCAACGACACGCTGACCGCAGCCGAGCAGAACGGGTGGGCCGAGCGCGATCCGTCGATGCCCGCCTCTGCGTGGACCGCGAGCCAGAAGGCCACCTACGACGCGGTCGCCCTGGCAATGCGTTCGGCCGCGGACCAGACCACGGCGTTGGCGAAGCAGACGCCGCACCGGGTGGTGCGCGAGCTCTACGGGCAGACGACCGCGTACCTCACCGCGTATGCGGACAGCATCGACGACTACGTGCCCGCCAACGACAACCTGGCGCAGGTCGCCACGTCGACCGCCCAAGCGCTGACGTCGATCTGCGAGGCCATCTCGAACGGTTCCGCGGCGGCACGGGCGAGTCTGATTCCCGCAGCGGCTGATCCGACGGCACCAAGCGCAACGACAGGACCGCCGACGCAGTTCTTCCAGGCCCCCACCGATCCCGTGTGCACGCAGTGGCAGGCGCTGGTGGCGAAGTACACGACCGCGTTCGCACCGTGGCGGGGCACCAACCAGACGGTTCCGGCCGCGCAGTGGAGTCCGGCGCAGAAGAGCATCAACGACGCGGTGGCGCCGCTGATGGTCTCGTTCTCCGACGAGGCCGAGGGCCTCGCCAAGGGGACGTCGAACGGTGTCTTCCAGGACTTCGCGACGCTGGCCGCGCAGTACCGGCGGGCATTCGCAGCGGCACTGCCGACCTACACGCCGGCCGACGGTTCGCTTACCCGAGCGGCATCCGCCGTGACGGGTGCCATCGACTCGGCGTGCTTGGCAACGGAGGGGTAGCGAGATTCGGGTGATTTGGTGCACGGGGCGGCTGGACTTTCATTTACGGTGATGACGTGCGCACATCGGTAATGCGCTGCGCCACTGGTGATTGCCGTGGGGGCGCAGGAATGTATTGGTTAGCTGGAGGAACGCGCGGATGAGCACATCTTCACAAGACGGATGGTCCTCACCGCAGCAGTGGGACTTCACGCCTGCCGATCAGGGGCGGCCCTACGGCCAGCCGTTCGATCCGACGGAGTTCCACCCCAAGCAGCAGCCCCCACCACCGGGGTGGGAGCAGGGTACGTGGACGCACCACGACGACCCGGCGCCAGTGACGGACGACAATCGCTGGCTCCTGGTGGCGATCGGGCTGGTCGTGGTCGTGGTGATCGCCGTTGCCGTGGTGATGCTGGTTGGGTAGCTCGTCGATCGTCTTCGATCTGGCGTACCCGGAGAATTAGTGCGTGGAATGCGGCGATTCCTGTCCTAGGCTCATTGAGTAAGTGCGTCGGTAAACTTCGGTGCGTGAATAGCGGATCTTGCGGGGGTGCGGAAATGCATTTGCCAGCCACGGGTGGGCACGCATGAGCATGCCTCCCCAGGGTGGATGGCAGCCGCCGCACCAACCCGGGCCGCCGCCCAACCAGGGCCAGCCATACGGTCAGCCTGGATACAACCCTCAGCAGCCCCCGCCGCCGGGATGGCAGCAGGGTGGGTGGTCGTCGCAGCCTGCTCCGCCCTCGCCGCAGAAGGGCAACAGCCTGAAGTGGCTGTTGATCGCGGTCGCCGTTCTCTTGGTGATCGGAATCAGCGTCGGCGCCACGCTCATCTTCACCCGCGACGGTGGAAGCGGCAGCACGAC
>JAOPUT010000015.1 GCA_025963385.1 Mycobacterium sp.
ACACCAACCTGCCCCGCGGCGCCCTCATCACGGCAGTGGAGATCCCACCACCGCCCGACGGCGCCCGCTCCACCTACCGCAAGGTCCGCGACCGCGCGTCCTACGCCTTCGCGCTCACCTCCGTCGCCGCCGAACTAGTGCTCGACGGCGACATCATCGAGGAAGCCCGCATCGCACTCGGCGGCGTCGCCCACAAACCGTGGCGCGCCACCCACGCCGAGGACGCACTAAGAGGCCAATCCGCCACCGAGGACACCTTCGCCGCTGCGGCCGACGCTGAACTCCAACACGCAGAACCGCTGAGCGGCAACGAGTTCAAGGTCGAGATCACCAAGCGCGCCATCGTCGCCACCCTGAACTCCCTCGTCGAAGGACACCAGTGATGACCACGATCGAACACCGCGTCATGGGCACCCCGCTGGCCCGGATCGACGGACCCGCCAAGGTCACCGGCACCGCCACCTACGCCTTCGAGTATCCGGTCGACGCCCCGCTGTACCTGTACCCGCTGCAGGCCGCCATCGCCAAGGGCCGCATCACGAACATCGACACGACCGCGGCCGAAGCCCTGGACGGGGTCGAGGCCATCTTCACCGCCTTCGACGCACCGACGCTCGCCAACACTGACGACGGTGACCTCGCCGTCCTGCAGGACGACCAGGTGCACTACCGCGGCCAGCTCATCGGCGGCGTCATCGCCGACAGCGCCGAAACCGCCAGGCACGCTGCTGGTCTCGTCCGCGTCGAGTACGAGGAAGCCGAGCACGACACCAAGCTCCGCGTCGACCACCCGACCCTCTACAAGCCCGAGCAGGTTAACGCGGGCTTCGAGACCGACACCGAAGACGGCGACGTCGAGGCGGCCCTGCGCGACGCCGCCATCACCGTCGACCAGGTCTACACCACGCCGCACGAGCACAACAGCCCGATGGAACCCCATGCCACCATTGCCATCTGGGAACCGGACGGGCCTCAACTGACGCTGTACGACTCCACCCAGGGCGTGCACGCCGTCCGCCAGACCCTGGCCACGACCTTCGGCCTCGAGGAAGACCAGATCCGCGTGGTCGCCAAGAACGTCGGCGGCGGCTTCGGATCCAAGGGGGCACCGCACTCGCACAACGTGCTCGCGGTGATGGCCGCGCAGCGCGTCCCCGGTCGACCCGTGAAACTGGCGCTCACCCGCCAGCAGATGTTCGCCTTCGTCGGCTACCGCACACCGACCATCCAGCACCTGCGGCTCGGCGCCGACCGCGACGGCACGCTCACCGCCATCAGCCACGAGGTGGTCGAACAGTCCACCACCGTCAAGGAATACGCCGAGCAGACCGCCACCGCGGCACGCATGATGTACGCCTCGGCCACGCGTAAGACATCGCACCGCCTCGCCGTACTCGACGTGGCCGTGCCGTTCTGGATGCGCGCCCCCGGCGAGTGCCCCGGCATGTTCGCCCTCGAAGTGGCGATGGACGAACTCGCCATAGCCTGCGACGTCGACCCCATCGAGTTGCGGATCCGCAACGAGCCCGACGTCGACCCGGAGACCGGCAGCCCCTGGTCCAACCGTCGCCTCGTCGATTGCCTGCGCACCGGCGCCGACCGATTCGGCTGGGCGACAAGACAACCGAGGACCGACGGCGAATGGCTGGTCGGTACCGGCGTCGCCTCGGCGGTGTATCCCGCGACGATCATGCCCGGCAACGCCGCCCGCATCGCCCATGACGAGGCCGGTCGCTACCTCGTCGAGATCGGGGCGGTCGACATCGGCACCGGCGCCTGGACCTCGCTGACGCAGATCGCCGCCGACGCCCTTGGCTGCGACGTGGACGCCGTCGACCTGCAGATCGGCGACAGCGATCTGCCGTCCGCGTCGGTGGCTGGCGGGTCGTCGGGCACCAGCTCATGGGGCAGCACCATCGTGGCTGCCGCCCAAGCCTTTCGGAAGGAACACGGCGACCACCCGCCCGTCGGCGCCGCCACCACCACCGAGGCCCCCGAGAACGACGAGGCCGAGGAGTACGGCATGTACTCGTTCGGGGCGCACTTCGCCGAGGTCCGGGTCAACCGCTACACCGGCGAGCCGCGCGTGTCCCGCATGCTCGGCGTCTTCTCGGTGGGACGGGTGATCAATCCGATGACGCTGCGCTCGCAGTTCATCGGCGGCATGACCATGGGTCTGTCGATGGCGTTGCACGAGGAGAGCGTCCGCGATCACCGCTTCGGCCACATCGTCACGCAGGACTTCGCGAACTACCACATCAGCAGCCATGCCGACATCCCCGAGATCGAGGCCATCGCGCTCGACGACCTCGACGAGCACGCCAATCCGATGGGGTCGCGCGGCGCAGGCGAGATCGGCATCGTGGGGGCCGCCGCAGCCGTAGCCAATGCCGTGCACCACGCCACCGGCATCCGCGTGCGCGACCTGCCGATCACGTGCGACAAGCTGCTCGGCTGATCCACGAGGTAATTCGTGACAAGAGAATGACGAGCCCGCCAGCCGCGATTGGCTCGCCACCCGGCGGGCATCCCCCACCCCACCCGTGGGCAACAACTGACGGCCCAGCCGCCGAAGGGTTTGGTCGGCAAACACCCGGGTAGGTCGACCGTGTGGGGTGATCGGCCCAGACCCCAAGGCTTCATCGACGTTAGGAACTTTATGACAATCCAACACCTCTCACGACTGCTCGCCGCGGCCGCCGTCTCCGCCGGAGCGATCGTCGGCGTGACGTCCATGCCGACTGCCTCGGCCGCGCCGCCCTGCCCCGACGTCGAGCTCGTCTTCGCGCGAGGCACCGGTGAGGCGCCCGGCGTCGGCGGAGTCGGCCAGTCGTACGTCGACGCCCTCCGCGCCCAGCTCGGCCCGCGGACCCTCGACGTCTACCCCGTCAACTACGCGGCCAGCAGCGACTTCGACAACCGCGAAGCCTTCGCCGCCACCGTCATCGACGGCGTGAAGGACGCGGGCGCGCACGTGCAGGCCACGGCCGCCACCTGCCCGGGCACCAAGATCGTGCTCGGCGGCTACTCCCAGGGCGCGATCGTCGCCGGCTACGCCACCGCCGACCACGCTCCCGCCGGCGTGCCCGCCTCAGCGGCGCCCGCCCCTCTCCCGGCCAGCGTGGCCGACCACGTCGCCGCCGTGACGCTGTTCGGCACGCCGTCGCCCCAGTTCCTGCAGTCCTACAACGCCCCCGAACTGGTCATCGGACCGAACTACACGTCCAAGCTCCTAGAGCTGTGCGCGCCGGGCGACGCCATCTGCGACGGCACCCCCAATGGGCAGCCCGGCATCGCGCACGTGTCATACGGCTTCAACGGCATGACCGGGCAGGCGGCGAGCTACGCGGTGGACCGCATCGCTCCGGCACCCGTCACCAACTAACGTCCTGGCGGTCGCGGACCCCTCGGCGGCGGTGGCGGGTACGGCGGCCGGATGGGAGCGGTCGGCGGCTCGGGCGCCCGAGGCGCGCGTAGCGGCGGCCGCTGCTGTTGCGGCGCGACGGGACGCGCAGGCGGTGGCGGCGGTCGCCGCCGCGGCGGGACGGCCCGGCGCGGTGGACGCATCTGCATCGCCTGTGTCGCGTCGTCGGTCCAATCCCGTTGCACCAGAACGTCTTGCGTGATCTTGTCCAACGCCTTCCTGACCTCGACCCGGTCCGGCCGGACCTGAAGGCCGGAGGACTGGGCGAGACCGCTGGTGAGCCACTCCAGCGTGTCCGCACGCACCAGCTCGACCTCGCGGGCACCGGCCGGGGTGAGCCAGAACTGGTCCCGGGTGCGTTGGGCGTAACCGGTGAGGGCCAGCCGGTCGAAGGCGGGCTCGAGGATCTCGCGAGGCACGCGTACGTGTTCGGCGATGTCGCTGATCCTGGCCTGCCCATTGGCCTGCCCGAAGCGGTACACCTGCAGCAGCGCCCACAACCGGCTGATGTCCAGCTTGTTCCCCGGACGCTCCGCGATGGCGCGCAGCTGCATGCCCGAACCCTGCTTGATCAACCGGCCGACGGCGTTCTCCAGCAGCTGGTCGGGCGAGTCGGTCGTCGGCATCGCGAAGCCCTCGCCCATGTCGGCGGCGATGCTGACGTCGTTGCTGCGCAACGGAACCTGCTTGAGCATCAACGCCAGAATGAACCCGACGATGGCGACCGGGGCGGCATAGAGGAACACCTGATCGAGGGCGTCGGCGTAGGCCGACGCGATCGGCGCCGCCATCTCCGGCGACAACGCGTGCAGCGCGTCGGGTGACTGCGCGGCCGCCGGTGGCGCGCCGCTCTTCTTGATGGCGTCGGATAGTGGGTCGGTCAGGAAGTTGTTGAACAGCGACCCGAACACCGCCGCGCCGAACGAGCTGCCGATGGTCCGGAAGAACGTCACTCCGGAGGTCGCGACGCCGAGATCGGCGAAGTCGACGGTGTTCTGCACGATCAGCACCAGCACCTGCATGCACATGCCGATGCCCGCACCCAGCACGACGAGGTAGATCGACTGCTCCAGGGTGGACGTGTCGGGACCCATCCGCGATAGCAGGACGAACCCCAGCGCCATCACCGCGGTGCCCAGCACGGGAAAGAGCTTGTACTTGCCGGTGCGGCCGACGATCACACCGCTGCTCATCGACATCGCCAGCAGGCCGACCACCATCGGCAATGTGTGCAAGCCCGAGGTGGTGGCCGAGACGCCGTCGACGAACTGCATGAACGTCGGCAGGAACGTCAACGCGCCGAGCATCGCGAAACCGACCACGAACGACAGCGCGCAGCACACCGCGAAGACTGGTTCGCGGAACAGGCGCATCGGCAGGATCGGTTCCTTCGCCCGCAGTTCCACGGCGACGAAGGCGGCGATCGCCACCAGCGACCCGGCGAACAGCCCGATGATCATCGGCGAGCCCCACGCGTAGGTGCTACCGCCCCAGCTGGTGGCCAGCGTGAGTCCGGTGGCGCCCAGGCCGACGAGCACGATGCCCGCGTAGTCGATGACCGGGCGCGCCGTCCTGCCGAGACTGGGGATCGCGACGATGGCGACCGCGAGGACGACGATCGCGACGGGCACGTTGATCCAGAAGGCCCAGCGCCAGCTCAGGTTGTCGGTGAAGAATCCACCGAGCAGCGGCCCAATCACCGTGGTGACGCCGAAGACCGCGCCGAGGGCGCCCTGGTACTTGCCCCGTTCGCGTAGCGGGATGACCTCGCCGATGACGGCGGTCGCGGTGACCATGATGGCTCCGCCGCCGATGCCCTGCAGCGCGCGTGCCGCGACGAGCATGGGCAGCGATCCGGCCAGACCGCAGAGCACCGAGCCGAGCATGAAGAACAGCACCGCCGCGATGAACACGGTCTTGCGGCCGAGCAGGTCGCCCAGCTTGCCGACGATTGCCGTCACGACCGTCGAGGCCAGCAGGTAACTCGTCACCACCCACGCCTGGTGGCCTGCGCCACCGAGATCGGCCACCACGGTCGGCAGCGCCGTCGCCACGATCGTCTGGTCCAGGGCGGCCAGCAGCATGCCGAGCAACACCGCCGTGAAGATCAGGTTGCGCTTGCGCCCTTCCACCGGGGCGGGCGTCGTCGGCGGTGCCGGTTCCGGTGGACCGGTCATCGTTGCCGTCATATGTCGTCCTTGATCGATGTCTCGTACGCGTCGATGTCGTATAACCGCCGCACGTAGGGCCTATTCCTTAGACAGGGTAACGAAATGGCACCGACCGCCGTCACGACTCCGCGTCCTCGCGCTCATCCTGCAACCGATCCTTGCTCCGGATGAGACGTAGCAGCGTCACCAGCGCCAGGCCGCCGACGACGTTCGCCGGCGCGGTGTACGCGAACCAGGCAAGCCAGTCGAGATAGCCGAACGGGGCGTTCCCAGTGATCAGCGCGCCGAAGATGAGCAACGAGTCAAGGATCGAGTGGAACATCTGTAGCCCGGCCAACAGGAAGGCACCCGCAATCGCGGCGGCGATCTTGCCCGGCATCGAATCCGTGCCGTGTTGCATCCGGGTCATCAACGTGATGACCATTCCGCCGAGGACCCCCAGCGCCAACGACTCCGGGCCGAGCGGCGCCTCGATGAAGTGCCGCGCCGACTCGACCGTCTGCGCATGCAACTTCGGGAACCCCGTCATGATCAGCCACATGACGAGCCAGCCACCGGCGAGGTTCGCCACCAGCGTGCCGCTCCACAACTTCAGCAGCTGACGCAGACTGGCCCGCTTAGCGACCACGGTGGTGACCGGTATCAGGAAGCCCTCGGTGAACAGCTCGCTGCGCCCGAGCAGCAATGCGAGGAAGCCGACGGAGAACGCCAGGCCCGCGAGCAGCGGGTTGTGCGTCGCGGCAAGCACCGACAGATACGCCAACACGCCAAGCGCCACCTCGGTGCCGCCGAAGAAGCCGGTGGTGAGCACCTCGCGCCACGGGCGATGCAGCCGTTGGGTGCCCTCGCCGATCATCCGGTTGAACGCGTCCTCGAGCTCGTCTTCGATCGGGCTGTCGGAGTCGCCGAGATCGCGCTGATCGGTTCGAGACATCGGGGCCGAGTACCCGCCTTTCACCACCGCCACCCACGGGCGGCTCCCGG
>JAOPUT010000028.1 GCA_025963385.1 Mycobacterium sp.
CGGTCCGACTTAAAATCCGCCAAGTGTCGGTTCGAGTCCGACTGGGGGCACGTTATATATCGAGGTAGAGACGGTTCGGAGCTTCCGCTTGGGCTTGGAGCCCGCTCCGGTCTCATGAGTTGTCACAACTCGTCCAGAACTGCTTGCGGCCGCCTTTAGGGCATCGTCTTGGCTATGCGCATAGACCGATAGCGTGAACGCTGCGCTCGCATGCCCCAGCCACGCTGCAATCGCTGAGGCTAATCCACGTAGAAGACTGGCTCTCAGGCCCGGCTTCAGCGAGGGATCGATGCATCGGCTCAATCGCCGTTGTGTTCATCCAACTCATTGAATTCGAACTTCTTTGCGCGCCCTGGCAGAGCTGGGTGCCGTCAAGCAGGCGGAGAATGCAAGGATGCTGTGTCACTCGCAGCTGCCGACCTCTGGTCACGTTGGGAGGAGGGCTCGGTAAGAAAGATCAGGCAGAACTTGCCTATCTGGATTTCGTCGCCGTGGGCTAGGACTGCTGATTGCGCCGGCTGATGGTTGACGTAGGTGCCGTGGAGGCTGCCGACGTCGACGACCTGGAATTCACCGTTCTGGCAACGGAACTCGGCGTGTCGGCGGCTGACGGTGATGTCATCGCAGAAGATATCGCTGTGGGGGTGTCGGCCGGCGGATGTAACTGCTTGATCCAGGGCGAATCGCGATCCCGCGTTGGGGCCGCGCTTGACCACAAGCACTGCTGACCCGCTGGCTAACTCGTGGATCCCAGAATCTGCGCGTTGTGAGCGCGCGGTGTCCGGGGCGTCGGGTTCAAAGACGTTGGTTCGCAAGGCATACGTGACCGCGGTGGCTTCGCCTGACGCGTGGTCGCTTTGCTTCTTGGTCACACGCTGCTCCTTACCTCCCGTTCCGATGCGGGTACTACCTGAAGGATGAGGTCGAGGGCGGGGAGCAGGTTGACAAGTTCGTCGAGGGTGAATTCGGTGATGTTGGCTTGGAGTAGTTGGGTGACCCTCGGACCGGTGAGATGCAGTACAACGGCTGCTTGAGCTGCAGTGAGGCGTTGTTGTGTGATGCGTTCGGTAATGGCGGTGAGCAGTGTCTGGCGTGCTGATCGGATTGCTGGGTTGTCCTCGCTGGATGCACTGTCATCGGGCAGTAGTTTGGCTGGGCTGCATGGCTCGACGTGACGTCGATCGAAGTGATGTGATGCGGTTTGGACGGTCTTGGAATCGTTCGCCGCGATGGCGTGTGGCTCGGATAAGGAAGTCCGGGTTGTCTTGAGGAGTCCTTGAAGCCAGCCGACTAGTTGAGCGTGGGCGAGGCGCAGTTCAGCGTCGGACAGATCTGTGTGATGGGTGAGCGGCAGGGTGAGCCGTTGCAATTCGTCGCGTAGGTCGGGGGTGAGGTCGGCGAGCAGCTCGTCGATGATGTGGTTGTCGATGGTTTGTAGGCGCTCCACGCTGGCGGCATCCAGTGGGTGGGTGTGGACTTCGTGCAGTAGTTGTTTGGTCATGGTCGCGATCCGCATGACCTTGTTGCGCTGGGGTTTCGGGGTCGGCGCTGTCAGCGTTGGTTGTTCGAACGCGGTGCTGGTGTCGGTGTTCATGCGGTCCTCGGTGGGTGGTCTGACTGATTCGCGTTGTGTGTCAGTTGTACTGCGCGAATCGCGCAGTTATCGGTGTCTGCGTACTGGACCGGCGTGCAATGGTGGCGATGAGGCGTCGGGCGCGCGGGTGTGGGTGGGTCGATAGGTGACGGGGATTTCGATGCGGCCGGCAGTGCGACGGTCAACAGGTGTCGATTTTTGTGGGCGCTGGGCTGGGGTGGCGGCGTGGCTGGCTGCTGCGCGATCGTAGTCGGCGCGGCGCGCGGGATCGCGCAGCAGGTTGTAGGCGGCCAGGACTTGCCGGAGGGCGTCGTCGGCGGTTTGCGAGGCTGGTGGATGCCGGGTGTCGGGGTGGTGGGCGCGTAGCCGGGTGCGGTAGGCGTGGGTGATGTCGGCCTGGGTTGCCGTCGGTGACACGCCCAACACCAGGTAGGGATCGGGATTCTGGCGCGTCATGGATCTATCTCCGCGGACGAGGTGCGGTGGCTCCCGGCAAGGAGGTCGACCGGAAGCCACCGCGATGAGACGGGCCATCAGACCGTCCTGTTGCTGGTGAGCTCTTCGAGGCCGAGCCCGTCGAGGTGATCATTGCTTGTTTGTGGGATGCCCGGGCGGCCGTCAGGACGGCCCGGAGACGCTGTGACGGCCGCCCGGGCCTCGCAACGACATGGTGCACACTCCACTTCGGATATGCCACCAGCAGTGGCAGTGCGTGCGCAGGCCGACTCTGGACGTTGGAGTGGCCGTGGTGACGCGACATCTGAATCATTGTGGGCGACACACAGGAGTCGTTGCCTGATGTTGATCTTCGGTGGTGGCATCACCTCCGTTGTCCGACAGTGCCTTTCGATCAGGTCTCTCGAGGCGACGGAGGGGACCGCTGGGTGGCCCGTAGCGGCGTCGCGGGCCATGGCCGGGTCGGCCACCGGCGAGGGTCCTCTGGCGTCGGTGGGCGCGGCCGCCGCTGCGTGGTGGTGGTGACGACGACGCGGGGCGAGCCGGGCCGGGGCGCAGGAAGGTCAACGGGCAGGTCGGCGAGCTCACGCTCCCACAGGGACTCGTCCTGCTGCAGGCGTATCCACTCGGCCTCCACGATCGCCGCCGCCTCATCGAGCAGGCTGGATGCCCATGCGGTGGTGGTCGCCATGTCACTTACCCCCTTCCCCGAATCGTGCGCCCCGGCCCAGCCAGTGCGGTTGACCGTTGTTAGGCGTTGATGGCTTGCTTGTCGGTATCGCTGGTGATCTGGATGCGGCGCGGTTTGGCTTTCTCGGCGACCGGGATGGTCAACCGCAGCACCCCGCCGCTATAGCTGGCCTCGATCGCGTCGGGGTCCAGCGTCTCGCCCAAGAACAGCTGCCGGCTGAACACCCCGCGCGGGCGCTCGGCGGACACCATCTCCCGATTGGAATCTATGTCGGGGCGCTTGGCGTGCACGGTCAACACATTGCGCTCGACGTCCAGACCCAGGGACTCCTCGTCCACCCCCGGCAGGTCGAACTCGACGATGAATTGATCACCGTCGCGCCACGCATCCATCGGCATCACCGCCGGCCGGGCGGCGGTGCCGAGCACTTGCTGGGCGAGGCGATCGAAGTCGCGGAACGGATCGGTACGCATCAACATGATCTTTCCTCCTAACCCTGTTTGGCTGCGTGGCAGATCTATGGGAACTGCCATAGATTTCTTTTAGCACCAGATCTAGTTTTGTGCAAGGATGATTTTTATATGGTTGGTGGCGAATGGAGCAGGTGAGTGCCTGAGGATCCACTGGTGCGATCGGCGCACGGCGTGTACGGCATCTCGGTGGCATCAGAGTTGAGCGGGATCGATCCGCAGACGCTGCGCCTCTACGAGCGGCGCGGACTGCTCACCCCCGGCCGCACCGACGGCGGCACGCGCCGCTACAGCGACGACGATCTGGATCGCCTGGCGCGGATCAGCGACCTTGTCGCCCAGGGCATCAACATCGCCGGGATCGCCCAGATTTTGCATCTGGAACACCGCAACACCGAACTGGAATCC
>JAOPUT010000070.1 GCA_025963385.1 Mycobacterium sp.
CCCGCATCAACACCCGCGGCGAAGCCGAATGGATCCCACCCCCACACCTGGACACCGGCCAAACCCGCATCAACTACCACCACCGCCCCGAAGCACTCCTCCACCCACCCGACCAAGACGACACCGGGTAGCGGCCACGCCACATTGCACACCGTCGATAATCGACCGGTGTCGGTAACCATGGTGGGCCTCTACGCACTGCTCGCCGTGGCCATCGCGGAGGGCGTCGCCATCGCCGTGCTGTGGCGGCGCATCGCGAGTCGCGACGAGGAAGTGGCCGAGTTGCAGCGCAGGCTCGACACGCGCGCCAACCTGATCTCCGGCGGCCGCGAGGCCGTCAAGACCGTCTGGCAGACCGCCAACATCCTCCGCAAGGAGGGCCTCGGCGCCGCCGTGCGATCCAACATCGAGGACCTCGCCGACTGGGCCACCATCGAACGTCCCGACCTGGCCCGACTGGCCCCGAACGGCCGCGTGGCGATCATGTTCTCCGACATCGAGGAGTCCACGGCCCTCAACGAACGCATCGGCGACCGGGCCTGGGTGCGATTGATCGACCGGCACGGCAAGATGGTCAACCGCCACGTCAAGCGCCACGGCGGCTACGTCGTCAAGAGCCAGGGCGACGGGTTCATGATCGCGTTCGCGCAGTCGGAGCAGGCGGTCCACTGCAGCGTCGACGTTCAGCGCGAACTCGCCAAGCGGTCCAACGGGATTCGGGTCCGCATCGGAATCCACGAGGGCAAGTCCGTCCGGCGCGGTGACGACCTGTTCGGCCGCAACGTCGCGATGGCGGCGCGGGTGGCCGCCGCTGCCGAGGGTGGCGAGGTTCTGGTCAGTGAGTCCGTGCGCAACGCCGTCGACGACATCGCGTTCGACGACGGCCGAGACGTCGAACTCAAGGGATTCAGCGGCACCCACCGGCTGTACGCGGTGGCTCCATAGGCGTCCTACTCCTTCGCGGCGGACTCGGCCAAGCGCTGGTGGAGCTTGGCCCGGATGTCGTCCGGGGTGTAGGCATTTCGCTTGCGTTGGTCACGCGCGACAAGCGCACCGCCTGCCACGACTCCGGCGACACCTGCCAGCCCGACCCACTTCCATATGCCTCGCATGGCCCTAGTTTGCCTAAGCTGCCCTGGTGAACGCGAACACGGTGACGCTCGAACGCGCCCTGGCCGAAACCCGGACCGGCGACATCTGGCTGTTCCGTGGCGAGTCGGGGCCCGACCGGGCGATTCGGACGATGACCAACGCACCCGTCAACCACGTCGGCATGACGGTGGCCATCGACGATCTACCGCCGCTGATCTGGCACGCCGAGCTCGGCGACAAGTTGGAATGCCTGTGGAGCGGCGGCAATCATCGCGGCGTGCAGCTCAACGATCTGCGGCTGGCGGTCGAGCGGTGGATGCTGACCTACGGTCAGCGGTGCTGGCTGCGCCAGATGACCCCGTTCGCCACCCGGGAGCAGGAGGACGACCTTCTCCGGGTCATCGCGCGGATGGACGGCACCGCGTTCCCCACCACTGCGAAGCTCACGGCCCGCTGGTTCCGCGGCCGCGTGCCGACCGTGCACGACTTCACGCGCGGGATCCCGATCCTGGACGACAAGGTGGTGAAACTCAGCCGCCGCAAGCGCGAGGCACGGCGCAAGGTCGGCTTCGAAACCGCGTACTGCGCCGAGACCGTCGCCGTCACGTACCAGGAGATGGGTCTGCTGGCCACGGACAAGGACACCAACTGGTTCGACCCGGGCAAGTTCTGGAGCGGCGACGCCCTGCCACTCGCGCCTGGCTACGACTTGAGCGACGAGATCTCCGTCGTTCTCTGAGACCCAGCCGAGTCCCGTAGCGTCGAACCATGTACCGAACCGCCGCAGTGTTGGCCGCCGTCGGGGTTGCGATCGCCGGATGCGCTGGAATCGGCGACGAGTCGACGACGTGCAAGCAGTTCAACGGCATGAGCCAGGACACGCGTAGCGCCACCGTCGCCAACGTTCTCAAGGCGCGCAACGGCCGCAACGCCTCCACCTCCGACGTCATGGCGCGGGTCGCGACCACCCTCGAGTTCTGCAGCAAGGATGCCAACGGCGACAAGACCGTCGGCGACGTGAAGTAAACCTCACGCCGCCGACCGATCGTCGACCGAGCGTCTTGGTACGTCGCCCCGTCGTCCAGTGCGCGGCCGCCAAACTCATTGCCACCAAGGTAATCCCGGTGGTGGAAGGGCGAACTGGACGGCGTGTGCCTATCTGGTCGTCGTCGGAGTCGGCGGGGGCGCCAGCGCCAGCCCGGCGTAGATCTCGTCCAGGACGGTCGGCAGCATGGCCTGAGCCGTCGTCTTCCCTTCGGGAGACAACGTCAGATTCGTCCAAATGACCAGTGTCACATCGTTGTCCGGGTCATAACCCATGAACGAGTTGAAGCCGGGAAGCTCACCGCCGTGGTAGTACATCGCGGCGGTCGGGCTGAAGCGCTGATACGAGATCCCGTAACCGTACTTCTGACCATCGGGCGCTGCCGGGTCCTCGGCCTGCAGGCTCGTCAACCACTGCCGGTGGTAGTCGGCATCGAAGACCTTTCCGGTGACGAGGGTCTTGATCCACGTGGCCAGATCGTCGGCCGTCGAGATCGCACCGCCTGCCGCGGTGGCGTAGGACGAGTTCTGGTTCGTGTAGTCGATGGGTGCCAACGTGCCCGCTTTCGCGGCTACCTGGATGTCGGCGGGATAGGGGTCATCGGCGAGCGCGAAGAAGCTCCCGCCGTACATGTAGCCATGAGAGAAGGGGGCGGCGATCGAGGTGTCGTCGACGGCGGGCAGCGACGTCTGCGTGAGAGCCGCCGGACCGAAGAGCCTCTCCTGGAACTGCTGCGCCAGCGGCTGGCCGCCGACCTTCTCGGCGATCAGGCCGAGCAGTGCGTAGTTGGTGTTGCTGTACTCGTATTCGGCGTCGGGCGCGAACTGCGGCGGGTGCCGGAAGGCGAGGTCCAACACCTCCCGCGGTGTCCATGCCTTCGAAGGAGCGGCGTCCATCATGTCCGCGAGTATGGGATCGGACGTGTAGCCGAAGAGCCCGGTGCGCATCTTCAACAGCTCGGCGACGGTGATGTTCTCGCCGTTCGGCACGCCCGGCACGAAGGCCGACACCGGGTCACCGAACCTGAGCTTGCCGTCTTGCGCGAGGAGCACGATCAGCGCCGCGGTCATCGTCTTGGTGTTGGACGCGATGCGAAAGTGCGTATTTCCCTCGGGTGCAGTCTGCGCGCCGAGTTCCGTGGTGCCGAAGGATGCCGTGAAGTCGCCCTGCGGAGTGTGCAGCAACACCATCGCGCCGGGAACCATCAAGTCCTTCGCCGCGGCGTCGATGACCGCTTGAAATGCCTTGGGGTCGATGGCCTTCAGCGCGGAGCCCGCCGGCGCCGAGGTGACCGTCGTCGTGGTCGGTCCCGACGTCGCGGCCTGCGGCGAGGTGCCTGAGGAACACCCCGTGATGGTCAGCGCGATACACATCGCCGTGCCGGCAGCGCGCGACGTCGCACCCATTGCCGCAGCGTAGCCCCGACAGCACGGTCAAGATCGAGAATTCAGGTGCATACGCGCCACGGAGTCATGCAGGCTGCGCTGCTAGCTGCCCGCGCGCCGCCACAGCCGGGGCGTCGCCGCCGACGAATACGCCATGCCCCCGATTGGGCATCGTCGAACGGCTCCGCCGGCTCGGTTGGGCAGCGGACTTGGTAGTCAGTCCCCAGCCGTGGCGGCTGAAGACATTCGACCACTTATTTAACGCGTGCGCCAGCGTTTTTCGTGATTTCTGGCAAATTCTTCAAGATCGCCAATTAGCCGACTTCAACAGCTAATTCATCAATTAAACGATCAATTGGCTAATAGCTGTCAACACCGACAGCTTTCCGCTCGACCATATGATTTCGGCAAAACCACGACGTCCCGCGTCAGCGTCGGCGGTGCCGACTCGGTCCGCGCGCCACCTGTTTGCGGGGCACGTCCAGGGTGTCCGCGATGAGGTTCGCCAACAACCCGTCCTGCCACATGACCAGCCGGACGGGCATCCGCACGGCGGCGAGCACCCGATTGATGCGGCGCCGCCTGGCGCGGAACTTCACCGCGACGCGGATCCCGACGGCCAGCGCCGCCAACACGACACCGATCCAGAGGATTGCCGCCAGCAGGTAGATCACGTCGACTGCGGCCATGACGACGAGCGTCCTGTGTCGCGGTCGCGTGCAGGTCACGGTCGAGCCACACCTCGGCGACTAAACCCGCCTCTTCCTGCTAGCAGGAGGAGGCGATGGGTGTCAGCAGCGACGACATCGAATGGCGCGAGCACCAGGATTGGAAGTGTCACAGCGGCGATCGAGCACAGAGGAGACGATCATGAAGACACCGTTCAAGTACGTCATGTCGGGTCTGGCCGCGCTCGCCATCGGCGGCGCCGTTGCTCTTGCGCCGGTCGCCGGCGCCGCCACCCTCCCCGGCGGCGGCGCGAGCACCGCGATCCACGCCACGCTCGGCAACGCCGGCACCGACCCCCTGGTGCCCTACGGCACCGAACCCCAGGTCCCCGGCCGGTTGGGGTACATCGACTCGAATCACGACGAAGCCAACACCACCAATGGCGAAGTGGATTTGCCGTTCTGACCGAGCATCATTCGCGCCGCGATGACGTCTTGCGCGGAACGGCGTGGTGGCGGGCGCCACGATGCTGTACGAGGCGTGGCCGTTCGGCATGACGAAAGTGCAACGGCCGGTGGACTTCTGGCAGACGCGACGCCTGCAAGAGCGAGGTTCGACTCCGTCATCACGCGCACGGCCTCGTACGCGGCGGCACCGAGGGTCCAACCGCCCGCGAGGCCACTACCCAGCATCGCGTCCTCGACGGGGTCCACCGACAGGTGCACGCCGCCCAGCCTCGCCGCCGTCGCAGCAGCCACCGCCGACTTGCCGACGCCGGGTAGTCCGGACACCACGATCAGCACTCTTGACCTCACCTCGGCCCGATCAGTCGAGGCAGAACTCGTTGCCCTCGACGTCCTGCATCACGATGCAAGACTCTTCACCGGCGGCGGCGGGCAACAGGCGTACCCGCGTCGCACCGAGTTCGACGACCCGTGCGCACTCTGCCTCGAGGGCGGCGAGGCGTTCCGCGCCGACCAACCCGGTACCGACCCTCACGTCGAGGTGCACCCGATTCTTGACGGCCTTGCCTTCGGGCACCCTCTGGAAGAAGAGCCGCGGGCCCACCCCCGTGGGGTCGACACAGGCGAAGGCGCCGCCCTGCTTCTCGGCGGGCAGCGAGCGGTCGAAGGCATCCCAGTCGCCGAAACCCTCTGGCGGCGGGGGCACGACGTAGCCCAGCACTTCACACCAGAAGCGTGCGACGCGCTCGGGCACTGCACAATCAAACGTGACCTGAAAGTGGCGGACGGCAACCATCGCCCCACGATAGCGTTGCCGCACGCCCTCCCACCTTGCCCAATGAGGAAAGGCATGCTCGGACGCCACCGCCACCGAGTGACGCCGGCTTCAGCGATGTCGCGGGAGTTCTTCTCCGCGTTCATGTTTCGCGTTGGTCCTGCTACGCGTGAACCGTCTCGAGCATTCGCAACGTCGTCCGTGTCGCTTCGTCTCCCACCGTGTCTCCGGTACTACCCGAGATGCTAGGCCTGTCATCGCGTTCGCAGGGGCGCGCGTTGGCGACCGCCCGTATCGAAGTTCGTTGGCGCCAACCACTTTTCGAATGCAGCGCGGACGGCTTCCCAATCGTGGTCGGTGAGTGCGAACCAGGCGGTGTCGCGGTTGCGCCCCTTGTAGACGACGGCTTGCCGGAAGGTGCCCTCGTAGGTGAAGCCGAGGCGCTCGGCGGCCTTGCGAGAGGGCTCGTTGAGGCTGTCGCACTTCCACTCGTACCGGCGGTACCCGAGCTCGAACGCGTAGCGCATCAGCAGGAACTGCGCCTCGGTCGAGATCGGCGTCTGCTGGAGTGCGCGGGAGAATACGACGCACCCGACCTCGATGACTCCGTTGGCGGGGTCGTGCCGCATGAGCGCAAGCGTGCCGAGGGCACGATCGGTGGCGTTGTCGACGACGGCGTAGTGCCGGGGGTCGCGGCTCGCCGCCGCGGCGATCGCCCACTCGCGGTATGCCTCCGGCGTGGGGAAGGGCCCCCACGGCAGGTACGTCCAGTCACGCGCATCCGAAGCAGCTGCATAGGCGGAGTACAGATCGGCGACGTGCCGGGCGGCGTCGAGTTGTTCGAGCGTGCAGTACCGCCCCGGGAGCGTCACTGCCTCCGGGACCGCGACAGGGGTCCAGTCCGGGACGGGGGCGCCGACGGGCTGCCCGTACTCGTTGCTCGTCACGAGCCGGCCGGTGCGGCGTCATAGGTCACCCACTGGGTACGGGTGGCGACCTGGTCATAGAGCAGCTGGGCCTGATGGTTGTCCTCGGCGGTGATCCATCGCACGACCGAGCATCCCTGCGATCCCGCGATGTCGGTGAGCCGACCGATCAGCGCCCGCGCCGCGCCCCTGCCCCGGCGATCGGGGGCGGTGAAGAGGTCGTCGAGCCAGATGCCGACGGTACCGGTGGAGGGACGCGAGAAGCGACGGTAGTGCGCGATGGCCACGATGCCGTCCTCCGACTCGGCGACGAGCGCCTGGCACTCGTGCTCGGGGTCGGTGAGCCAGCCCCAGACCCGTGAGACGACGTCCTCGGACTCCTGCAGGCGATAGAAGTCGCGGTACCCACGGAACAGCACGCGCCAACGCGGTTCATCCGCCGGGTCGATGGAGCGTACGGAGACTGCCGGGCTGTGCGTCATGGTCTTTCACGATACGAACACACCGCCGTGCCGCGCGTGGCGCCTACGTCGAACAGGGCGCCGGTAACCCCACGGCACCGTCGGGCGGCAAGGCGGCTAGGCCTGTCGGCGCATCGACGGGAGCATGAGCGCCAGCAGTCCGCGGACGGTTCCCTTGACGAGGTCCATGAGGTCGAAGTAATCCCGCCACAGGGTGATCTTGCCGTCGTGCACGTCGAATACGCCGCACACCCAGAAGTCCGCTCGGAACCGTCCGATGATGATCGAGTCGGTGCGCTCCGTCATCACCGACGGACACGAGCTGGCGATTCGATGAATCTCCACGTCCCAGTGGACCATCGGCATTCGCGACTGGAGTTTGCGAAATGCCCCGATGATGCGCTGCGCGCCCCGAAAGGTCGGGTAGCCAACGTTCTCGTACACGACGTCATCGGCGAGAAGTGAACTCGCGACATCGAAATCCTGGTCACGCAACGTGGCAGCGAGGAACGTTTCGACAACAGCCCCTACCGTGATCGACGAATCGGTCGTTGATGGACCAGTCACGTGTCCAGACTACGAAAAACACGAGCACGGCGGAACGCCGTCGAAGAATGCAATTGCCTGGTTGGCGTCCTTGTGCGAGTTCCGGGCCCGACTGGATTGCCTCAGCCCGTTGAAATTCGAAACTCCGCCACGTCGCGGTCATACCGTCCCGCGGGCGGCCCAAGCCGTCGCAGAGACGGTGAACGGGCCACCACCCAGACGCTCGCGAGCGACCGATTCGAGCCGTGCGCGGCCACTTTCATCGAGTCGCCGGACGTAGTGACCGGCAGGACCCACACCCAAGGTGTACGGCTCCCACCACTCCTCGAAGGTCGGATGCACGACATCGACCGCAATCGAATCCTCTTCCAGATCGACCAGACCAGCAGCTTCGAATAGTTCAGTGAGGTGTCCCATATGCGCACCAGAGAGCAGCGCTTCATCCTCTGCCTCGGGATCGATCACGTGAACCGCGTCCCAGAACGGCGCAAGCGCGCCGCTCGGACCATCCCACACGCACGCTGCGACGACACCGCTACGCCGAGTCACCCTTGCCATCTGCCTGATACCCGCCACTGGGTCCGCCATGAAGTGCACCACCAATTGCGCAAGAGCAGCGTCGAAAGATGAAGTGCGGTATGGCAATTTCTCCGCCGTACCTTGACGCACGTCGACGTCGGGAAAACGCACGCGGATCGCGTCGACGAACGGCGGTGAAGGATCGATCGCCGCGACCTCAGCTCTGATCGACAGCAGATGAGCCGTCAACGCGCCCGTTCCACAGCCGACGTCGAGCACCTTGTCCCCTGCCCCGACACCAACGAACGCCCCGAAGGCCCGCGCGAGAGGCTCGGCGTACCGGCCCATGAAGCGGGCATAGTCCTCAGGCGGAACGACGAAACTCACCAGGAAATGCTACGTCGCCAGCCGCGTCGTGAATCCAGCTTGCACCGGCCGGTAACGGACGTTACGTCCCGGCCGGAGAGCACGGCGACGCGGTGGTCGGCTCGGCGGCGCGAGGTGAAGTGGAGGGCGAACAAGCCGGCGAAGGCAGATGCTGAGCAGCTCTACACGTTGAACCGGAACTCCACCTAGTTCCGTTCCCGAACAACATCACGTGTCGCGACGCTAGCCAATCTCGATACACGCGCCAGTGGGCACCGCTTCTGCATTGCCGACCTGAGACATCTTCGCGACCAACTCTTTTGCGGTCAATGCGAAGCCCGTCTCCCGGTCTTCGACAGATGTACCGAAAACGATACCGAGCACCCTGCCGTCTGTACCGACAAGCGGTCCACCTTGACGTACGGGTCCTCTGAGGATGTACACCTCACGGTCGACCGTTTCGGACTTGTAGATATTGGGGCCCTTGAGCTGGATTGTCTCGGTAATTCGGGCCGTGGTCGTCGTGAGGTCGCCGCCATCTTGGTATCCGAGCACCAAGGCATCGGTCTCCGGACGCGCCTCCTCCGTGTCGAATTCCATTGCGGCCGTTGGTAGGCCTGGCACCTCCAGTATTGCGACGTCCTCGTTGGGGTCGAAGGACACGACGTGGGCGGCGTATTTGGTCTGTCCATCGGCGACCTCCACGGTCTGTGCACCAGCGACGTCGTGGGCGCGAGACATGACGCGGTTGGGTGCAACGACGAACCCGCTGCTGTCGTTGTACTGGTCGCAACCCGGCATCTCACTATGAATCCTGAGCACGCTCTTCTGGGCCGCGGTCACCATGGGGCTGGCCTCGAGTGAGCCCGCTGGGGGGACGACGACAGACGGGCGATCGTCTGGGGTGACGATGACGAAGGCGACGATCGCAACCGCGGCGACCGCAACTATCACGCCTGCAGGGACGAGCACCGCTTTTCGGCGCCACCAGGAGGGTGCGCGACGTGGAGATTCCTCAGCTTGATCGAGCGGATCTTCCTCCACGAACGCCTCCCCCAGCGAGCGACCTTGCGGTCATGGAACTGGAAGAATAGTCCGTAGCAGGGCTGTTGGGAGTCGTTACGAACAGGCGCTCGAACCGAGATTGCCGCTAGACGTTGAAGCGGAACTCCACCACGTCGCCGTCGGCCATCACGTAGTCCTTGCCCTCCATGCGCACCTTGCCTGCCGCCTTCGCCGCGGCCATCGAACCGGCGGCGACCAGGTCGTCGTAGGACACGATCTCGGCCTTGATGAAGCCCTTCTCGAAGTCGGTGTGGATGACACCGGCAGCCTTGGGAGCCGTGTCACCGCGGTGGATGGTCCACGCCCGCGACTCCTTGGGCCCCGCGGTCAGGTAGGTCTGCAACTTCAGCGTGTGAAAACCGGCCCGCGCCAACGCATCCAGACCCTTCTCCGTCTGGCCGATCGACTCGAGCAGCTCGGCGGCCGACTCGTCGTCGAGCTCCTGCAGCTCGGCCTCGATCTTCGCGTCGAGGAACACCGCGTCGGCGGGCGCCACCAACTCGCGCAGCTCGGCCTTGCGAGCCTCGTCGGTGAGCACCGACTCGTCGGCGTTGAACACGTACAGGAACGGCTTGGTGGTCATCAGGTTCAGCTCGCGCAACAGCGAGACGTCGGCGTTCGCCGCGAACAGCGTGGTACCGCCGTCGAGGGTCGTCTGCGCCGCCACTGCCGCCTCGTGAACGGGCTTGCGCTCCTTGTTGTTCCGCGCCTCCTTCTCCAGTCGCGGCACTGCCTTCTCCAACGTCTGGAGATCGGCGAGGATCAACTCGGTCTCGATGACCTCGATGTCGGACTTCGGGTCGACCTTGCCGTCGACGTGAACGACGTCGTCGTCGGCAAACACCCGGACCACCTGGCAGATCGCGTCACATTCACGAATGTTGGCCAGGAACTTGTTGCCGAGACCCGCCCCTTCCGACGCTCCCTTGACGATGCCCGCGATGTCCACGAACGTCACCGGTGCAGGCACGGTCTTCTCCGAGGAGAAGATCTCGGCCAGCTTGTCGAGCCGCGGATCCGGCAATGCGACCACACCCTCGTTCGGCTCGATGGTGGCGAAGGGGTAGTTGGCGGCGAGTACGTCATTGCGTGTCAACGCGTTGAAGAGCGTTGACTTGCCGACGTTGGGTAGTCCGACGATTCCGAGGTTGAGGCCCACGGAATGGACAGTCTAGGCGTCCCCACAGGCACGCCAGCGCGCGCTGTCTGCGCTCTTTCCACGATTGCCGGTACGGTCGACGTGTGTCAGGACTGCGCGGACGGTCGGCGGTGGCCGCCGACCAACGATCGGCGCTGCCTCGCGTCCCCGGAATCCCCTGGTGGGCGGCCGCGATATTGGCAGCCACCGTGACCGCCATCGGCGTCGCCTTCGACGCTGGGAGCGGCGAGAATGCCCTCGGCGGGGTCTTCGCGACGTGCTACGTACTCGGTTGCATTGCCGCGGTCGTTGCGGTTCGTCAATCCGGTGTCTTCACGGCGGTGATCCAGCCCCCGCTCATCCTGTTCGTCGCCGTCCCCTTCGCCTACTTCGTCTTCCACGGCAGCACGTTCACCGGGATCAAGGACACGTTGATCAACTGCGGTTATCCGTTGATCGAACGCGTCCCGTTGATGTTCTTCACCGCTGCGACCGTGCTGTTGATCGGCATGGTCCGCTGGTATCTAGGTGCGGCGGCCAGACGGGCCACCCCGAAGGACGCCGA
>JAOPUT010000071.1 GCA_025963385.1 Mycobacterium sp.
GCACCGTAATCCGTTAGCCTTAGGCGCTCTTGTCCGAGTGGCGGAATGGCAGACGCGCTAGCTTGAGGTGCTAGTGCCCTATTAACGGGCGTGGGGGTTCAAGTCCCCCCTCGGACACTCTTTCAACTCACGCGGCGCGGGAAGTCGCGCAGCGCGCTCGAACAGGTGCTTTGGACACGGTTTGGGCATTGGCAACGTCCGCGCGGCGGAAGGAAGCGACCAGCAGCCTGATCGACGTCCTGGTCCTCCTCGGCATCGGCGTGGGTCCAACGCTCCGGGCCCGCACGGCTGCATGCTTGGCGGGTGTCGAAGCGCACGGAATACATGTTCGCGCTCTACTCCGGGTCGGTCGCTGATCCAGGCGACCGCAACCCCTACGCCGGCCAATCAATGGTCCTGGCGAAGCTCTGGCTTCGCGGGTACATGCGGATGATGCGGGTACGGATCGACACCGGGCCCGCGATGCAGACCTACCTCCGGGCCCGCGCAGCGGCAGAGCTGCCAATGGACGGCCCCGAACCAAGGCGTGCTTGTCGTCAATCTGAGCGTCGGGACCGTTGGGGCTAAAGATCATTCGAGGAAAACGGTGCGCGTCCCCTTCCCCGACACCGACCGAGCGCAGATACTTCCGACGAGTCACGTGTTTCAGCAGCTAGCGTCGGTTTTGTCGTCCTGACCGGCTCCCCTCGGACACAACTTCAACTCACGCGGCGCGCGAAGTCCGCGACGTCGCGCAGGGCGCGCTCGAACAGGTCGGGCACGGCCGCCCCCAACAGCTGCTCGCAGGCGTGGCCGACGCCGTTGAAGGTGTGGCCGGTGGCGTTGACCCCGGCGCGCTGCAACGCCCGCAAGTACGCCAGTCCCTCATCCCGAAGTGGATCGACCTCGTCGGTCGTCACGACGTGCGGGGGCAGCCCGCGCAGGTCCTCCTCGTTCGCGTAGTACGGCCATGCCAGCGGGTCGGTGGTGTGCGAGCCGTCGGGGTCGTAGAGCCCTGCCATCAGCGTCATGACGGAGGGGCTGAGGATGTAGCCCTCGTTCTCGACGAGCGACGGCAGCGCGGGGTTGGGGGTGTCGTAACCGCCGTAGATGAACGGCACCTGGGCATAGACCCCGTTGATCTGGTCGAGCCTGCCCTCCCGCTTGGCCTTCAGCGCCGTCGCGAGCGACAGGTTGCCGCCGCCAGACTCTCCCGTGACGACGATCGACGTCACCCCGAGGCCCTCGCGCTGACCGTGCATCCACTCCAGCGCGCTGGCGCAGTCGTTGAGGCCAGCGGGAAACGGATGCGGGCCAAGGGATCCGCCGGAGTTCCGGAACTCGACGCCGACGACGACACAGCCCTGCGCCGCAAGGTGGCCACGCCAAAGGGCGGACGCCGCGTCGGTCGCCGTGAGGATGGCCATGCCGCCTCCGTGCAGGTGCAGCAGGCCGGGCAGCGGACCCGCCGCACCGATCGGGCGGTGGACGTACAGCTCGATCTCATTGTCGTCGGTGCCACGGATGGTCAGCGTGCGCGTCTCGACCCCTTGCGGGTCGGGAACCCCGGCCAGGAGCGCACCGAACAGTCCGTCGAACGCCTGCTCGGTGGCCAACGCCACCGCCAGCCGCTCCTCGATCGGAGAGTCCCTGGTGACCGGGAGCTCGGCGCCCCGCCCGTCGAGACCGAACGGCGCGATGGCCGCGATCATCCTGGGGTCGGCTCTCGGATCGGAGCGCAGTTCCATGCTCGGGTCGCCGAGGCGGCCGGGAAGTGTGACGTCGATGTGGGTGTCGGCGGTGGGTGCGGCCATGTCGCGAACCTACTCCCGCGGGGTGACGCGCCGATGGCCCAGCGCTTTCACAGGGCGTTCGTCGGGGAATGACAGTCGTGAGAGCCATTGTGGTGGCGAGCATCGACCGCCAGTCACGAATTCCCGGATCGAATCGAAAGTGGTTGCACGATGGCCGAATTGACTCGCCGGATGTTCATGGGCGCGTGCGCGCTCGGCGCGCTCGCGGCAAATACGCGCAGTGCGACCGCGTTGGCTTCGCCACTACCTGCGGGGATGTCCGCTCCCGTCGGTGTGCTCACCCGGCTTCCTGGCGACGGTACTCAGCTGGCCCTGACCGTCGACGACGGGTGCAGCACGGCCGACGTCGCCGCGTTCGGACGGTTCTGCGCCGACACCGGTATGCGGCTGACGTTCTTCGTCAACGGCATCAACCCGTCGTGGACGGTGAATGCGGAGCTGCTGCGGCCGATGGTCGCCTCGGGTCAGATCCAGCTGGGCAATCACACGTGGTCGCACCCGCACATCACCGCGATCAGCCCCGCCAGGGTGGCCGACGAGATCACGCGCAACGCCGACTTCCTACGCAACACCTACGGCGTCGACGGCACGCCGTACTTTCGGCCGCCCTACGGTAGCCACAACGCCACGACCGACCGCATCGCCGCCGACCACGGTTACAGCACCATCACACTGTGGAGCTCCGAGATCGGGGACTCCCGCCCGATCGACGAGGCCGGTCTCATCGCCGGGGCGCACGGGTCGTTTCAACCGCAGAACATCGTGCTCGCACACGCGAATCTCCCACCGATCAGTCATGTCTTGCCGCAGTTGGCCGACGTCATCGCCGCGAAGGGCTTGCAGACCGTCACGCTCAACGACGTCTTCGTCTGACTCACACACGGTCTGGGCCGGGAACCTCGACCTGCCAGCGGTCGCGACGCTGCGCCTCGGTCTGGTCCCACCACGGCGGGTCGCCGCGCTCACCGAGTGCGACCTTGGCCGCCTGCACCCCCGCCCGTGCCGTTGGCTCCTCGTCGGTTCCCTTGGTGCGACGCACCTCTCGTCGCCACGACATCAGCAGGCCGACGAGCTCCGTGCGCCGCTCCTCGGGGATCGAGGGGTCAGTCGCACGCCATCGTCGACCGTCGATCACCACGAAGTGACCGTCCTCGGTTGTGACACGTCCGCCCATGCCGGTGACCTACCCGTTCGGTGGCCGGTCAATCCGTCGATCACTCAGCCGGTGTCGTCTTGGTCGGGTGGGTGGAGGAGTGCTTCGGGGCGGTGGTGGTAGTTGATGCGGGTTTGGCCGGTGTCCAGGTGTGGGGGTGGGATCCATTCGGCTTCGCCGCGGGTGTTGATGCGGG
>JAOPUT010000035.1 GCA_025963385.1 Mycobacterium sp.
ACCCTCAGTAACGACTGTGGGCGGCATGCTGACGCTCGGTTGGCAAGGCGCTTCGAATTCGCTGTGCGGTGTATGTCACTTCGTTTGCGCAGGCCGCCACGAGGGAACATCAGGGCGTACCGTTGTCCACGCAAGGAGTCACAATTGATCGCCCCAGGCACCAAATCCAGCCTGAAGAGAACCTGTGTGGGGCTAGGCGCCTCAATGCTTTTGGCCGGTGCGGCAAGCCTCGGCCTGTTCGCAGGCACCGCGCAGGCCGAGCCCAACTTCATCCCTGACTACCACTGGTGCCCGGGCCAGTACTACGACCCGCAGTGGGGTCCGAACTGGGACCAAAACGTTTGCCACGACGACAACCATCGTGACAACGACGGCGACTTCCACGGAAACGACTACCGCGGTGGGCCCCCGCCACCCCAGTGGGGACAGCCGCAGTACGCGGCGCCGGGCAATTACTACACCCCGCCGGGCTACAACGGCCCGCCGCCGCCTCCCGGCGGTTGGCAGGCCCCGCCGTTCTGCGTGCCGTTCGTGACGTGCCCACCGACATAGGCACCCACGCCAACCGGACCGTCCAACAGTTCGGCCCGTCACGATTCATCGTGGCGGGCCGAACTTGGTCGTGCCAGTGGACGTCGTGCCGATGGACACTGCTTGACCCGAACCGCTCAAACGTTTGCCAAATATCAACACCGGCAACAGATACTGCATGTTGAATGGCAAACGAGCAACCTACAGGGAAGTAGCGGATCCCGCGATGTCGTCGAATGACCAGCCGACCGGCGGCCAATTCGTCGAGCGACGGCGAAGCCGCACGGACGACGAAACACCGCTGGCCACGCTGGCGAAGTTGCCCGCCTTGCGCGTTCTGGGGCGATTACCCGTGCCGGTGGTCGCCGTGACCCGCGACGGCACGATCGTGTTCGCCAACGTCGCGTTCGCCGAGATGCTTGGTCATGACGAAACCGCGGTGTTGTCGCTGTCGTTCAAGGACATCTTCGAGACCGCGGCGCATGCCGAGTGCGCGCTATCCGCCATCCACGAGCACGCCGACGAGCTGGTCTGCCTGTCGCACGCCGACGGCGTCGTCGTGCGAGCCGTGATGAGCAGATCCGCTCTCGAGCGCCATGACGACCAGCTGGCACTGGTCGCTTTTCACGATCTCACCGAACAGTTGTGGCTCGAAGGGCGCTGACCGCGAAACCGAGCGACTAGCTGCGCAATTGAGCCGTTTTCTTGTCTCCGGTGGCGGGTATCGATACCTCACAGTGCGGTGAGGACACCTGACCGAAGGCACCGCACCGCAAGTCGACGAATCGATCGACGAATGGGGTGGTCTGCTGATGCGCGATCAGGACGCCATCGACGGCGAATTGCGATTGATCGCCGCCCTGCGGCGGACGGCGCGGCACCACGGCGAGCCGATCCCAGCCAACGATCGCATCGACGGACTGCTCGACGAACGTCTCCTGGCAACCCGCGAGCACGCCCTTGAACTGGCCGTCGACTGAGCGTCTGCCGTCGCAGAATCGCATCGACGTGCCAGGTGGAATCACGGAATCATCCGGGATGGCACACTTTTCGTCACGTTGCTGGCGTCTGCCTGCCCACGTAGACGACAGATCTCCGCGCCGCATCGCACGCATCGAGACGCCCGAGGCATCGAGAACCGGGACCGTCGCCGGCTGTGAGGAGTGCCTCAGTGCGTTTCGAATTGCTCGACCGGTGGCATACAGGGGGGCACGTTCGGACAATGGCGCCGGACACCAATTGAGGAGTTGATTTCCATGAGCGCTGTGGACAAGGCCAAGAACAAGATCGAGGATCTGGGCGGCCAGGCCAAGGAAGCCGGTGGCAAGGCGACCGGCGACAAGAGCACCGAGAACGAGGGCAAGGTCGACCAGGCCAAGGCGAACCTCAAGGACGCCGGCGAAAAGGTCAAGGACGCCTTCAAGTAAGTCTCTTCCAAGAATCAACGATTCGGCCCGACAACCCATGGAGGTTGTCGGGCCGAATTGCGTTTTCCCCGCAATTCAACCGTCGAATTCCAGGCAAACTAACTTACGTACTGGTAAATTTGCGCGCAGCGAACGAATCAGGGGATTACGTGACGGTTGTATTGCTGTTCGGCTATCTCGGCGGTTGGGTGGTCACGTCGATCCTTGCTCTAGTCGTTGCCTCGCGCGTTCAGGACGAGCAGTACCCCGCGCCACATCCGATCTTGATGAGCATCGTGGCCGGCGCCGCCTGGCCCGTCCTGGTCGTGGCGCTGGCCGAGGCGGGCGCCGTGGCCGTCACCACCGAGGTACTCCACGAGGAACGCCAACTGCTCACCGTCGACGCCTGACGTCGAACGCGACCACGTCCCCGACCGTCTCGTCCGCGGTTGTCTCGCTACCACTTGCAAAGACCGTCTAAGCTATTGGACATGTGGGTGAAGAAGACCGTGGTTGCGGCAGCACTCGCCGCCGCCGTCGCAGGCGCCGTACCCGGCGTCGCAAGCGCTGATCCGACGACACCGGCCCCGACACCATCCCCCGCTCCCGCTGGCGCACCGACGGGCCCCAAGACCTCCATCACCGCTGACGGAACCTACGCCGTCGGCACCGACATCGCTCCCGGCGTCTACAGTTCGGCGGGCCCCGTCGGCGACGGCACGTGTTTCTGGAAGCGGGCAGGCAATCCCGACGGCGCCACCATCGACAATGCGCTCACCAAGAAACCGCAGACCGTCCAGATCGATGCC
>JAOPUT010000080.1 GCA_025963385.1 Mycobacterium sp.
TCCGCGCTCGGCATGAACCATCCCGCGCTGGCCGACGACCAGGAATTCCGCGCCGAACTCGCCGCAGCCGCGGTGAACAAGCCGAGCAACTCCGACGTCTACAGCGTGCCCATGGCGCGGTTCGTCGAGACGTTCGCCCGCGTACTGGGCGACCCCGCGCTTCCGCACCTGTTCTTCGTCGACGGTGGAGCGCTGGCCGTCGAGAACGCGCTCAAGGTCGCCTTCGACTGGAAGAGCCGCTTCAACGAGAGCCGCGGTATCGACCCGGCGCTGGGAACCAAGGTGCTGCACCTGCGCGGTGCGTTCCACGGCCGCAGCGGCTACACGCTGTCGTTGACCAACACCGACCCCAACAAGGTGGCACGGTTCCCGAAGTTCGACTGGCCCCGCATCGACGCGCCGTTTACCCGGTCCGGCCTGAATGACGGGGCCATGGACGAGTTGGAGGCAATCTCCATCCGGCAGGCCCGCGCTGCCTTCGAGGCCCATCCGCACGACATCGCCTGCTTCCTCGCCGAGCCCATCCAGGGTGAGGGCGGGGACCGTCACTTCCGGCCTGCGTTCTTCGCCGCCATGCGCGATCTGTGCGACGAGTTCGACGCGCTGCTGATCTTCGACGAGGTGCAGACGGGCTGCGGGATGACCGGAACCGCTTGGGCCTACCAGCAATTGGGCGTCACGCCGGACGTCGTGGCCTTCGGCAAGAAGACCCAGGTGTGCGGCGTCATGGCGGGTGGCCGCGCACACGAGGAGCAGTCCAGGACCAGGGTCGACGACGTGGCCGACAACGTGTTCGCCGTGAGCTCGCGGATCAACTCGACCTGGGGCGGCAACCTGACGGACATGGTCAGGTCGCGGCGCATCCTGGAGACCATCGAAGGCGAGTGCCTGCTGCCGCGGGTCGCCGAGCTCGGCAGGTATCTGCTGGGTCGACTGCGGGACCTTGCCGACGAGTTTCCCGCGCTGGTGCTCGACCCGCGCGGACGCGGCCTGATGTGTGCGTTCAGCATGCCGACGGCGGCCCAGCGTGACGAGCTGATCGCCAAGCTGTGGGATCGACGCGTGATCATGCTGGCCAGTGGTCCGGACAGCGTCCGCTTCCGGCCTGCGCTGACCGCCTCCCGCGACGAACTCGACGCCGCCATCGACGCGGTGCGATCGGTGCTTGCCGACCTCAGCTAGCCCGACTTCTCGCGAGGTGCGTGTCTGTGCGCGACACGCCCAGGGCTATTGCCCGAACGCGCACGCTCGCGCCACCTAGCGGCCCGCCGCGTCCGGTGTGGTGAGTCTGCGGATCATCGACCCGAGCCGCGTGAGCTGCTCACCGCCGACGAGAACGCAACCGTGCCGTTCCGCGAGTCTGCGTGCGGCGGGCGTGAAGTCGTGATTGGTCACGACCATGGTGTGCGTGCAGTCATGCATCGCCGCGCCGGCGACGACCTCTTGGACGGCACCTGAACCGACCGGTCGCGACTGCCGTTTGCATTGGATCGCAACACGATTGGGCCTTGGGCCGACGATGAGGTCGACGCCGAAGTCGCCCGTCACCGCCGTCATGATCACCGAAGCGCCGCTGGACCGCGCGATGCGTGCGACGTGGTCCTCGAACTCGGCGCCGGTCATCGCCTGCTTGGCGACGGCGGGATCCTCGCGCGCGGCCGGGGTGCGGGCGCCGCGCAGAATGCCCAGCAGAAACGCCGGCAGCGCGGGCGCCAGGACGGCAGCGGCGACGATCCACGGGACGCCGAGGCCCGCCACGTAGGTCGCCACCCCCGCCGCGACCGCCACGAACAGGTACGTCTTCCGCACGTTGCGAATGGTAGGGCCCGGCACCGACAAATTGAGGGCGCGCAAATCGAGCGTGCGCAAACCGAGCGTGCGCAAAGTCCCATTTCTTCTCGGCGTGTCGTCCGCAGACACGCACGCTCGCGCAGGAAAGCGGGCCCGGTCAGGTGTTCAGGGCCCGCCACACCCGCGCGGGCGTCATCGGCAGCCGATGCAACCGGGCGCCGCAGGCGCGTGCGATGGCGTTGGCGAGGGCGGGAGCCACCGGGTTGTACGGCGACTCGCTCATCGACTTGGCACCGAACGGACCGAGGGTGTCGTAGGTGTCGGCGAAGTAGACCTCTGTCACGGGCACGTCGGCGATCTGCGGAATGTGATAGTTGCGTAGATCGATCGTCGTGACGGCACCGTCGGGTCCGGTGAGCATCTCCTCGTACAGCGAGCTCCCGATGGCCTGTGCGACACCGCCTTCGACCTGTCCGCGGCACTGCTCGGGATTCATCACCGCGCCTGCGTCGGCAGCCTGGACCGACTGCAGAATGCGCACCTCACCCGTCTCGACGTCGACCGCGACGCGGAACCCGTGCACGTTGAACGCCACGGACCGCGGGGTGCCGTCGTGGCGGCCGCGACCGACGAGGGGCCGCGCATCCGGCGCGGCCGCGATCGCGCTGCGCAGGTCCCGGCACGCCGCCAGCACGGCGATCCCCGCGACCACCGTGCCCGCCGAGCCGAATGCCCCGGTATCGTATTCCGTTGCGTCGGTGTCGGATTGGCGAAGCCGCACCCGACTCGGGTCGATCCCGAGCTCGGATGCCACGATCTGGGTGTGCACGGTCGAGGTACCGTTGCCGAACTCGGCGGTGCCGACCGACAGGGTGAAGTCTCCGTCGGCGTCCCGGGACAGCGACGCATCGGCGAAGTGGCCGCGCGGCGGGATGGTGGCGATCATCGCGATGGCCATGCCCTCGCCGACCCGCCACTGCTCACCGTCGGGCGCCGTCGTCCCCTCACCGGAGGCCAACGCGTTCTGCACCAGGTCCAGACACTGGTCGAGGCCGTAACTGCCGTACGACAGGTCGTCGTCTGCGACGTGCGCGTCGGTGAACGGGTCGCCGGGGACGACGACGTTGCGGCGCCGCAGGTCGAACGGGTCGATGCCCAGTCGCTCGGCCAGCTGGTCCATCGCCGACTCGACGGCGAAGATCACCTGTCCGAGGCCGTAGCCGCGGAACGCACCGGACGGAATGTTGTTGGTGTACACCGCCTGCGCGTCCACGCGTTTGTTCGGGCAGCGGTACACGGAGACCGACTCGCCGCAGCCGTGGAACATCACGCCGGGGCTGTGGTTGCCGTACGCGCCCGCGTCCACCAGCACGTCGACCCCGAGCGCCGTGAGGATCCCGTCGGGTCCTGCCGCGACGGTGGCATCGACGCGGAAGGGGTGACGACACGGAGCGGCGACGAACTCCTCGGAGCGGCTGAACTCGTAGCGCACCGGCCTGCCCAGCCGCAGCACCGCGAGCGCGACCAGATCCTCGGTCAGCATCTCCTGCTTGCCCCCGAAGCCGCCTCCCACGCGGCGGGTGAACACGTGGACCTCCGAGCGGTCCAAGCCGAAGACGTGGCACAGCTCGTCGCGCACCAGGAACGGCACCTGGGAGCTGGTGCGAATCACCAAGCGCCCCGCCTCATCTCGCCAGCCTGTGCAACCGTGCGTCTCGAGATGCGCGTGCTGGATGCGCTGGGTGTTCCACCGCCCGCTGAAGACCGCGCCGCCAGACGCCACCGCGGCTTCCACCCCGTCGTCGAAATCGCCGACACCGCCGTGCACTTCGGCGACCAGGTTGCGCGACGGGTCGGCGATCCTGGCGTCGTGCTTCTTGCCCGCGTGCACCAGCGGAGCCCCCGGCGCCAGTGCGGCCTCGGGATCGAACACCGCCGGCAACTCGTCGTAGTCGACGTGGATTGCCCGACAGGCGTTCTCGGCGATCGCGAAGGTGTCCGCGATGACCGCGGCCACGCGCTGGCCGACGAACCGCACCGTGTCGTCGAGGACGAACGAATCGTCGGGATCGTCGAGCCTGCTGTCGTGGCGGGCCGTCGAGAACGCGACGGACGGGCTGTCGCGATGCGTCAGCACCAGGTGCACGCCGGGGATTCGTTCGGCCGCGGTGGTGTCGATCGACGAGATCCTGGCGTGGGGGAGGGGACTGCGGAGCACGGCCAGGTGCAGAAGCCCTTCGATGGCGTGGTCCATCGTGTACTGCTCGGTACCGGTGGCCACTCGCATGCCCGCCGGGGCGCCGACGGAGTCTCCTGCGCCGCCGGACTTCTTCGTGTTGACCGCACCCGCCAGCGCATCGGTGATGGCGCGGTATCCGGTGCAGCGGCACAGGTTTCCCTTGAGGTGCTGGGGGAGGTCAGCCAGTTGTTCGGGCGTCAACGAAGCCGTGGTCGTGATCATGCCCGCGGTGCAGAAGCCGCACTGGAAACCGGCGGCTTCGACGAACCGGCGCTGCATGGGGTGCGGTTCGTCGGGGGTGCCGAGACCCGCGACCGTCGTGACGTCGCGCCCCTTCGCACGGAACGCAGGAAACACGCAGGAGTGCACGGGCTGCCCGTCGACCAGCACGGAACACGCTCCGCAGTCACCCGCGTCGCACCCCTTCTTCACCTCGAAGTGACCGTGCTCGCGGAGAAAGGTGCGCAGACACTGCCCGGGCCACGGATCGTCCTGCAGCGCTTCGCCATTGATGTTCACGATGCGCCACCCAGCTCCGCGCAGATCTGCTCGGCCAGCACCAACGACACCGCGCGGCGCCAGTCGGGATCACCGTGCGGGTCCTCGGTCCAGGCATCGGCGGGGATGTCCGCGTGCGCCGCACGCACCGCCGCGACGTCGACTGAAGGGAGGCTGAACACGTACGGCCGAACGGTCGCCGCGGTGATCGACAACACGAACGTCCCCGCCGGGTCGAGGCGACCGATGACGACGATGCCCGAGCGACCCAGTGGCGACGGCGCCAGCTTGCGGTAGGCGGTGCGGCCGCGCAGCGCAGAGTCCGGTAAGTGCACCGAGCGCAGCACGTCGCCGACGGCAAGGACGTTCGTCGCCTTGCCGGTGACGAATTCGGTGATCGGCATCCGGTAGTCGTCCCCGTCGGCGCGCCACACGACGACCTCGCCGCCCAGCGCCGACGCGAGCGAGATCATCGATCCGGCGGGAAAGGACAGGCAGACGTTGCCGCCGACCGTCGCGGTGCGCCAAATCTTGAACGATGCGAGTAGTGCGGTGCAGCACTGATGGAACAGCGGCGCAGCGGCCCACTCCGGCCGCACCGACGGCAGTCGCGTGGATAGTTCCGACACCTGCGCCAGGGTGCACGTCGCGGCGAGTTCGATCCCGTCGTCCTGCAAGGTGATCGGCGCCCAGTTCAACTGCGTGAGATCCACCAGTCGTCGGGTAAGGGGTTGAGGTTCGGAGAACAACCACGTGCCGCCTGCCAGGACGGCGTCCGACGGGCCGAGCGGCCATAACTCGTCGCGGTGCTGCGGCGTGCTGACCGTCTCGACGGCGTTGAGGTCCACCTGTCGAAGGTAGTCAAGCGAAGCACTCACCGCATGTCCGCCGCAGCACGAGACCCGGTCGGGCAATGCCCGACCGGGCCTCGTCAAGTTCTGCCTACGGCTACTGCTCAGCCTTCTCGCGAGCCTCGGCTGCCGCGGCACCTGAGCGCGCGGCCTCGGCTTCGGCTTCCTTCTTGGCTACGTCGCGTTGAGCGTCGGCCTTGTCCTGCTGGGCCTCGCCCTCCCGGACGAGGTCGTCACGACCGGCCACCGAGCCGACGGCTTCCTTGGCCTTGCCCTTGACGTCTTCAACGACGCCCTTGATGCCTGCTTCGGGACCACTGTCCTTGTCGGTCATGGCTACCTTTCGGTCGTTACGCAAAGGGTGCTGGACGCCCACTTCTTGAGCCTCGCCTCTGCTCCGGGCCTCGCGATGATGCGGACCCGTGCCATCAGGCTGCCCATCGATGCCACGAGCTAAACGACGGTGCCTGCGCGCAGCGGCACATGTCGCCAATTCCGTTGTTTTCGGCGTGTTTTCGGAGGCGACCCCGTCACACGGAGACGTCGTGCGGGTTTAACCGGGCACTGGCTGGGCACTCTTGGCTGGAATGAGTACGGCGAATCGAGCAGGAGGTGTGACGATTAGCGCGAGCAAGTCCGCGGTAACGGCCGTGGTCCATTGCCCAGATTCACTACCGACAGGTGATCGGAGTGGTGGTGGTTAGCTGGGAGCCTGCTCGGGGTAATCTCGCGTGGAGATCAATTGGAGGGCGCGTGTCAGACGGTCAGAACGACCACGATGGTGGGCATCGAAGCCCCCGATCGGTCGAGGTGAGAGTCGCGGCGAAGCTGGAGAATCTAGCCGTGCTGCGCACGGTGGTGGGCGCCGTTGGAACCTACGAGGACCTCGACTTCGACAGCGTGGCGGATCTGCGCCTGGCGGTCGATGAGGCCTGCACGCGTCTCATCCGGTCGGCGACCCCGGACGCCACCTTGGTTCTGGTGGTGCATCCGCTGGAGGAACAACTCGTCGTCGACGTCTCCACCGCGTGCTCGTCACCCGACATCGTCGTTCCCGGCAGCTTCAGCTGGCACGTCCTGAGTTCACTGACCGACGAGGTCAGTACCTTCCACGACGGCCATGGCCCCGAGGACGCGCAGGTCTTCGGTATCTCCATGACGACGAGGCGAGCGAGCTCGCTGAGGTGACAACGCCGTCCTCTCGGGGTTCGGCGTCACGATCGAACTCGGAATATGCGGACGTGGCCGACATGTTCCGCACACTGCAGGGCCTGGAAGAGGGCTCTGCCAAGTTCACGCGTCAGCGCGACTCGATCGTCGAGCGCTGCCTTCCGCTCGCCGATCACATCGCCCGGCGGTTCGACGGACGCGGCGAGCCACGCGACGACCTGGTGCAGGTGGCCAGGGTGGGTCTGGTGAACGCCGTGATCCGCTTCGACGTCGACGCCGGCTCGGACTTCGTATCCTTCGCGGTACCGACCATCATGGGCGAGGTCCGGCGCCACTTCAGGGACAACAGCTGGTCGGTGAAGGTGCCGCGCCGCCTCAAGGAACTACATCTCCGGCTGGGTGCGGCGACGGCGGAGTTGTCGCAGAAGCTCGGGCGAGCGCCGACCCCTTCCGAGCTGGCGGCCGAGCTCGAGATGGACCGTGAGGAGATCGTCGAGGGGTTGGTGGCGGGCAGCTCGTACAACACGCTGTCGATCGACGGCGCAGGCGGAGGCACTGAAGAGGCGCCCGCAATCGCCGACACGCTCGGCGACGTCGACCTCAACCTCGATCAGATCGAGAACCGAGAGTCGTTGCGGCCCTTACTCGCCAGCCTTCCCGAGCGCGAGCGACAGGTGCTGCTGCTGCGGTTCTTCGAGTCCATGACGCAGACGCAGATCGCCGAACGGGTGGGCATCTCGCAGATGCACGTCTCCCGACTGCTCGCGAAATCGCTGGCGCGACTGCGCGATCAGCTCGAATAGTCCTAGGACAACCAGCCCTGATAGACGTCCCACGCCGCGCCGGCGGCGGGGGCGTCATCGCGTGTCACGGTCGCCTGGATGAGGCCGTATGGCCGGTCGTCGGCATTGAACACCTCGTTTGCGTTCTCCAGTCCGAACGGCGATAGGTCGTAGACGAAGTGGTGCTTGTTCGGCGCGGACAGCCGCACCTCCGCGATGAACGGGTAGGTCTCGAGCACGGCCCGGCCCATCTCGAAGAGCGTCTGCTGCAAGGCCAGTGACTGGACCACCGCGAACTGCTTGACCAGTTCGCTCTTGATGCCCGCGAACGTGGCCTCCCAGTCGACGTCGGTGGATGTGAAACGCCACTGCGCGACAAGCGATGTCGCCATCACCCGGTCGTGCGTCGGCTCCAGGATGGTGTAGGGATCGGTGAGGAAGCCGGCGAACTCCGAACCGGTGGACTTCAGGATCACCATGTCCTTGAGGCCGCCGACGACGCACTCGCCTGCGGCGTCGACGGTGATCGCCGCGGTGCGGACCTCCTGGCCCTTCCGTATCCAGGTGTGGTCGTGTTCGGCACCGTCGACGATCGCGCGCTCCCACGCGTACTCCTCGATCTCGATGCGTGCCCCGTCGACCGGCTCGACGTCGTCGACGAAGTGCCTGGCCAGGGTCAGGCCGTAGTCCTCGATCGACAGCAGGCCCTTCTCCTTGGCGTAGGCGTAGGCGGTCTGCTTCTGGGTGTCGGTCGGCAGTACCTCGGATTGGTCGCCGGCCAGGTGGGCAGCGCTGAAATCGCCTCGCAGACAGGTGGATACGCTGATGTCGTGGATCTCGTGCCGCGGGGTGTCGCGATAGATCCTGACGACACGGTTCTCGGCCTTGCCGTATTGGTTCTTGCCAAGGACGATCTTGGACACCGCTCAACTCCCTCGGTAGGTGGAATAGGCATAGGGCGACAGCAGTACCGGCACGTGGTACTTCCCTGTCGCCTCGGTGATCTCGAAGGCGATGAGGACCTCGGGGTAGAACGTCGGGACGTCAAGTCGGGCGAAGTAACTGCCGGTGTCGAACTGCAACCGGTAGAACCCGGGGGGCAGGTCGTCACCGAGTTGGGCGATGCGCCCGTCGTCGTCGGTGGTCGCCATGGACAGGGGCGCGCCCGTCGCGTCGGTCAGGGTGACGGCTACGCCGGTGGCAGGCCTGCCGGACATGGCGTCGAGGACGTGGGTGGAGAGACTCATGTGCTCACCTTCCTCCGCGAGCGTGCGCAAACTCCTAGAAAACTGCGGCGTGTCGGGGGCAGACACGCACGCTCGCGGGAGGGTGGGCGGGTCATTGCGAGGGCTCGGGCCCGGGCTCGCTCAACAGGCGTTCCAGCCGCAGCCGGTTGATCTTGGCCAACTCGCTGCGCATCACGCGGCGCTCGGTCTCGGGATCGTTGTGCAGGCGGTCGGCGAGGATGGCGAGCAGCTCGTCGGCGGACCGTCCGCTGGCGCACACCAGGTACACGTACCCGAACTTGTCGTCGTACTCGGCGTTCTTGGCGGCCAGCTCGGCGCGGACACCCGCGTCGGCGTCGGCGACGCGCGCCTGCTCACGCGCCGACGACGCATTGTCGACCTTCGCGCCGATCCGCGGATGACCGTCGAGGGCCGCGTCGATCTCACCGTCGGGGAGCTCGGCGAGCACCCGGTCGGCCCGATCGAGCAGCGCGTCGGCATCGCGAAAGGGGCCGCCCGCCAATACCCGTCGCGCCCAGATGGTCGACGAGCACACCCCGAACAACAGGTTCATCCGCTGCCTCTCGGTCAACCTGTTGAAGCCTTCCAAGCCAAGTGCGCCCTGGGTGGGCATCTACGCCAATTCGTTGAGCCGGCCGAACCGTGCCGCGGCGATCGGGTTGGCGTCGGCCACCAGGTCCTCGAAGCGGTAGTTGGCGATCTTGGCGATCTCGATCAGCGCGAACGCCTTCTCGGCAGGCGGCGAATTGTCCATGCGCGACCAGCCGTTCTTGAGCACGCGATCGAAGCGCTCGGTCTCGCGCGCGCAGATCACCAGGGGGAACCCGAAGTGCTCACGGTAGGCGCCTGCCAGTTCGACGACGTCGTTGTGGTCTTCCTCGGCCAGGTTGCTCAGCGCCACGTGGTCGACGGCCAGCGCGTGGCCGGTCTCGTCCTCCGCGCCCAGGTCGTGGAAGGCGTTGATCAGCTGGAGTTGCTGCTCGGACGAACCGGTCAGCACCGCGTCCTGAAAGGCCTCGCGCAACGCCTTGGTGTCGGCGAACGGACGCTGCTCGAACGCCCGCTCGACGGCCCATGGGACGTCCTGGACCACGTGCCCGAACACCTCGGTGAAGCGTTCCTTGGTCATCGAGTTCACTTCGTCGAGGCTAATGGTGCCGCCACCCGCGACGCGCGGACCCTTGCTGATGCCGAGGTGGAAGAAGACGATGTTGAGCAGGATGGCTGCGATCGCGCCGATGCTGATGCCACTGCCGAACAGCAGGTCGATGCCCGGCGGCATCGCCTTGGCGACGTCGGGATACGACGTCACCCACAGCGCCAGCGCCAGGCTGGTCGTGACGATGATCAGATTGCGGTGGTCGGTGAAGTCGACCTTGCCGAGCGTCTGGATCCCGACGACGGCGACCGTGGCGAACAGCGTCAGCGCTGCGCCACCGAGTACCGGGTTCGGGATGGACGACACGATGGCCGCCACCTTGGGCAGGAAGCCGAGGATGATCATGATGACCCCAGCCGCGGCGACCACCCAGCGGCTCTTGACGCCGGTCAGCCGGACCAGCCCGACGTTTTCGGAGAACGCGGTGTACGGGAACGAGTTGAAGACACCGCCGATCACGGTGGCCAGCCCGTCGGCGCGCAGCACGTTGCCGATGTCGGAGGCCTTGATGCGCTTGCCGACGATCTCGCCGGTCGCCATGGTGCTGCCCGTGGACTCGACCGCGGTGATCAGCAGCACGATGATCATGGTGATGCACGCGACGACGTCGAACTTGGGCACGCCGAACAGGAACGGCTGGGTGAAGCCGATCGGTGCGGCGGCCCCGACCTTGTCGAAGTCCATGTCTCCCAACGCAAATGCGAAGGCGCAGCCGATCACCAGGCCGAGCAGTACCGCGATGGTGGCCATGAACCCGCGGAAGATGCGCTGGATCGCGACGATGATCGCGATGGTTCCCAGCGCGTAGAGCAGCCAGCGGATGTTTGTCGGGTCGTGCTCGCCCGTATGGGGGTTGGTGACCGCGTCACCGGCGCCGACGGGGACCAGGCACAGCCCGATGATGGTGATCAGCGTGCCCGTGACGACCGGTGGGAAGAAGCGGAGCAGTTTGATGAAGATCGGTGCGATCAGGAAGGTGAAGACGCCCGCGACGATCACCGCGCCGTACACGTAGAGCAGGCTGGCCGCCCCGCCCCCGTGCGCCAGGCCGATCGCGATGATCGGAGACACGCCTGCGAACGTCACGCCCTGCAGCAGTGGTAACCGGACCCCGACCTTCCAGAACCCCACGGCCTGGATGATCGAGGCGATCCCGCAGGTGAACAGGTCCGCGGTGATCAGCTTGACGAGCTCTTCCTGGGGCAGCTTGATGGCGCCCGCGATGATGATCGGCACCAGCACGGCACCCGCGTAGAACGCGACGACGTGCTGGAACCCGTAGGTCGCGAGTTTTGGCAGCGGAAGCACCTCGTCGACCGGGTGCACGCGCTTCTTCGGGGCAGTAATGACCGGGGCGGACATGGGTCAAGAATCGACCAGGTGGACGATGTTCGCATGTCGAGACCGCACGTCGTCGCCGGCGTCTTGCTGGCCGCGGGCGCGGGCACGCGGTTCGGCATGCCGAAAGTCCTTGCGCATCAGGGGGAATGGTTGCGAACGGCGATCGTGGCTCTCGCCAACGGCGGATGTGACGACGTCGTCGTCGTGTTGGGGGCCGCGATCGTCGACGTGCCGCAGCCCGCCCGCGCGGTGGTCGCCGAGGACTGGGCGACGGGGATGAGTGCCTCGGTGCGCGCCGGGCTGGCTGCCGCCGCAGCAGCCGACCTCGCGGTGCTGCATCTCGTCGACACCCCCGACGTCGGCGCCGACGTCGTCGCCCGCGTGCTGGAGGGGGCCTCGACGTCGGGACTGGCCAGGGCGACCTACGGCGGACGGCCCGGCCATCCGGTGGTGATCGCGCGCGAGCACTGGGACGCGCTGCTGGCGACTCTTCACGGCGACGAGGGTGCCCGCGCCTTTCTCAGGGCCAGGGCCGACGTGGTCGGCGTCGAGTGCGGCGATCTCGCCCGCGGTGTCGACGTCGACACCGAATGACTCTCGGCGAACACCGAGGACTAGAACAACCCGAGCGCGGCCACGGCCGCACGTTCCTCCATGAGCTCGGCCGCCGAAGCGTCGATACGCGCTCGGGAGAAGTCGTTGATCTCGAGACCCTCGACGATCTGCCAGGCTCCGTCGACGGCACGCACGGGCAGCGAGGTGAAGACGCCCTCGGGGATGCCGTATGCACCCGGCGAGCACAGCGCGACCGACGTCCAGTCGTCCGCGTCGGTCCCGTCCACCCAGTCACGGACGTGATCGATGGCTGCGTTGGCCGCCGACGCCGCCGACGACGTGCCGCGGGCCTCAATGATCGCAGTGCCGCGCTTGGCGACCGTCGGAATGTAGTCACGGGTCAGCCAGTCGGTGTCGGCGGCGTACTCGGCGCCGGGCCTGCCCGCCACGTCGGCGTGGAAGATGTCGGGATACATCGTCGGAGAGTGGTTGCCCCACACCGTCACTCGCGAGACCTCGGAGACGTGCACCTGCGCGTGCGCGGCCAGTGCGGCGACGGCCCGGTTGTGGTCGAGGCGGGTCAGCGCGGTGAACCGAGCGTTGGGAATGTCCGGTGCGTGGGCAGACGCGACGAGAGCATTCGTATTGGCGGGGTTGCCGACCACCACGACCCTGACGTCGGCCGCGGCTCCCGCGTTCAGTGCGCGGCCGGCTTCGGCGAAGATTGCGGCGTTGGCGGCCAGCAGATCGGCACGTTCCATGCCCTTGGTCCTGGGCCTGGCGCCGAACAGCAGTGCGACGTCGACGCCGTCGAACGCGCGCACGGGGTCGTCGTGGATCTCGACGTCGCACAGCAGCTCGAAGGCGCTGTCGATCAGCTCCATCACCACGCCCTCGGCGGCCCGGACGGCCGACGGCAGCTCGAGGAGCCGCAGCGTCACCGGCACACCGGGACCGAGCAGTGCGCCCGCCCCGATCCGGAACAGCGCGGCGTAACCGATCTGGCCTGCGGCGCCGGATACGGTCACGACCTTCGGGAGGGTGGAGGGGGGTGGGCCGAGATTTGGGGCCGTCACGTCGACACCCGGATGTTGAGGATCTCTGAGGCATAGCGGCGCACGGTGTCCTCGGACATGGCCGCGGCGTCCTCGTGGCCTGGCCGCGCCCTGCTCTGCATGAACCCCGACTTGGGGTCGAGGGTTATCTCCGCGAGCAGTTCGCCGGTGGACGGCTCGCACACCGCCCACGTGTACAGCGTGTCGTCGGTCCAGCCGTCCTCGGCCTCGTCGATGTAGTCGAGGTCGGTCTCCCCGAGGTCGGCGAGCGCCGGTCTGTCGTCCACGCGGTCGTCGTAGCGCAGTGCCCTCAGGTACCACGTGCCGTTGTTGATCTCGACGGGTTCCACTCCCTCAGCGTCTCATGGAGAACCAGACGCATGAACGGGACGTTCGGTGGCGCCCCGCTAGTCCTTGATCTCGGCCAGCACGGTGCCCTGGGTGACGGCGGCACCCGGCTCGACGGCGAGCCCGGTGATGGTGCCGTCCTTGTGGGCGGTCACGGGGTTCTCCATCTTCATCGCCTCGAGCACGGCCACGAGGTCGCCCGCGGAGACCTGCTGGCCCTCCTCGACGGCGACCTTGACGACGGTGCCCTGCATGGGAGCGGTCACCGCGTCACCCGACGCTGCAGCGCCTGCCTGTGCGCCACGCTTGCGCGGCTTGGGCTTCTTGCGGATGACGCCCGGGGCGGCGGCGCCGCCACCGCCGCCGATGGCGAGGTCGCCGGGCAGCGACACCTCGACGCGGCGTCCACCGACCTCGACGACGACCTTCTGGCGGGGGAGGGTGTCCTCCTCGTCGAGCGGGGCGCCCGCGGTGAACGGTTCGACCGTGTTGTTCCACTCGGTCTCGATCCACCGGGTGTGGACGGTGAATCCGTTGTCGTCGCCGATGAACGCCGGATCGGACACCACCGCACGATGGAACGGGATGACGGTCGCCAGGCCCTCGACGTCGAACTCGGCGAGCGCGCGGCGCGACCGGTCCAGTGCCTCATCGCGGGTCGCTCCGGTGACGATGAGCTTGGCCAGCATCGAGTCGAACTGTCCGCCGATCACCGATCCGGTCTCGACGCCGGAGTCCAGGCGCACGCCGGGACCCGTCGGGGGATCGAACTTGGTGACCGGGCCGGGGGCTGGCAGGAAGCCGCGCCCGGCGTCCTCACCGTTGATGCGGAACTCGAATGAGTGGCCGCGGGGTGTGGGGTCCTCGGTGATGTCGAGGGCCTCGCCGTTGGCGATGCGGAACTGCTGGCGCACCAGGTCGATGCCCGAGGTCTCCTCGGTGACCGGGTGCTCGACCTGCAGACGCGTGTTGACCTCGAGGAAGGAGATCAGGCCGTCCTGGCCGACGAGGTACTCGACGGTGCCTGCGCCGTAGTAGCCGGCTTCCTTGCAGATGCGCTTGGCGGACTCATGGATCTCCTTGCGCTGCGCGTCGGTCAGGAATGGCGCGGGTGCCTCCTCGACGAGCTTCTGGAAGCGGCGCTGCAGCGAGCAGTCGCGGGTGCCCGCGACGACGACGTTGCCGTGGGTGTCGGCGATGACCTGGGCTTCCACGTGGCGCGGCTTGTCCAGGTAGCGCTCGACGAAGCACTCGCCGCGGCCGAAGGCCGATACCGCTTCGCGGGTGGCCGAGTCGAATAGTTCCGGGATCTCCTCGAGCGTGCGCGCGACCTTCATGCCGCGGCCACCGCCGCCGAACGCCGCCTTGATGGCGACGGGAACGCCGTACTCCTTGGCGAACGCGACCACCTCGTCGGCGTCCTTGACCGGGTCGGGGGTGCCCGGCACCAGCGGCGCGTCGGCCTTGGCCGCGATGTGGCGGGCGGTCACCTTGTCACCGAGGTCGCGGATCGACTGCGGGCTGGGACCGATCCAGATCAGGTTGGCGTCGATCACGGCCTGGGCGAAGTCGGCGTTCTCCGAGAGGAACCCGTACCCGGGGTGGATGGCGTTGGCACCGGACTTGGAGGCTGCCTCGAGGATCTTGCCGAAGTCGAGGTAAGACTCCGCTGACGTCTGGCCGCCGAGAGCGAAGGCCTCGTCGGCGAGTCGCACGTGCGGCGCGTCGGCATCGGGATCGGCGTACACGGCCACGCTGGCCAGTCCCGCGTCCTTCGCGGCCCGGATCACACGGACGGCGATCTCGCCGCGGTTGGCGACGAGCACCTTGGAGATCTTCGAGCTGGCGTGACTTGGCACTGCGCCTCCTGATGGCATGTCTCTAAGAAACCTCTTTAAGAATGTATCGGAGGCAGTTTAAGCGGCGGGACCGAGTACCGCGTCAAGCGGTGTCCGTTACTGGTGAGTAGGTTTTCCTGCCACTCATCGGGATTCGCGGAGCCGCCGCTTGATCCTGGTCAACATCGCCGACATGCCCCGCAGTCGCAGTGGGCTGATCAGCTTGGCGAGGCCCAAATCGGAGTAGAAGTCGTCGGGCACCGCGAGGATCTCGTCGGCCGAGCGCTCGTCGAGACCCGCAGCGAGGATTGCCGCGAAACCCCTGGTGGTCGGCGCCTCGGCCGGAGCGCTGAAGTACAGGCGCACGTGGTCGCGGTCGGAGGCATCGACGTGCAGGAACAGCGGCGACTGGCATTCGGGCACCGGTTCCATGGCCGCCTCTTCGAGGTCGGCGGGAATGGGGGGCAGTTCGTTGGCGAACTCCAGCAGCAGCTGGAGTTTGTCCTGGCCCTGCATGTCGGCGAAGTCCGACACCACCTCGGCCAGCGCGGCAGGCATGCTCATCGGCGCATCGTTCGCTCGCACGTATTGCTCACGGCGCTTCGCCGGGCTCTTCTCCGACGGCGACGGGGACGCGCACCGCGTTGCCCCACTCGGTCCACGACCCGTCGTAGTTGCGCACGCCCTCCTTGCCGAGAAGGTGGGTCAGCACGAACCAGGTGTGGCTGGAGCGTTCACCGATGCGGCAGTAGACGACCGTCTTGTCCTCGGGCTGCAGGAAGCCGTACAGCTCGTCGAGTTCGGCCCGGCTGCGGAACTGCCCGCTGTCGCGGGCGGCCTTGGCCCACGGGATCGACATCGCCGTGGGGATGTGCCCGCCGCGCAGTGCGCCCTCTTCGGGGTAGTCCGGCATGTGCGTGCGCTCGCCGGTGTACTCGAGCGGGGAGCGGACGTCGATCAGCGGCTGGTCGCCGAGGATCGCCAGGACGTCGTCCTTGAAGGCACGGATCTGGGAGTCGTCGCGCTCGACGACCGGGTAGCCCGTCTTCTCCTTGGACGGTACGTCGAGCGTGGTGTCGCGGCCGTTGGACACCCAGAGGTCGCGGCCACCGTCGAGCAGCCTGACGTCGGGATGACCGAACAGCGTGAACACCCAGAGGGCGTACGCGGCCCACCAGTTGCTCTTGTCGCCGTAGATGACGACCGTGTCGTCCCTGCCGATGCCCTTGCGATCCATCAGCGCGGCGAACTGTGCCCCGTCGATGTAGTCGCGGACATGGGGGTCGTTGAGGTCGGTGTGCCAGTCGATCTTCACGGCACCGGGGATGTGCCCGGTGTCGTAGAGAAGGACGTCTTCGTCGGACTCGACGATGGCCAGGCCGGGGCGACCGATGTTGCCGGCCAGCCAGTCGGCCGTGACCAGCCGTTCGGGGTGGGCGTAGGCGGCGAGGGAGGGATGCGGGTCTGCGGGCAGAGACACCCCTAGAGCCTACTGGTTCACCGGTTGCGGGTTAGACCCTCAGCGCAGCCTGATTCGAACGGAACCACGCCACGGTGTCCTCGATACCGTCGCGCAGGGAGATCGTCGGCCGCCATCCGCTGTTGCGCAGGGTGCTCACGTCGAGCAGCTTGCGGGGAGTGCCGTCCGGCTTGGATGTGTCCCACTCGGTCGAACCCGTGAAACCCGTTGCCTCCGAGACCATCTCGGCGATCTCCCGGATCGTCTGGTCCTCACCGGTGCCGACGTTGACCTGCTGAGGTCCGTCGAAGTTCTCCAGCAGGTGCAGGCACGCGCCCGCGAGGTCGTCGACGTGAAGGAACTCCCGGCGCGGACTTCCGCTGCCCCAGTTGGTGACGACGGGGCTGCGCTGTGCCCTTGCCTCGTCGTACCGACGGATCAGGGCGGGCAGTACGTGGGACGACGTCGGGGAGTAGTTGTCGCCGGGCCCGTAGAGGTTGGTCGGCATGGCCGAGATCCACGGCAATCCGTACTGCCGCCGGACGGCCTGCACCTGCAGGATGCCCGCGATCTTCGCGATGGCGTAGGCGTCGTTCGTCGGCTCGAGCGGTCCGGTGAGCAGGGCGTCCTCGGGGATCGGCTGCGGTGCGAACTTCGGGTAGATGCACGACGACCCGAGGAACAGCAGTCTGCTGGCTTGCGTGTGCAGCGCCGCGTCCATCACGTTGACCTGGATCTGCAGGTTCTCTGAGAGGAAGTCCACGGGCTGGGTGCTGTTGGCGAGAATCCCGCCGACGCGCGCCGCGGCGAGCACGACGACGTCGGGGCGAACCTCTTCGAAGAAGTCGAACGTGGCTCGCCGGTCGGTCAGATCGAGGTCACGCCGGGCCCTGACGTGCAGGTTGGTGAAGCCCTCTCGCTCGAGCCTGCGGTGGATCGCCGAGCCGACCATTCCGCGGTGCCCCGCGATGAAGGTGGGTGCCGAGCGATCCAGGGCAGTGGGGGCGTAATCGAAATCGTTGAGAGTCGCCATCGGCATCAATTCCACGACTTGACCAGTGGTGTGTCAATCCAGGGTTTGCCCTGGCATTCGAGCGCGGCGATGTCCGCGTCGACCATGATCCGCGCGAGTTCGAGGGTGTCGACCTCCGCCTTCCAACCGAGCTGCTGTTCGGCTTTCGAGGCGTCGCCGATGAGGGCGTCGACCTCGGTGGGGCGCAGGTACCTCTCGTCGAACCGGACGTGCTCGTGCCAGTCCAGGCCTGCATGGTTGAAGGCGGCGTCCAGGAAGTCCTGCACCGTGAAGTTGCCACCGGTCGCCAGTACGTAGTCGTCCGGTGTGTCGGCCTGCATCATGCGCCACATGCCCTCGACGTACTCCGGCGCGTAACCCCAGTCGCGGACCGCCTCGAGGTTGCCGAGGTAGACGTACTGCTCGACACCCGCCTTGATGCGCGCCGCCGCCCTGGTGATCTTGCGAGTCACGAAAGTCTCGCCACGCCTTGGGGATTCGTGGTTGAACAGGATGCCGTTGGTGGCGAACATCCCGTAGGCCTCGCGGTAGTTGCGGGTGATCCAGTAGGAGTACACCTTGGCGGCGCCGTACGGGGACCGGGGGTAGAACGGCGTGTCCTCGTTCTGCGGCGGCGGCGTCGCGCCGAACATCTCCGAGCTCGACGCTTGGTAGAACCGGCAGTCGACGTTGGCGATGCGGATGGCTTCGAGCAGGCGGATGGTGCCGGACCCCGTGGTGTCCGCGGTGTGCTCAGGCTCGTCGAAGCTGACCCGCACGTGCGACTGCGCGGCCAGGTTGTAGACCTCGTCCGGGTTGATCGTGGCGATCAAGGTGACCAGACGGGCGCCGTCGCTCAGGTCGCCGTAGTGCAGAAAGAAGCGGGCGCCCGACTCGTGCGGATCGACGTACAGGTGGTCGATGCGGGCCGTGTTGAACGTCGAGGAACGCCGGATCAGGCCATGCACCTCGTAGCCCTTGGCCAGCAACAGTTCCGCCAGGTAAGAGCCGTCCTGGCCGGTGATACCCGTGATCAGCGCCTTCTTCATCGCGTCACCGGTCGCTGCGTAGAGGTCATGTTCACGGATCGCTCCATCTGTTTGCCAGTTGTCGTACTGCGTGGATTATGGCAAATAATGCCTTGAGTACGAAATCTTGTCATCTCGAATCGAGATTTCCGCTTTTTCAGCGGCTAGGGTGGGCCATCTCACTCATTGGCTGGACCGTCACATCACCGGTGGTGCAGATACAGAACATGATCAATGATTGGAGAGCAGTTTGCCTCGGCTGGCATCCACGCCCGTCGACTCAGTCACTGCCGGGATTCGCCGCCCAGAGGTCCGCCAGGGTGAGGCCCACCCGCTCGAAGAGGCGGCGGGTCAACGGCAAACCGAGTCCGATGACGGCTGACGGGTCTCCGTCGATGCCGTCGACGAACCAGCCACCCAGACCGTCGAGCGTGAAGCCTCCTGCCACCGCGATGGGTTCACCGCTGCGGGCGTAGGCCTGGACGTCGGCCTCCGAGGGATGGCCGAACCGGACGGTGGTCGCGGCGTGTTCGGCGACCTCGGCTTCGATTCTGTTGTCGCGCAGGCGAATCACGCTGTGCCCGGTGTAGAGCTCGGCCGATCTGCCCGCCATCGCCCGCCAACCCGCGATGACTGCGGCTTCGGTCGCGGGCTTGCCCCACAGGCGCCCGTCGCGGTAGAGCATCGAATCGCAGCCGATGACAACGCAATCCGCGCCGACATCGGGCTCCAGCACGTCGACCACGGCGCGGGCCTTCGCCGTCGCCAGTGCGGTGGTGACGTCGCCGGGGCCTGCTCCGGCAGGCAATGCCGCGACCACGGCGTCCTCGTCGACACCGGAGACGATGACGAGCGGGTCGATGCCCGCGCCGCGCAGTACCTTGCGCCTACCGGGGGAGGCCGAAGCGAGTACGACCCTCGTCATCTGCGAATGTGCGTGCGTTCCAACTGAGTCACGCGCTGCCAGCTGACGACCGAGTAGCGCAGCTTGTCCACCGGATGGCCGAACAGATTGAGCTCCTGGGGGCCAGGCTCGGCCGCGCCGCCGCCATTACCGGCGAGCACGGTCACCAGTGCGGCCAGATCCTCGTCGCTCGGATTGCCCTTGAGGATCTTGATCTCCGGGACGGACGAGTCGACGGGAGCGTCGATGGTCATGTCCTGCGGGTCGGAGACCTCGGTGATGTCGACGTCTTGTGACACGGGTTGTCCGTTCGTCGGGGGCGGAGAGGGGACCGGAACGCTACAGCGGGATGTTGCCGTGCTTCTTGGGCGGCAGCTGCACGATCTTGCGTTCCAACAGGCGCAGCGCGGCGGAGATGTATCCGCGGGTGTGCGACGGCGGGATGACGGCGTCGACGTAACCACGCTCGGCGGCGACGTACGGATTGACCAGCGTGTCCTCGTAGTCCTGCTGGAGCTCCAGGCGAAGGGCGTCGACGTCGTCGCCGTTCTTCGCCGCCTCCTTGAGCTGACCGCGGTACACGAAACCAACCGCTCCGGAGGCGCCCATCACGGCGATCTGCGCGGTGGGCCACGCGACGTTGACGTCACAACCCATGTCCTTGGAACCCATCACGCAGTACGCGCCGCCGTACGCCTTGCGCGTGATGACGGTGATCTTGGCGACCGTGGCCTCGCCGTAGGCGTACAGCAGTTTGGCGCCGCGGCGGATGATGCCGTTGTACTCCTGGTCGGTGCCGGGCAGGAAGCCCGGGACGTCCACCAGCATGATGATCGGGATGTTGAAGCAGTCGCAGGTCCGCACGAAGCGGGCGGCCTTCTCCGAGGCGTTGATGTCGAGGCAGCCGGCGAACTGGGTGGGCTGATTGGCGACGATGCCGACGGTGCGCCCGTCGACGCGGCCGAAGCCCACCACGATGTTGCCCGCGTAACCGGCCTGCACCTCGAGGAACTCGTCGTCGTCGAGGATGCGCGTGATGACCTCGTGCATGTCGTACGGCTGATTCGGCGAGTCCGGGATGAGGGTGTCGAGCTCGATGTCTTCCTCGGTGAGGTTGTCCTCGATGGCCCCCGGATGCGGCGGCGCCGGGTAGCGCGGCGGCTCGGAGGCGCTGTTGGGGGGCAGGTAACTGAGCAGGTCGCGGACGTAGTCGAGGGCGTCCTGCTCGCCGGAGGCGACGTAGTGGACGGTGCCCGACTTGGCCATGTGGGTGTGCGCGCCGCCCAGTTCCTCCATGGTGACTTCCTCGCCGGTGACCGTCTTGATGACGTCCGGTCCGGTGATGAACATCTGGCTGGTCTGGTCGACCATGATGACGAAGTCGGTGAGGGCGGGGGAGTAGACGTGCCCGCCCGCCGCGGCGCCCATGATCAGCGAGATCTGCGGGATGACGCCCGACGCGAGGATGTTGTTGCGGAAGATCTTGCTGTACAGGCCGAGCGAGACCACACCCTCCTGGATGCGAGCGCCTGCGCCGTCGTTGATGCCGATCAGGGGGCGGCCGGTCTTGATCGCCAGCTCCTGGACCTTGACGATCTTCTCGCCGTAGACCTCGCCGAGGCTGCCGCCGAAGACGGTGGCGTCCTGACTGAAGATGCACACGTCGCGACCGTTGATGGTGCCGTAGCCGGTCACCACGCCGTCGCCGACAGGGCGGTTGGCCTCGAGACCGAAGTTCTTGCTGCGGTGCTTGGCCAAGGCGTCGAGCTCGACGAACGAACCTTCGTCGAGAAGGGCGAAGATGCGCTCGCGCGCGGTCAGCTTGCCCTTGGCGTGAACCTTGTCGAC
>JAOPUT010000091.1 GCA_025963385.1 Mycobacterium sp.
TCGTGGCCGTTCGCAACCTCGACAAGGGCAGGGCAGCGGCCGCGGGCATGCCCGGCGACGTCGAGGTACGCAAGCTCGACCTGCAGGACCTCGCTTCGATTCGCGAGTTCGCCGACGGCGTGGACGCGGTGTACGTACTGGTGAACAACGCAGGCATCATGGCCGTGCCGTACGCGCAGACCAGGGACGGTTTTGAAAGCCAGATCGGCACCAACCACCTCGGCCACTTCGCGCTGACCAACCTGTTGCTGCCCAAGATCTCCGAACGCGTCGTCACCGTGTCGTCGATGATGCATCTGCTCGGCAAGATCAGCATCAAGGACCTCAACTGGAAGTCGCGGCCCTACTCCGCATGGTTGGCCTACGGTCAGTCGAAGCTGGCCAACCTGCTGTTCGCCAAGGAACTGCAGCACCGCCTCGACGCGGTGGGCTCACCGGTGCTGTCACTGTCCGCGCACCCCGGCTACTCGGCCACCGAGCTGCAGGGCCACGCCGAAGGCAAGCTCAGCACCGCGCTGATGTCACTGGGCAACAAGATGGCCACCAGCGCCGACTTCGGGGCGCGGCAGACGCTCTTCGCGGTGTCACAGCCGCTGGCCGGCAATGCATTCATCGGCCCGAAGTACGCGATGGCCGGACCCACCGGACTGTCGGCCCGCAGTCCCCTCGCCAGCAACAGCAAGACGGCGACCGCGCTGTGGGACCTGTCCGAGCAGCTGACCGGCACCGGATTTCCACTCTGAGCGGCGTCTGCGCTAGCCTTGCTGACGATCACGGCGAGGGTGGACCGCTGCGTCTTCGAACTTCAGTGGCCTACCGTTATCGACGGGAACCGATTCGCAGCTGAGCTGCTTCTAGTCGCCCTCACCGTGCCACCAGACGAAAAGGCACAGGAGCGACATCATGGCCAAGACCGCGGCCCACGCAACGAACAATCTGACCGCCGAGGTCCGAGCCAAGACCGGCAAGGGTGCATCGCGCCAAGCCCGCCGCGACGGCAAGGTGCCCGCCGTGCTCTACGGCCATGGCGCCGATCCCCAGCACCTCACGCTGCCCGCCCGCGAGTTCGCGGCCGTGCTGCGTAACTTCGGCACCAACGCGGTGCTGACCCTCGACATCGAGGGCAAGGAAGCCCTCGCGCTGCCGAAGGCGATCGAGATCCACCCGATCCGCCGCAACATCCAGCACGTCGACCTGATCATCGTCCGCCGCGGCGAGAAGGTGACCGTCGAGGTCAACGTCGTCGTCGAGGGCGAAGCCGGACCCGACACCCTGGTCAACCAGGAGTCCAACACCATCGAGATCGAGTCCGACGCGATGTCCATCCCCGAGAGCCTCACGCTGTCGGTCGAGGGCATCCCCGCGGGCACGCAGTTCCTCGCCTCGCAGGTGCCGCTGCCCGAGGGCGTGACGCTGATCTCCGATCCCGAGCTGCTGGTCGTCAACGTCATCCCGGCGCCGACCGCCGCGGATCTCGAATCCGAGGGTGGCGGCGAGACCGCCGAAGAGCCCGCTGCCGGGGATGCGGACGAGGCCGAGGGCGAGACCGCCGAGTCCGAGTCCGAGTAGTTCGGGCAGGGCAGGTCCCCGACGTGGCCGAACCGCTACTGGTGGTCGGCCTGGGCAACCCCGGACCTCGGTACGAGACGACACGGCACAACCTGGGCTTCCTCGTCGCCGACATCCTGGCCGATCGCCTCGGCTCGGGATTCAAGGTGCACAAGAAGTCCGGCGCCGAGGTGGCGACGGGTCGCCTCGGCGGGCGCTCGATAGTGCTGGCCAAGCCGCGCGTCTACATGAACGAGTCGGGACGCCAGGTCGGCCCGTTGGCCAACTTCTATTCGGTGGCTCCCGCCGACGTCATCGCCATCCACGACGAGCTGGACATCGACTTCGGTCGGATCCGGCTCAAGGTGGGTGGCGGTGAGGGCGGCCACAATGGGCTGAGGTCGGTCGCTTCCGCGTTGGGCACCAAGGACTTTCAGCGTGTCCGCGTGGGCGTCGGGCGGCCGCCTGGCCGCAAGGATCCCGCTACGTACGTGCTGGAGAACTTCACCGCCGCCGAACGCCCGGAGGTCGGGGTGATCTGCGAGCAGGCCGCCGATGCCACCGAGCTGTTGATTCAGCTGGGCCTCGAGGCTGCGCAGAACACCGTCCACGCCTGGTGACCGCACCTTCCCGCGAGCGGTGCTGTCAGCTCCTGCCGCGGATGCCGCTGTCGACGACCTTGACCTGCTTGTGTGGATAGCGCTTCTCGGCGTGCTCCTTGGCCGCCGAGTTCGGTAGCACGTAGAGCGTTTCCCGCTTGGCCTGCAACGGTTTCAGCACCAGGTCCATGAAACCCTTGCGGTCGTCGAGGTACGGCTCGATGACGTCCTCCCCCGCTGGGCACACGGCCAGACAGTAGGCGGCCTTGTAGTTCGCCTTGAACGACAGGCTCTGCCACATCGACGCGTTCTCCGAATCGGTCACGCGCGAACGGAATTCCTCGGCATCCGAGCTGTCGGCGATGGTCTGCGCCCAGTCGGTGAAGCCGCCCATGAACTCGCGGTAGTTGTGCACCGAGCACGCGACGAAGTCGAACTCGCCGTCCTTCCCGATGGCCCCGACGGGGCACGCCGCGACACACAGCTTGCACTCCAGGCACGGCGAATAGTCAAGGGGTTCACCGTAACTCGTGATCGGCGCGTCCACCATGATGGTGGCCAGCAGGATGAAGTTGCCGAACTTCGGGTGAATCACGTTCCGGTGGATGCCCATCACGCCGAGCCCGGCCGCCACGGCGACCGGCTTGTGCGCGACGACCCAGATCCGGCCTGGGAATTCGTCCATCTCCATCGGGAAGGTCGCCGACGGGTTCAGCGCGCGGTGCCCGAGGTCCTGCAGAGTGCGGGTGATGCGGTGCGCGGCCTCGTTGATGATCTCCCCGGTGCGGTGGAACTCCTGATTGGCGACGCTGCGCGCCGGCGAGCGGACGTTGTCGCGGTTCATCCGGACGACCAGCGAGAGGTAGCTCCTGGCGCCCGGCAACGCCGCTTCGACGTGCTCGCGTTCGGAGACCAGATCCGGATCGTCGACGCTGGCGAAGGCGACGTCGTCGGCTCCGGCGGCCAGGCAGATCTTCCGCAGCCAGTCGGCGTCGATCACCCCTGGCGGCGGTTTCGCCTTGCGGGCGAGCACCTTTCGCACGGTTGGATGGTCGGCGATTCGTCCGGCGATGCGGTCCGTCATGCTAGGTATAGTACACAATACCGAGCTTCCGTAAAGACTTGTCTCCGTCGCGTCAAGATTGCGTATGAAACCCGCTTTACCGGCCGCTCTACGGGTATCCCTTGATACATGGCTCCACGGACCCAGCCCTCGCAACACCCCGTACTCAGCCGGCTCCTCGACGGCGGGCACACCTGGGGATCACTGAGCGTCTCGCCGCCCCGCTACGGCGTCTCCCGGTACCGGCTGGTCGTGTTTCCGCCCGGCATCTCGGCCGAGGACCGGATGCTCCTACGAGCGTGGCGCTCGTGGCCGGCCTGGGGCATCGCAGTGTTCCTGATCCTGGAGATCCTGCTGGTTCCGACGCTCGGTACGGGTCTGGCGTTCGGGACGTCCGTGGCGGTCGTGCTCGGCGCGGGTGCGGTACTCATGGTCAAGTCGGGTGTCACCCGTGGACAGGTGCGCACCCTGACCGTGGTCCGCACCTACGGTGCGGTCGACGACCACGTCGTCGAGCAGTTCGCCCTACTTCACACGTTGACCGAGACCTTGGCGAATGCCGACAGCAGACTCGCCAAGGGCGAGATCGGCGCCGTGGCGCACGAAAGGCTGGTGTGGCTCGTCTACGACCAGATGGCAGACGACGCGGCGCACTCCTAGTCCGACGTCCGCCTGGCATAGGCGCGCAACGCGAACGGGGCGATCACGGCGGTCATCGCCAGCGACCACAGGATGGTGGCCAACACCGGGTGATGCAGCGGCAACTGCGCCTCCGGCGGCGCAGGAGGACCATTGCCCCACAGTTCGCGCATGGCCTGCGCCAGCGACGACACGGGGTTCCACTCGGCAATCACCCTCAGCCATCTGGGCATCGGTTCGGTGGGCGCGAACGTATTGGCCAGGAAGGTGATGGGGAACAGCACGGTGAACATCACGCCGTTGACCGCCTCGACCGACCGCATGAGTGAGCCGACGAGGATGCCGAACCAGATGATGCCGAACCCGAATACCAGGATCAGGGCGAACGCCAGCACGGCTTCGGCGAAACCGCCGCGGATACGCCAGCCGATGCACAGTCCGGTGAGCGCCATGACCACCACGCCGATCGAGGAGTGCAGCAGGCTGGCCACACTTCGACCGATGAGCACCGACGACCGCCGAATGGGCAGCGACCGGAACCTGTCGATGATGCCCTTCTCGACGTCGGCGGTGATGCCTGCGGCGACGACGAAGGCGGTGAACACGATGGTCTGCGCCTGGATGCCCGGCAGCAGGAATTCCCGGTAGGACGCCCCGCCGGGGTTGGCGATCGAGGCGCCGAAGACGAACGCGAACAGCAACACGAACATGATCGGCTGCACGGTGACGTCGCTCAGCATCTCGGGCATGCGCCTGGTGTGGATCATGTTGCGCTTGACCATGATCCACGATTGCTGAAATACGGATGTCTGCTTGATCGCGGGCCGCGATGCCGTCGTCATACTCGGGCCGCCTCGGTTTCGTCGTCCTCGGCACGACGGCCGGTGAGCGACAGGAACACGTCGTCGAGGCTGGGTCTCGACAGCCCGATGTCGTCGACCTCGATCCGGCTCTCCTGCAGCCAGCCGGCCACCCTCGTCATGTCGGCGATGCCATCGGCTGCGGCGGTGAGCTGCCGCGCGCCCGCGTCCACGTGCACCTCGACACCCGCCCTCGCCATCAGGTCGCGGGCGGTGTGGAGGTCGGCGGCGTGCGACACCGTCACCACCAGGCTGGCGTTGCCTGCCTGCTGCTTGAGCTGCAGCGGCGTGCCCGTGGCGATGATCCTGCCTCGGTCCATCACCACGATGTCGTCGGCGAGCTGGTCCGCCTCTTCGAGGTACTGGGTCGTCAGCAGGAGCGTGGTACCGCGAGAGACCAAGTCGCGCAGGACATCCCACAGGTCGATGCGGCTTCGCGGGTCCAGGCCGGTGGTGGGCTCGTCGAGGAAGAGCACCGGCGGCGACGCGATCAGGCTGACCGCCAGGTCGATCCGTCTTCGCATGCCCCCCGAATAGGACCTGACCGGGCGGTCGGCGGCGTCGGCGATCGAAAACCGTTCCAGCAGTTGATCTCCCAGCCGCGCGACATCGCGTCGACCGATACCGTACAGAGCGCCGATCATGCGGATGTTCTCGCGACCGGTGAGCAGCTCGTCGACCGTCGCGGCCTGTCCGGTGAGGCCCATGTTGCTCCGGACCAGTGCCGGCTCGGTCCTGACGTCGTACCCGGCCACGCGGGCAGTGCCGCTGGTCGGTCGGGTCAGCGTCGTCATCATCCTGACGGTGGTGGTCTTGCCTGCACCGTTGGGACCGAGGAGGCCCAGCACGGTGCCCTGCGGCACGGTGAAACTCACTCCAGCGACGGCGGGCCGCCCGTCATCACGGAACGTCTTGACGAGATCGATGGCCTCGATGGCCGGGGCAGTCATGCGACAACCGTAACGACCAGCGCCGACGACCTGCCATCGCTTTTCCTGCGTTCACGCGAGCGCGACGCAGGCCGCGAGCGTGCGCGAAGTGGCAAAGAACCGCGGCGTTTCGCGTGCAGACACGCACGCTCGCGCCTGAAGGATCCGCGCCTGAAGGATCTAGGTGACCAGCGATACCGAGTTGGCGCGGCGCAGCTTGCCCGACGGCGTCTTCGGGATGGTGCCGGGGCCAAGCACGACGACGTTGCGGGGGCGCACGTCGACCTCGGTGACCACCTCGTGGGCGACCTGATGCTCGATGCGTCGTACCTCGACCGGGTCCTCCCAGGCGTTGGACTCCACGGCGACGGCGAACGTCTCACGGGAGTGGCCCGCGTCGAGTCGCACGGCGACCGCACAGCCGGGCCGGACGCCCTTGACGCGACCGGCGGCCCGCTCGATGTCGGTCGGGTAGATGTTGCGGCCCGCCATGATGATGACGTCCTTGACGCGGCCGCACACCACGATGTGGCCGTTCTCCATCTGGTAGCCGAGGTCACCGGTGTCGTACCAGCCGTGCTGGTCCTGGGCGGGCAGGAAGCCACCCATCGTGATGTAGCCGGGGGTCAGCGACTCACCACGGAGCTCGATGACTCCGACACCGCGCGCGGGCATCACCTCGCCGTGCTCGTCGACGACGCGGGCCTCGAGGTCACGCAGCAGCGGGCCGAGCGAGGCCAGCCGACGGGTGTTGCCCTTCGTGGCAGGCACGGCGCGACGCAGGGCCGCCAACAGATCGGCGTCGACCTCGTCGACCACCAGGCCCGCCCCGCACTCGGAGAACGAGACCGCGAGCGTGGTCTCGGCCATGCCGTAGGCGGGCAGGATCGCGTCGGGCCGCAGCCCGAACGGCTTGCCGGCGTCCAGCAGGTCCTCCACGTCGGCGGGCTCCACCGGCTCGGCGCCCGAGAGCGCGAAGCGCAGCGTCGACAGGTCGAACTGGCCGGGCTCGGCCTGGTTGCGCAGCCGCTTGGCGAACAACGCGTACGCGAAGTTCGGCGCTGCGGTCATGGTGCCCTTGTACTTGTCGATCAGCTTGGCCCACAGCAGGGTGTCGCGCAGGAAGTCCATCGGCGTCACCTTGACCAGCTCCGCACCGAAGTACATCGGGATGGTCAGGAAGCCGACCATGCCCATGTCGTGGAAGCAGGGCAGCCAGCTGACCATGACGTCCTTGTTGACGTCGTACTGCGCGCCGATGAACATCGCCTCGGCGTTCGAGTGGATGTTGCGGTGCGTGATCTGGACGGCCTTCGGAGATCCGGTGGATCCAGACGTCAGCTGCATGAGGGCCAGGTCGTCCTCGTCGGTCTCGACGGGGTCGATCGGCTCCGCCTCGAGCAGTTCGCCGATCTTGAGGACCTTGATGCCCTTCTCCTCGAGCACCGGGATGGCGACGAGGAACGGCTCCGAGACCACGACGGCCGTGGCCTCGATCATGCCGATGACGTTCATGGTGTCCTCGGCCCAGACGACGAGGTCGGTGCGGGGCGTGGGCTGGTGCAGCATCGTGAGGCTGGCGCCGCGCATCCACAGCGCCTGCGCGGTCGGAGCAATCTCCACCGGGTAGCCCGCCAGGACGCCGACGGCGTCGCCGGGTCCGACGCCCGCCGCGGCCAGGCCACCCGCGATGCGCCGAGCGCGCTCGTGGACCTCACCCCAGGTGTGGCGCACCGGTTCGTGCGGTTCGCCGGTCACCATGCCGGTGGTGACGGTCCGAGCGTTGCGGTACATCTTCTCGGTAAACCTGCTCACGACAACCTCCTGGGTCTGAGGAGCCCGGCGTCGGCCCCTGCGCTGGTCTCAGTCCTCGTACGGAGGCCGACGCGCGCTTTTCCATGTTCCACCTGTTCGCGTGCGCGCTCCACGAGGGACGCGCACACGATCTGGGTGCGATTTCGTCTCGAAACGGGTGTTGCACAGCAGACGTCGCGGGCTACCGGTTGTAACTCGGACGGGTTTGCCCAGGCGAACTCGACACGACCGGCGTCAGCGCTGCCTGTACTCCCGCCGAAGGACTCGGCGGGAGTAGTAGTCACGTCGCGTTCGAAACCGCTAGTTTTCACCGTTGATCATCTTAAGAGACTCTTAAGTAACTACCAAACTCATCCGCGGATTGAGTCCTGGGTCACACCGTGCGCGAGGGCGCCGGGACGACGCGCGCGCCGTGCACCGGCCCACTGGCCGCCCGCACCGTGCGGCAGACCCCGGCGCCCGCGAGCTGCACGCCGACGTCGATCGCGGCGGATGCCGACGGGCACAGGAATGCGCACGTGGGCCCCGAACCGGACACGATTCCGGCGAGCGCCCCAGCGTCGACACCGGCCCGAAGCGTGCGGCGCAGGCTTGCGTCGAGGCTCAGCGCGGCGGGCTGCAGATCGTTGCCGAGAAGCGGCGCGAGCTCGTGGGGGTCCCCGGAGGCCAGCGCGGCGAGCAACGGCTCCGGGTCCTCGAGGCGCGGTGGCTGCTCCCTGGTCTCGTCTGCCCGCAGCCTGTCGATCTCGCCGAACACCTTCGGCGTCGACAGACCGCTGTCGGCGAACGCCAGCACCCAGTGAAAGGTGTTGCGGGTCAACACGGTCGCGAGCTGTTCACCACGACCGGTGCCTAGCGCGGTGCCGCCGTGCAGCGCGAAGGGCACGTCGCTGCCGAGTTCGGCCCCGAGGGCGTGCAGGTCCCGCCGCGGAACACCGAGTTCCCACAGCGCGTTCATCGCCACCAGCACGGCCGCCGCATCCGCACTGCCGCCCGCCATGCCGCCCGCGACGGGGATGGACTTCTCCATCGAGATGGCGACATCGGGTGCCCGCCCGACGTGATCGGCCATCAACTCAGCCGCACGCCAGGCGAGGTTGCGGTTGTCCAGCGGCAGCGACTCGCCGTCCTCTCTGAATCCCTCGCCCGACAACTCGAGCGACAGGACGTCGGCGTTGCGCACCGTGATCTCGTCGAACAGGGAAACCGCGTGGAACACCGTGGTGAGTTCGTGGTAGCCGTCGTCACGCAGATCGCCGACTCCGAGGTACAGATTGACCTTGCCGGGCACGCGCACCGTGACGGAGCCAGTCGACACCCACTCGGCAGCAGTGTCAGACCGGGTCACGCCACGACAGTATCGTCACGCAGCTACGACGGGTTGAGAAGTGGTGAGATACCCCTCGTTGATCCCGCCGCTCGGCAACCGATCCCCGGATACCGTACGTACCTCACGCTAGTGTTTGCTCGAAAGGTGTGTCAAGGATCACGGGCCCCGCCTCTGGGAGGATGCTGACACCGATGGACACGGTCGAGGGCTTCGCGTTCGAGGACTACGTCATCGACGGCGTCGTCGGCCACGGCGGATCGGCGACCGTCTACCGTGCGCACCGCGCCGATGCGCCCGACGCGCCCGTGGCGCTCAAGGTGCTCGACGACCGCCATCGCGACCCAGCCCACCTGACCCAGCTGCTGCGCGAATTCGAGTTCGCCAGGCGTGCCGCCCACCCCCACGTGGTGACCATGTTCGACTGCGGCCCGGGCTGGCTGGCGATGGAGTTCGTCGGCGGCGGCACCGTGCTGAAGCTGACCGAGAGACGGGACCAGCTGACCGCACTCGCCCAGATCGCCGACGCACTGGATCACGCGCACGCCCTCGGCATCGTGCACTGCGACGTGAAGCCGTCGAACATCCTTGTTGCCGAGGACTTTTCCGACCGCGGCGCCATCCTCACCGACTTCGGCATCGCGCGTGCGGTCACCGATGACTCACGCCACCGGCCTGCCCACGTCGAGGCATCGCTGCCGTACGTGGCACCCGAGGTGCTGCACGGTCACCCCCCCTCGGCAGCGTCGGACGAGTACGCGTTGGCGTGCACCGCGGTCGAAATACTCACCGGCTCACCACCATTCACGGCGAAGACACCGATGGCGCTGGTGGATGCGCATCTGAACAGTCCGGTGCCGAAGTACTCGCGTCGATTCGAGTGGATTCCGCGGGCCTTCGACTCGATCCTGGCCAAGGCGATGGCGAAGTCGCCCGACCTCCGGTACCAGAGTTGTTCGGAGTTCATCGCGTTGATCGCGCACGCCATCGGGTGAGAGGCGACGAGCCCGCAACTTAACTCAACGTTTACCGCTCACCGCGTCGATCATGATCGCTGCCAGCTAGCTTCGACAAATGACGACGGAATCCCCGACCGCATACGATAATTCAGCGCTCGCACACGAAGAAGAAGGCTATGACAAGGGCCTGAAACCCCGTCAGCTGCAGATGATCGCCATCGGCGGCGCGATCGGCACCGGCCTTTTCATGGGCGCAGGCGGCCGGCTCAACAGCGCGGGCCCCGGCCTCTTCATCGTCTACGCGATCTGCGGCGTGTTCGTCTTCTTCATCCTGCGGGCTCTCGGCGAGCTGGTGCTACACCGCCCGTCCTCCGGGTCCTTCGTGTCCTACGCCCGCGAATTCCTCGGCGAGAAGGCCGCTTACGTCGCCGGCTGGATGTACTTCTTCAACTGGGCGTGCACGTCCATCGTCGACGTCACGGCCATCGCGCTGTACATGCACTACTGGGGGGCCTTCGCGCCGATACCGCAGTGGGCCATCGCACTGATTGCATTGGTGATCGTGTTGAGCATCAACATGATCTCGGTGAAGTGGTTCGGCGAGATGGAGTTCTGGGCCGCACTGATCAAGGTCGTCGCGCTGGTGACGTTCCTGGTCGTCGGCATCGTCTTCCTCGCGGGCCGGTTCACCGTCAAGGGCGAGACCACCGGACCGTCGGTCATCACGGACAACGGCGGCATCCTGCCGCACGGGCTGCTGGCGCTGGTGGTCATCACCTCGGGCGTCATCTTCGCTTACGCCGCAGTCGAATTGGTGGGCACCGCGGCCGGTGAGACCGCCGAGCCCGCCAAGGTGATGCCGAAGGCGATCAACTCGGTCATCGTGCGAATCGCCGTGTTCTACGTCGGCTCGCTGATCCTGCTGGCGCTGCTGCTGCCGTACACCTCGTACAAGCAGGGCACCAGCCCGTTCGTGACGTTCTTCTCCAGCATCGGGGTGGACGGCGCAGGCGACATCATGAACTTCGTGGTGCTGACGGCCGCGCTGTCGAGCCTGAACGCCGGGCTCTACTCGACCGGCCGCATCCTGCGCTCGATGTCGATGAACGGCAGCGCGCCGAAGTTCACCTCGAAGATGTCCAAGAGGGGCGTGCCGTGGGCGGGCATCGCGTTGACGGCCTGCTTCACCGTGGTTGGCGTCTTCCTCAACCTGGTGGTGCCCGCCGAGGCGTTCAACATCGCCCTCGACCTGTCGGCGCTGGGCATCATCGCGTCGTGGGCGACGATCGTGATCTGCCAGATCCAGCTCTACCGGTGGTCGAAGAAGGGGATCCTCGAGCGCCCCGCGTTCCGGCTGTTCGGCACGCCCTATACGAGCTACGCGACGCTGGTCTTCCTACTCGCGGTGACGCTGCTGATGTGCATCGAGAACTACTGGAACGCGATCGCCATCGTGGTCATCGTCCCCGTGCTCATCGCAGGCTGGTTCGGCGTGCGCGGACGGGTGCTCCAGATGGCCCAGGAGCGGGTGGGCATCACGGGCAACTACCCCATCTACGCCGAGACGCCGCTCATGGACGAACTGGTGAGGAAGGACGCTGCCAAGAAGCCCAAGGGCGAAGGCTAAGAAGCTCGCGGACGCCCGCGGGTGCTGAGTTGATCGCTCAGTACACGCGGGTGTTCGGCTGTACGGGTGCGGGAGCGTCGACCACGTCGGCCTGCCCGGAACGCTGCAGCAGCCGGACGAAGTCGGCGATGCCAAGAGTCTCACCGCGGCGGGCCGGGTCGATGCTCGCCGACAGGAGCCGCTCCGCGGATTCGTTGCCCGAGCCCGCCCACTCCGCGAACGCATTGCGCGACGTCTTACGTCGCTGTGCAAACGCGATGTCGATGAGCTCGAACACCTTCTTGCGGAAGTTGTCATCGGTGGGCCACGGTGACGTCTCGTAGCGGTCGATGCGGACCAGACCCGAGTAGACGCGTGGGATCGGCCAGAAGACCGTCGGCGAGACCATGCCGTGGCGGCGCACGTTGCCGTAGAACCGCACCTTCGCGCTTGGCACGCCGTAGTCCTTGCCACCGGGTTCGGCGGCGAGTCGCTCGGCCACCTCGGCCTGGACCATGACCATGACGGTCCTGATGGTCGGGAACTGGGCGAGCAGGTGCAGCAGCGCCGGTACCGCGACGTTGTACGGCAAGTTCGCGACGAGCGCCGTGGGCTGCTCCTCGAGATCGGCCGGCATGAGATTCAACACGTCGGAGTTGAGCACGACGAGCCGGTTGATCTCACTGTGTGAGTGATCGGCGATCGTCTTGGGCAGTTGACGTGCCAAAACGGGGTCGATCTCGACCGCTGTCACCTTTGCGCCACGGTCGAGGAGCGCCAGGGTCAACGAACCGAGACCTGGGCCCACCTCGAGCACCACGTCGTTGCGGTTGACCCCGGACGCCGACACGATGCGACGTACGGTGTTGGCGTCGTGGACGAAGTTCTGCCCAAACGCCTTACGCGGCCGGAACTCAAGTTCCTTGGCCAGATGCCTTATCTCGGTCCGCCCGAGCAGCCGAATCGTCAGCGCACTCCCAACCTTCCACTACACACGGGCCAGGCGCCCCATCCTTGGCGGGCCCGAGTTACGTCAGCAATCGCGATCTGCTCTTCCCTCGTAGCCAGATCGGCTCGCTGAGCATACCGCAAACCACCGTTGCGCTCCCATGTGTTTTGGTCAAATTGCACTCCACCGTAAAATCCGTTGCCGGTGTTTATAGCCCAATTACCTCCAGCTTCACACCTGGACAGAGCGTCCCAGGTATCTCCCTGGGACACCGGAGGCACCTCCGTGCCGGGTTTTGCGCCAATTCTGACGAGCGCGTCACTAGCTGGAACGATGACGACATTGGCTACTGGCAGCCTGCCCGTCTCCACTCCATTGACCGTCGCGACGGCATAAGTCACGTCCTGAGTGCCCGGCATTCCCGGGTCGTCGACGACCTGTCGGCTCATGTTCATCGTGACGTCGGGGACCACTTTGTTCTCGGGCGCCAACGGCACCGTCTGCGTCACCCTCGTGACGCGGACGCGCGTCACCTGGATCTGCATTCCGTCGATCACGGGCGAGTTCGCGGCGGGCACCACGGTGTCGCTCTGCTGAAGGGGCACGCCGGCGGCCTCCAGGAAACCCGCGACGTTTGCCGCCGCGAGTCGGACCGTCCGAATCACCCCGGCGTCGTTGATCTGGACCGTGCGCGCACCGACGACCGGCAGTGACATGCCCTCCAGCGGTACGCGGCTTCCCCGCGACGCGGCGGCGGGGGCGGTGTCGGACATCGACAGCTGAGCGAGCGCTTCCTGCACGGTGGACGCGGTCGTCCAGACCTGGCGGCTGTTCTGACCGTCGAGCGAGATCTGCACCGGGCGGCTGCGACGCAAGACGATGGTCTCGGACTGCTCGACGGCATCGTTTGCCGCCGGGTACAGATCGTCGCGCTCACCGACGTCGAAACCGTTCTCCCGGACGACGTCGATGACGCGTGACTTCATCGTCGTCACGGTCACGGACGTGCCGTCGACGGCCAGCGTCACCGTCTTCTGGGCGGCGACGGCGTAGCCGCCGGCAAACGTCAGTGCGACCAGCAGGGTCGCGACGAGAAGTCGTAGGTGGGGCGAGCGCGCTTCATGGAGTCTGTGCAAGAAGTTCAAAGAAGTTTTCCCGACTATCGGGTCGGCGACGAAGGAACGTCCCGCGCCGACCACATCTATTACAGGACGGTAACGAAATCCCCTGGTGGCAGCAACTTGCCGTCAGCTGCGAAATCCGTAGGTCCGCACAGCGTTCTCGGAGGTCTCGCACGCGAGTTCCACCGCGGGCCTACCCACCACCTCGGCCAATGCCCGCACGGTGTAGGGCAGGCAGTACGACTCATTCGGTGCCCCCCGGAAGGGATGCGGCGTCAAAAACGGCGCGTCGGTCTCCACCAGAAGCTGCTCCTGGGGGATCGACACGGCGGCCTCGCGCAGGTCCTTGGCGTTGCGGAAGCTCACGGTGCCGGACAGGCTCAGCAGCCATCCGGCGTCGACGCAGGTGCGTGCCATCTCAGGACCCGACGAGAAGCAGTGGAAGATGACCGTGTCGGGTGCACCCTCTGCGGCTAACACGTCGAGCACCTCGGCGTCGGCCTCGCGGTTGTGGATCATCAGTGGCTTGCCGGTGCGCTTGGCGAGGTCGATGTGCCATGCGAACGCCTCACGCTGCCGAGCGGGGTCCGCGCACCCGTCGAGCTTGCCAGGCCAGTACATATCCATGCCGGTTTCGCCGATCGCGACGACGCGCGGGTGGCCGGCGAGCCGTTCGAGCTCCGCCATGGCCGTGTCGTCGAGCGCGTCGGCCCGCGTCGGGTGCAGGGCGACCGCGGCGTACACGCGCGGGTCCCAGTCCGCCGCGCGGACGGCCCAGCGGGCGGACTCGAGATCGTCGGCGATCGTGACCACGGCGCCGACGCCGACCGCCTCGGCCCTGTCGAGGATCGCGTGCACGTCGTCGGCGTCGGACGCCCCGCACGCATCGAGGTGAGTATGGGCGTCGATCAGGGGTCCGAGGGGTTCTGGTGCCGGTGGCCTCTCGCGTCTTGAACTCACCGCAACACAATAAGGTGGACCTCAAATGAGCGAGCCCTACTACATCACCACTGCGATCGCGTATCCCAACGGTGCCCCCCACATCGGCCATGCCTACGAATACATCGCCACGGACGCCATCGCCCGCTTCAAGCGCCTCGACGGGTTCGACGTCCGGTTCCTCACCGGCACCGACGAGCACGGCCTCAAGATGGCGCAGACGGCCGCCGCAGAGGGCATCCCCACCCCCGACCTCGCGCGGCGCAACTCGGATGCGTTCCAGGCGATGCAGGAGAACCTCGGCATCTCCTTCGACCGGTTCATCCGGACCACCGATGCCGACCACATCGAGGCGTCGATCGCGATCTGGAACGCGATGAACGCCAGCGGCGACATCTACCTCGACTCGTACTCCGGTTGGTACTCGGTGCGCGACGAGCGGTTCTTCGCCGAGGACGAGCTCGAACAGCTCGCCGACGGGACCAGGATCTCCACCGAGACCGGTACCCCGGTGACGTGGACCGAGGAGCAGACGTACTTCTTCCGGCTGTCGGCATACACCGAGCGGCTGCTGGCGCACTACGAGGCGCACCCCGAGTTCATCGGACCGGACGTGCGGCGCAACGAGATCGTCAGCTTCGTCTCCGGCGGCCTTCGCGACCTGTCGATCTCCCGCACCACGTTCGACTGGGGTGTCCAGGTCCCCGACCATCCCGACCACGTCATGTACGTGTGGGTGGATGCGTTGACCAACTACCTGACGGGTGCCGGTTACCCCGACACCGAATCGGATGCCTTCCGCCGCTACTGGCCCGCCAATCTGCACATGATCGGCAAGGACATCATCCGCTTCCACACGGTCTACTGGCCCGCGTTCCTGATGTCGGCCGGAATCGAACTGCCCACGCGGGTATTCGCCCACGGCTTCCTCTTCAACAGCGGCGAGAAGATGAGCAAGTCGGTCGGCAACGTCGTCGACCCGACCCAGCTCGTCGAGGCATTCGGGCTGGACCAGGTGCGCTACTTCCTGCTGCGCGAGGTGCCCTTCGGCCAGGACGGCAGCTACAGCGAAGAGGGCATCATCAGCCGGATCAACACCGATCTGGCCAATGAATTGGGCAACCTGGCCCAGCGGTCGCTGTCGATGGTCAACAAGAACCTCGACGGGGTGGTCCCCGCGCCTGGACCACTCACCGCCGACGACACCGCGCTGCTGGCACTCGCCGACGGCCTCCTCGACAAGGTCCGCGCCCAGTTCGAGGTGCCTGCGATGCACCTTGCGCTCGAGGCCATCTGGCTGATGCTCGGCGCCGCCAACCGCTACTTCTCGGCGCAGGAACCCTGGGTGCTGCGCAAGTCCGAAGCCGCAGCCGACCAGGAGCGGTTCGGCACGGTGCTCTACACCACGCTCGAGGTGGTGCGCATCGCCGCGCTGCTGATCCAGCCGGTGATGCCCACCTCGGCGGCGAAGCTTCTCGATCTGCTCGGCCAGCCCGCCGACCAGCGAGAGTTCACCGCGATCGCCACACGGATCGCCGCGGGCACGTCGCTTCCCAAGCCCGAAGGGGTCTTCCCGCGCTATCTGGTGGAGTGACCTGCGCCACAGTTCTCCGCGGCGGTGTCACACTTCGAGGGTCGGAGGTGTCTTGAGGGCATGACCAATCACGAAGAACCCATCAACGTCGTCGTCGTCGGAGGCGGATATGCGGGCGTGCTCGCAGCCAATCACCTTCGGCTCAACGCAGGCGTCGCCATCACGCTGATCAACCCGAGACCCGAGTTCGTCGAGCGAATCCGGTTGCACCAGTTCATCACCGGATCCGACGACGCCGTGGTCGACTACGCCGACGTGCTCGCCGACGACGTCCGCCTACTGGTCGACACCGCCGAGCGCATCGACGCCGCGTCACGCACCGTCACCCTGGGCTCCGGCGACACCATCGGATACGACTACCTGATCTACGCCGTCGGTAGCACGGGCGCCGCAGTCACCGTTCCCGGTGCCGCCGAATTCGCCCATCCAGTCTCGGAATTTGAGCACGCCCAACCTCTGCGCGCCGCGATGGCGAGGGTGCATCCCAGCGCCCCGGTCGTGGTGGTCGGCGCGGGTCCGACGGGCATCGAGGTCGCCGCCGAACTCGGCGAGCAGGGTCAGGCGGTGGCGCTGGTGTGCGGTGGCGTGCTCGGCCCGTACTTCAGCGAGCCCACCCGACGAGCCGTGACCAAACGGCTGCAGAAGCTGGGCGTGACGGTCGTCGACGGGGCGGGGACCAAAGTGACCGAGGTGCGCGAGGATTCGGTGCTCCTGGCCGATGGTCGCGAACTACCCGCCGTCGTCACCATCTGGACCGCAGGATTCGCTGTACCCGACCTGGCGAGGCGAAGCGGGCTGGCGACCGACGACATCGGGCGACTGCTGACCGACGAGACGCTGACCAGCGTCGACAACCCGTACATCGTGGCGGCGGGCGATGCGTCCGCACCGTCGGACCTGCCCCTGCGGATGAGCTGCCAGGCGGCGATCCCGCTGGGCGCCCAAGCCGCCAACACCGTGCTCAGCCGGATCGCGGGCACCGAGCCCGCCAAGCTGAATCAGGCCTTCACGGGTCAGTGCGTCAGCCTCGGCCGCAAGGGGGGTGTCATCCAGCTGGCACATCTCGACGACACGGTGACGCGGATCCACATCGGCGGACGCACCGCGGCGTCCATCAAGGAGGCAGTCTGCAAGGGCACCGTGTCGTTTTTGGCCAGGGAGGCCCGCAAGCCGGGCTCGTACTTCTGGCTCAAGGGCGGCAAGCGCGCCGAGAAGCTCTCCGCGGCCGCACAGTCGGCGCCCGTCCGATGACCACCGGCGGCGAGCACGCCGAGAGGTTCACCAGCCTGCGACCGTTGCTGTTCACGATCGCCTATGAAATCCTTGGCACGGCAACGGAATCCGACGACGTACTGCAGGAGAGCTATCTGCGGTGGGCGGAGGTGGACCTGTCGGTGGTTCAGGACACCAAGGCCTATCTCGCCCAACTCGTCACCCGGCAGGCCCTCAACGCCCTGCGGGCCCAGGCCCGCAGGCGCGAGGAGTACGTCGGGCCGTGGCTCCCCGAGCCACTGCTGCTCGACACGTCCGATGCGTCGGCCGACGTCGTGCTCGCCGAATCGGTGTCGATGGCGATGATGGTGGTGCTGGAGACGCTGAGTCCCGACGAGCGCGCCGTGTTCGTGCTTCGCGAGGTGTTCGGCTTCGGCCACGACGAGATCGCCGAGACCATCGGGAAGTCCACGGCCGCAGTGCGCCAGATGGCCCACCGTGCACGCGAACACGTGCAGTCGCGGCGCAAGAGATTCGAGCCCGTCGACCCAAAGCGGTCACTCGAGATCACCGCGCAGTTCTTCGCGACCGCGTCGACCGGGGACGTGAACGCGCTCATCACGATGCTGGCGCCCGATGTGGTGTGGACGGCGGACAGCGACGGCAAGGCCAGTGCCGCGCGCAGGCCGATCACCGGGGCGGACAAGGTCGCCCGCCTGATCCTCGGGCTGCTCCGTTTCGCAGGTGACGGTGGTCGCGTCGAGCCTGCGTTCTACAACGGCGCGCCCGCGCTGGTGCTCTACCTGGGCGACAAGCTGGAGGGCGTGATCTCCGTCGAGATCACCGACGGTCTGATCACGCATTTCTACGCGATGCGCAATCCGGAGAAGCTCGGCGGAGTCAAGGTCAGTAGGCAGATCTCACGCTCGTCGTGACAAGCTGATGCGGTGCGGGTCGAGCGGATCGCCTTGGCGCGCAGCGCCCCGGAGGTGCTGCGGTGCGTGGCCGCTGCGACCAGCCGACTGGGCCTCCCCTCCCCTGCGGCGCTCATCGGTGACTGGTTCGGCTCCCGTGCGGTGATCGCACCCAGTGTGGCCCTCGAACCCGTCGATCCGATCGGCGTCTTCGCCGTGGATCCCGGATCCGCCAGCGAGGCAGTCGGCGGCGGCTGGTTCGGCCATCTCTCCTATCCCGACCCCGGCCGCGACGGCGCAGCCGCACGGATCCCCGTGGCGGCGGGCGGCTGGAGCGACGCCGTTCTGCGTCAGGATGGCAGCGGAACCTGGTGGTACGAAAGCCTTTCCGGCGACCAGGCCCCGACATGGCTGACCGACGCGCTGACCGACGATGTGCCCATGTCGGCATGCCACATCGAATGGGGCCAGGCCGACCGTGACGTCCACCGTGCGGGCGTGCTGGCCTGCCTCGAGGCCATCGCCGCCGGCGAGGTGTACCAGGCGTGTGTCTGTACGCAGATGGTCGGGACGGTCACGGGTTCACCCGTGGACTTCTTCGCCGACAACGTCGCGCGGACGGCCCCTGCGCGGGCGGCGTTCGTCGCGGGCGACTGGGGTGCGGTCGCGTCGCTGTCGCCAGAACTCTTCCTCAGCCGCGTGGGCGACAGGCTGGTGTCGAGCCCCATCAAGGGCACCCTGCCGCTCGACGAGCCACCCTCGGCGTTGCGCCAATCGGCCAAGGACGTCGCCGAGAACATCATGATCGTGGACCTAGTGCGCAACGACCTCGGCCGCGTCGCCCTCACCGGTTCGGTCACGGTGCCGGAACTCCTGGCGGTGCGACGGGCGCCGGGGGTATGGCATCTGGTGTCGACGGTCGCGGCCCGGGTGAATCTCGACGTGCCGATGTCGACGATCCTCGACGCCACGTTCCCGCCCGCCTCGGTCACCGGCACGCCGAAGGGGCGCGCCCGTCGACTGCTCGACACGTGGGAACCGTCGCGACGCGGAATCTATTGCGGGACAGTCGGTTTGGCGTCCCCGATCGCGGGCACCGAGCTCAACGTCGCCATCCGCACCGTCGAGTTCGACACCGCCGGGCGCGCGGTGCTCGGTGTCGGCGGCGGCATCACGGCCGATTCGGATCCCGACGCGGAGTGGCGCGAATGCCTGCACAAGGCGGCGCCGATCGTTGCGCACGCGAGGAGCGAGACAGCTGCTGCGCACGCGAGGGGCGAGACAGCTGCTGGCGCGTCACTGACGCGCGCGCAGGACCGCGTCGTAGAGCTCACGCCGTGACGGCGCGCCGGGGTGCGCGGCGATCACCTCGGCGCAGGCGTCCTTGACCCCGGCGCCGGCCTGCACCAGCTCGTTGACGGCGGTCACCAGCGTATCGAGATCGACCCGCGGCTCGGCGCCGGCCACGACGACGGTGATCTCGCCGAGCACGCCGTCGGCCGCCCACGCGGCGAGCTCGGCGAGGGTGCCGCGCCTGACCTCCTCGTGGGTCTTGGTCAGCTCGCGGCAGACGACCGCGATCCGGTCGGGGCCCAGCCGGTCCACCGCGTCGTCCAGGCATTCGGCGAGGCGGCGCGGAGACTCGAAGAACACGCACGTGCGTCGCTCGGCGGCCAGCGTGGACAGCCACGTCAGCCGCGCGGAGTGCTTCCTCGGGGCGAACCCCTCGAAGCAGAACCGGTCCGACGGCAGACCGGACACCGCCAGCGCCGTGGTCACCGCGGACGGCCCCGGCAGGCAGCTGACGGTCAACCCCGCCGCCGCGCAGGCGGCGACCAGCCGATAGCCCGGATCGCTGATCAGCGGCATGCCTGCATCGCTCACCACCAGCACCGTCGCACCGGCCGCGATCTCCTCCACGAGCCACGGCACCCGCGCCGCCTCGTTCTGGTCGAAGAAGCTGACCACCTTGCCCGACGGCGTCACGTCGAGAGCCTGCGCCAGCGTGCGGATGCGGCGGGTGTCCTCCGCGGCCACCACATCGGCGCTGCCGAGTGCCTCGATGAGACGCGCTGAGGCGTCGCCTGCCTGGCCCAATGGCGTCGCAGCCAGTAGCAGTCGACCGGTTGTCACACCGAACAGAATACGATCGCACGTGTGACCGCCCCGCCCATGGAGCCCGACGTGGCCGACGTCGAACGCTCGGTTCCGGTCATCAGCCCCGGTCTGCTGGCACCGATCGGCGACTTCGGGCCACAGGACCGCATGCAGGGCTGGGCGATGACGTCGGTGATCATGGCGCTGGCTTCACTGACGCGGTTCCTCAACCTCGGGTCGCCGACCGATGCGGGCTCGCCGATCTTCGACGAGAAGCACTACGCGCCGCAGGCGTGGCAGATGCTCGGCAACCACGGCGTCGAGGACAACCCCGGCTACGGGTTGGTGGTCCACCCTCCCGTCGGCAAGCAACTGCTGGCGCTCGGAGAGGCCCTGTTCGGCTACAGCGGGCTGGGCTGGCGGTTCGCAGGCGCGGTGTGCGGTGTCGTCATCGTGGTGCTGGTGGCGCGGATCGTCCGGCGGATCAGCCGGTCGACGCTGATCGGTGGCATTGCGGGCCTGCTGATCATCGCCGACGGGGTCAGCTTCGTGTCGGCACGGACGGCGCTGCTCGACATCTTCCTGGTGGTGTTCGTGGTGGCGGCGTTCGGCGCCCTCATCGTCGACCGTGACCAGATGCGCGAGCGTATGCACGTCGCCCTGTACGAGGGCCGCATCGCCGAGACACCGTGGGGCCCTCGACTGGGTGTCAGGTGGTGGCGGTTCGGCGCGGGGGTGCTCCTGGGTCTGGCCGTGGCGACCAAGTGGTCCGGCCTGTACTTCATCCTCTTCTTCGGGCTGATGACGCTGGCGTTCGATGTGACCGCGCGGCGTCAGTACCGCGTGCCGCGGCCGTGGCTGGGCACGCTGCGGCGTGACGTCGGGCCCGCGGTGTACGTGTTCGGTCTCATCCCACTCGGCGTCTACCTCGCGTCGTACGCGCCGTGGTTCGCCTCGGAGACGGCAGTCGACAGGCATCAGGAAGGCCAGGCGTTCGGCGAGGGCGGTGTGATGCCCGACGCCATCCGGTCGTTGTGGCATTTCACGTACGGCGCCTTCAAGTTCCACTCCGGTCTGACCAACGCGGCTGGCAATCACCATCCGTGGGAGTCGAAGCCGTGGACGTGGCCGATGTCGCTGCGTCCGGTGCTGTACGCGATCGACCAGGACGGCGTGCCTGGCTGTGGTGCCCAGTCGTGCGTGAAGGCCGTGATGCTCGTCGGGACGCCCGCGATGTGGTTCATCGCGGTGCCGGTGCTCGCATGGGCGGTGTGGCGCGCGTTCGTCAAGCGCGACTGGCGCTACGCCGTGGCGCTGACCGGATACTCTGCGGGTTTCCTGCCGTGGTTCGCCGATATCGACCGGCAGATGTACTTCTTCTACGCCGCGCCGATGGCGCCGTTCCTGGTGATGATGATCGCGCTGATCCTCGGCGACGTGCTCTACGCGCCGCGGCAGAACGCCGAGCGTCGAACGCTGGGCCTGCTCGTCGTCTGCATCTACGTGGCCGTCGTCATCACGAATTTCGCGTGGATGTACCCGATTCTGACCGGCCTCCCGATTTCGCAGTCGACCTGGCACATGCAGATCTGGCTGCCCAGCTGGCGTTAGCGTTCCCAGGTTCGC
>JAOPUT010000109.1 GCA_025963385.1 Mycobacterium sp.
ACCGCAGTGGGCGTTGCGGGTTCGAGTCGCGCGAGCAGATACTGCCCACCGTCCGACAGTGACAGGCGGGCATTGGCGGCCACCGCGAGCGACCCGGTGACATCGCCGTCCCCACCGGGGGGTGTCAGGTTGGTGTTCAGGGAGATGCCCTTGCGTACGACGTCTGCCGCATTGCACACGGTCGTCTTGGCGTCGTTCTGCTGCGTGGTCGAGTAGGCCGACTCGGCGGTCGACTTCTGGGACGGCCGAAATGCCGCCCACGCCGAAAGCCCCAGAGCCGCCAGCGACAGAACGACCGCGATGACGGCTAGCGCCCCACCTCGTCGTGGCAAACCTTCGGAGGGGCGCGAGGATGGTGCGGTCGAGGACATGACGCGATCGTAGTCGGCGCGCCCGCCACTCCGAGGACGCGGAAGCAGTCCCGGCCGGCTAGAGGTCGAGGCCGATGTCGAGCACCCGCACCGAATGGGTCAGCGCCCCGACGGCGAGGAAGTCGACACCGGTCCCGGCGTATGCGTACGCGTTGTCCAGCGACAGGTTGCCGGATGACTCCAGCTTCACGTCCTCGGCGCGGGCGTCCCGCCGCTGCACCGCCATCTGGGTCATCCACACCGGGAAGTTGTCGAGCAGGATCAGCGGACTGACGCCCAGGTCCTCGCCGAGGACCTCGTCGAGTTGGTCGAGCGAGTCGACCTCCACCTCGACGGGCACGTCGGGAGCCACCTCGCGGACGGCGCGCAAGGCGGCGACGACCGAACCCGCTGCAGCGACGTGGTTGTCCTTGATCAGCGCCGCGTCCCCGAGCCCCATGCGGTGATTGACCCCACCGCCCACGCGAACCGCATACTTCTGCAGCACCCGAAGCCCGGGCAGCGTCTTGCGGGTGTCGCGAATCTTGGCGCCGGTCCCCTCCACCGCCTCGACCCACGCGGCGGTGGTGCTGGCGATGCCCGACAAGTGGCAGACCAGATTCAGCATCGTGCGTTCGGCGGTCAGCAGGCCGCGTGTCGGCGCCTCGACCACCAGCAGCGCATCGCCGGGCTCCAGACGGGATCCGTCGTCGACCCGGGACAGCACGCCGTACTGCCCCGCACCGATGACCTCGTCGAGCACGAGCAGCGCGATGTCCACGCCCGCGGCGACCCCGGCCTGCCTGCTCACCACCGACGCCTTGGTGGTGGCGTCGGCGGGCACGGTCGCGACCGACGTCACGTCGGGCCCGTAGCGCAGATCCTCGGCGAGCCCGCGCGCGATCGTGGCCCGCGCCTCGTTCCGTTCGTCGTCGTTCAGTGCCATCAGCAGCACACCTCCGCCACACGGGCGACCTTCGGTACACCATCGGCATCGAGCCGGACGCTGCCGCTCACCTCGCGCCCGGGATCGCGATCTGGATGGTCGGAGCGGTGGTGGCACCCACGCGACTCACTCCGGTCGAGTGCTGCCGCCACGACGGCGGAAGCCGTGACCGTCAGCGCCGCGTCCTCGAAGGCCGCGCGGTCGGCGAGGGTTCGCGCCCTTGCGGTGCCGAGCACCTCGGCGACGTGGCTCAACCCCACGGCGTCGCGCACCACCGACGCGTGTCGTGCCATCACGCGCTGCAGTTCATGGCGGGCCAGCGCCGGTCGGGTGACCGGCTCGAAGGTTGCGCGCGGCGGCATCGCATCCGCCGCGAGTTCCGCCGCGGCCGCGCCGGCCCGACGTCCGACGACGAGCCCTTCGAGAAGACTGTTGGACGCCAACCGATTTGCGCCGTGCATGCCGGTGCGGGCCACCTCGCCAGCGGCGAACAGGCCCGTTAGTTCGGTACGCCCGTACACGTCCGTCAGCACGCCGCCGCAGCTGTAGTGCGCTCCGGGGACCACGGGGATGAGTTGACGGGTGGCATCCACACCGGCCGCGAGGCAGGCGGCGTTCACGGTGGGGAACCGTCGGGCGAAGCCGTCGACGTCGCGGGCATCGAGGTAGACACACGGGTCGCCGGTCTGGGACAACCGGTCGTCGATGGCCGCGGCCACCACGTCCCGCGGCGCCAGATCGCCCATCGGATGGATGCCCGCGGTGATCGAATCGCCCCGCGCATCAACGAGAATCGCGCCTTCGCCGCGGAGCGCCTCGGTGATGAGCGGACGCCGCCCTCCGCCTTGTCCGTCGAACAGCATCGTCGGATGGAACTGGATGAATTCGATGTCGCTCACCGGAAGACCGGCCCACAGGGCCAGCGCGATGCCGTCGCCGGTCGAGCCCTCGGGATTGGTGGTCGCCGAGTAGAGGTGCCCCAGACCACCGGTGGCCAGGATCACCGACGGGGCGTGAATGACGCCGAGTCCGTCATCGTTGCGCACCAGCACACCGGTGACCGCATCTGAATCGTGAAGAACCTGCAGCGCAACGTGATTGCGTCGGATGTCCAGTGCGTTCGCGGCATGGTCGAGGGCGCGCTGCACCTCCGCGCCGGTCGCATCACCGCCGGCGTGGATGATCCGCCGACGGGAGTGCCCACCCTCGCGGGTCAGCGACCACTGCCCGGGTGACACTTCGTCGAACCGCGCGCCGAAGTCGACCAGCTCGGCAACGGCGGAGAACCCGTCGGTGACGATCGACGTCACCGCGTCGGCATCACAGAGTCCGCCACCGGCGGCGAGGGTGTCGGCCACGTGCGCCTCGATGGAGTCCTCCGTGCTGGGCACCACGACCGCGATGCCACCCTGCGCGTAGAACGTCGCCGTCTCGCCCGCCTTGCTGAGCACCACGACGCGGTGGCCGCGACGGTACGCCGCAAGGGCTGCGGCGAGTCCGGCGACGCCAGTGCCGACGACGACGACGTCGGCACGCTGCTGCCAGAACCCCGCCCCGCCGCAGGTTGGACCGGTCATTCTCCGCCGCCGGGTTGCCCGATCTCGATCATGCGCTGAACACTGCGTCGACCTGCGGCGGCAACCTCGACGTCCACGTGCACCTCGTCGGCACCCTCGACGAGGCAGCGCAGCAGTGCCGCGGGGGTGATCATCTTCATGTAGGCGCAGGACGCCCGGTCGTTCACGGCGCGGAAGTCCACTTCCGGTGCGGCGCGGCGCAACTGGTGCAGCATGCCGACCTCGGTGGCGACCAGAACCTGGCGGGCCTTGGTCGCACGAGCGGCGTCGAGCATGCCGCCGGTGGACAGGATCTTCACCCGGTCGTCGGGGAAGGCGCCCTCACCGGCGAGGTACAACGCCGAGGTGGCGCAACCGCATTCGGGATGGACGAACAACTCGGCGTCAGGATGGGACTTGGCCTGCGCGGCAAGTTCATCGCCGTTGATGCCTGCGTGGACGTGGCATTCGCCCGCCCAGATGTGCAGGTTCTTGCGGCCCGTCACGCGACGGACGTGGGCTCCGAGGAACTGGTCGGGGCAGAACAGCACCTCGCGGTCCTCGGGGATGGAAGCCACCACCTCGACGGCGTTGGACGACGTGCAGCAGATGTCGGTGAGCGCCTTCACCGCCGCCGTGGTGTTGACATAGGACACGACCACGGCGTCGGGAAACTCGTCCTTCCACGCGCGCAACTCGTCGGCCGTGATCGAATCGGCCAGTGAACAGCCTGCCCGCTGGTCGGGGATCAGCACCGTCTTGTCCGGGCTGAGGATCTTGGCGGTCTCGGCCATGAAGTGCACGCCGCAGAACACGATCGTGCTCTCCGATGCCTCGGCGGCGATCCGCGAGAGCGCCAGCGAGTCGCCGACGTGATGCGCCACGTCCTGGATGGCGGGCAGTTGGTAGTTGTGCGCAAGCACGGTGGCGTTGCGCAGATCGGCGAGGCGTCGGACCTCCGCCGCCCACTCCTCGTCCGCGATCACTCCGCCGTAGCCGCCGGGGCCGTTCGTGATCTGCGCGGTCCAGCCGCTGCGTGACTCCGTCGTGAGGTCCAATACCGTCATGGCCGTCTCCTTTGATCCTGACGGGGTTTTCGACTTATGATCGAAAACATGCCTGATATTAGCACTGCCCACGAGGTGCTCGCCGTCGTGTTTCAAGTTCGGCAGCTCGCCACGCCAAACCCGCAGCTCAGCGTGCTTCTGTGGGAGCGCGCCATGGAACCGCAACGCGGGGCGTGGTCACTGCCCGGCGGTCAGCTCAAGCATGACGAGGACATGACGAGCTCGGTTCGGCGCCAACTCGCGGAGAAGGTCGACCTGCGCGAATTGACCCACCTAGAGCAGCTCGCGGTGTTCTCCGACCCGCAACGAGTCCCCGGTCCTCGCACCATCGCCTCCACCTTCCTCGGCCTGGTCCCCGCCCCCGCAACCCCAGAACTGCCGCCCGACACCCACTGGCATCCCGTGAGCGACCTGCCGCCGATGGCCTTCGATCACCGCCCGATGATCACCCATGCCCACGCCAGGCTGATCGCCAAGCTCTCCTACACGAACATCGGGTTCGCCTTGGCGCCAAGGGAATTCGCCCTCTCGACGTTGAAGGACGTGTACGACGCCGCGCTCGGCTACCAGGTCGATGCCACCAATCTCCAACGCGTTCTGGCTCGACGCGGAGTGATCGTGCCGACGGGGACCACGGCGAAATCGGGCCGTAACGGCGGTAGGCCGGCGGCGCTGTACCGCTTCACCGAGGCGCAGTACCGCGTCACCGACGAGTTCGCCGCGCTGCGTCCCCCGACATGACACGCGACCCCTGATTCGGTTTTAAGGATTCCTTAACAGACAATGGCTAGATGGACTCTGGCAGTGCCGCCGTTTCGACAGGTGCCGAATGGATCGGACGACCGCCCCACGAGGAACTGCGCCGCAAGGCGCGCCCGCTGCTGCCGGACGCCGACCCGTTCTACGTCCCGCCCGCGGGCTTCGAACACGCCAGGCCAGGCACCGTTCTGCGGTCTCGTGACGTCGAGCTGGCGTTCCTCGGCCTGATTCCACAGAAACTGGTGGCGACGCAACTGCTCTACCGCTCGACCGATCTCAACGGCGACCCTCAGGCCACCGTGACGACCGTCGTCGTGTCCGCCGACCGGCCAGCGGGCCCCAAGGGGCCGATCCTGTCGTATCAGTGCGCGATCGACGCGGTCGCGGGGAGCTGCTTCCCGTCCTACGCACTGCGCCGCGGCGCCAAGGCGACCGGCGCCCTCGCCCAGTTCGAGTTCCTCCTGGTCTCGGCCGCACTGGCCGAGGGCTGGGCCGTGTCGATCCCCGACCACGAAGGACCGCAGGGGATCTGGGGCGCACCGTACGAACCCGGCTACCACGTTCTCGACGGCCTGCGCGCGGCGTTGAACACCGAGGCACTGAACCTGTCCCCCGAGGCCCCGATGGGACTCTGGGGTTACTCCGGCGGAGGTCTCGCCACCGCGTGGGCCACCGAGGTGTCTTCGGACTATGCACCCGAACTCAACCTCGTCGGCGCCGTCCTCGGCTCACCGGTCGGAGATCTCGGCCACACCTTCCGCAGGCTGAACGGGACGTTCTTCTCGGGGTTGCCCGCCATGGTGGTCGCCGCGCTGTCCCACGTCTATCCAGACCTGGACCGCGTGATCAACGAGCACGTGACGGCCGAAGGCAAGACCATGCTGACCGAGATCCAGCGGCTCACGACCGCGCACGCCGTCCTCAAACTGATCCGCAAGGACATGGGGACCCTTGTCGACGCGCCGCTCGAGAACATCCTCCGGACGCCCGAGGTGCAGCACGTGTTCGACAGCATCAAGCTGGGCACCGCCGCACCGAGCATCCCGGTGCTCATCGTCCAAGCCGTGCACGACGAACTGATCTCGGTCGCGGACATCGACGAGCTGGCGGAGACGTACTCCGCGGGCGGGACCGACGTCACCTATCACCGCGACATGCTCAGCGAGCACCTGCTGTTGCATCCGCTGTCGGCGCCGATGGCCCTGCGCTGGCTGCGCGACCGGTTCTCGGGCAAGCCGCCGTCGAGCAACCGGGCACGAACCAAGTGGCCGACACTTCTCAACCCGTCCACCTACCGGGGCATGCTGCGCCTGGGCCTGATCACGGCGAAGGTGGCGACGGGGCGTCGAGTCGATCGGCAGCCGCTGTCGGAACTGGATCAATAGTTCCGGAAGGCGCCACCAGGTAGGGCACCTCGATCGGCGGCCAGGCGCCAAGGTCGTCACGTCTGGTCGACAGCGCCGCGATCGCGTACACCAGTGCCGCCACACCCGCGGGCACGATGATCGACGCTGCGATCTGCGGTGGGGTGTGGCCGAAGAACACGGCGGGCGCCTCGTGTGTGTAGAACACTCGATGCTCGGGCGTGACGGGCGCCGCCCCGACGTCGACTGCGCCCCATCGCCAGCGTGCCAGCCCGGCACCCACGCCTGCCGCCGCACCAGCCGCCGCGAGCGCACCGATCGACAGCGCACCGACCATCACGGGTCCCCGGTGCGGCCGCCACTGCCATGCGGCGACCGCGGCCGTCACCGCGAGCGCGAAGAGGAGTCCGGTCATCAGGAAGGCGCCGAGGAAGAGGAGGTCGGACTCGTCGCCGACGTAGCCACGGACCCGGTCACCGTCCCTGGTCAACGCGATCACCAGCTGCACGGGCGGTGCGAGCCACGCCCACACCGCGCCGATGACGACGCCGGCCGCGGTGAGCGCCGCCACGACCCGCAGCGCCGCCTGGCGGTGCGAAAGACGCGGCGGCGCAACCAGATCGGACCGTTCGGCGGAAACGTACGGAGGGGTCATGACCGCCCTCTGCTCTTCGCAAGCGCTCATCGCCTGTCCAGGTCCTTGGAGTCGAGCTCGCCGTGACGCGAGCACTTGGCCGACCATCCATCGGGGCGCACCTGCACGATCATCCTCCGTCCACAGTCGGCGCAGAATCGGGGCGGCTCGAGCCCGAGTCGGGCGGCCGCAGGGACGCTGCCGCCCTCGGGTTCGCCGGTGTAGACGTTGAACTTCATCGGCATCGATGGCTCGCCGGCCTACAGGGTGGCGTTCAGCGCCTTGATCGGCATCTGCAGATCATTGAGCAACTCGAGATCGGACTCGGCCGGACGACCGAGGGTGGTCAGGTAGTTGCCGACGATGACGGCGTTGATGCCGCCGAGAATACCCTGTTTGGCGCCGAGGTCGCCGAGGGTGATCTCACGGCCGCCCGCGAAGCGAAGCATCGTGGTCGGCATCGCCAGCCGGAACGCGGCGACGGCCTTCAGCGCCTCCGCGGCGGGGAGCACCTCGAGATCGCCGAACGGCGTGCCGGGGCGTGGGTTGAGGAAGTTCAGCGGCACTTCGTGCGGGTTGAGCTCGGCCAGATTGGCGGCGAACTCGGCCCGCTGCTCGAGCGACTCCCCCATGCCGAGAATGCCGCCGCAGCAGACCTCCATGCCTGCGTCGCGGACCATCTCCAACGTGCCCCAGCGCTCCTCCCACGTGTGCGTGGTGACGACGTTGGTGAAGAACGAGCGTGCGGTCTCGAGGTTGTGGTTGTAGCGGTGCACGCCCATCCCGGCGAGTCGGTCGACCTGTTCCTGAGTGAGCATGCCCAGTGAGCACGCGATCTGGATGTCGACCTCGTTGCGGATGGCTTCGATGCCCGCGGCGACCTGTGCCAGCAGCCGCTCGTCGGGGCCGCGGACGGCGGCCACGATGCAGAATTCGGTGGCGCCGGACTTCGCGGTCTGCTTGGCCGCCTCGACCAGGCTGGGGATGTCGAGCCACGCGCTGCGCACCGGCGAGGCGAAAAGCCCGGACTGCGAACAGAAGTGGCAGTCCTCAGGGCAGCCGCCGGTCTTGAGGCTGATGATGCCCTCGACCTCGACCTCGGGCCCGCACCACTTCATGCGGACCTCGTGAGCCAGCGCCAGCAGCTCCTCGAGCCGGTCGTCGGACAGCTGCAGCACCGCCAGCACCTGCTCCTGGCTCAGGCCCTCACCCCGTTCGAGCACCTGCTCTCTGGCCAGACCCAACACGTCCGTGCTCACCTCTGAAGCCGACTGCGTCACTCCGCACTCCTCCTACACCCAAGAACTTGAACGGTGTTTAGGCTACAGGGGTGCAACAGGCTCGACGCCACGCCCGGTCAGATGTGGTCGACAAGGCCACTCAGCTCCTCGACGACTACGGAATCGCCGATCTGACGATGCGGCGCCTCGCCCGCGAGCTCGGCGTCACTCCCGGCGCGCTCTACTGGCACTTCGCCGACAAGCAGGCACTACTCGGGGCGGTGGCCGACCGGATCCTCGAGCCAGCGGCGGCGACGGCGCCACCCGAGGACTGGGCGGGACGGGTCCACGCCATCTGCACGGGACTGCGCAACGCCCTTCTGTCGGCCACCGATGGTGCCGAGCTCGTCTCCGCGAGCTTCGCGGCGGGCAGGTCCGACGTGATGGCCGTGATCCTGGACCGACTCACCGTCGCCGCGGCCGAGTCGGGCATCGGCCCGGCAAACGCCGATCTGGCGGCCAGGACGGTGCTCTACTACGTGCTCGGCTTCACCGCCGACGAGCAGTCCCGACTGCAGTGGGACGCGGCCGGTGCACTGTCCGACGAGCAGTCGGTGATGGCGACGAACCCCAACGGTCGCTTCACCTTTGGGCTGCGCCTGCTGGTCGACGGCATGGCCGCGCAGCGTCCTGCCGGGTCAGCCGATGAGGGTGTCGACCCTGGCGTCGCCGTCCCAGCGCCGTAGTCCCGCGAACGTTCCGACGACGCCGTCGGCCTCGATCGCGTCCAACGCCGCGGCGAGGTCCGAGGGCGCCAGCCTGCGGGCCAGCGTGACGTGCGGCGTCCACCGACCGGGACGCACGTGCGGGAACGGCTCCGACGACAGGTACGGCGCACAGATCGAATCCACCGACTCGTGCAGACGGAGCAGCCCCGCCGCTGGCACGATGAGGCGGACCAGCGTATGGGTCTTCCGCCCGAACACCATGGGCGCTCCGATAAGACAGTCCAGCGGGAGCTGCCTGGCGGGCTCCCACAACGCCGCGTCGGCGGCCGGGTCGATTCGTTCCGCCACGGTGAGCGTGACATGCGGACGGTTGGTCGGCGACGAATGACGGGCCTGGCTCGGTAGGCCCGCCTCGGCGAGCGCGGTCCACTCGCGGCGGATGGCCGCCTCCGTACCCTGGTCGAACAGCAACTCGACGGAGTGCGCCATGGCTAGAGACTCTTCACCCAATCGCCATCGAATGCGTGCGTACTGAGTGCGGCGAATTCTTCGGATGTCAGCGCGCCTGCGCCCGCGGGAAGGGCGGCACGCAAAGGGGCGATCGCCGCGAGCGCCTCGCGATTCGACGTCTCCGCGGGACCTGGCTCGGCGGGCCAGGCGCCGATGACCAGCCCCGCACACGGAATGCCCCACGCGACAAGCGATTCCACCGTCAGCGTGGTGTGGTTGAGCGTACCCAGGCCGGCCCTGGCCACGACGAGCACGGCAGCGTCGAGGTCGGTCGCGAGGTCTCTCAGGGTCACCCCATCGGCGCCGATCTCGACGAGGAGGCCGCCCGCCCCCTCGACGAGCGTCAAACGGTCGGGCCGGTCGACGCCTTCGACGAGGCCGATCAGCTCGGCGCGGGTGGGCAGCGGCAACCCGGCCCGGTCCGCCGCAGCGACGGGTGCCAGCGGCTCGGGGTAGCGCCACCCCGAAGCGAGAGTGCCGACGCCCGAGAGCCTCGCCACCTCACCGAGATCGTCGTCACCGTCGGCGGCTCCCGTCTGAACCGGCTTGCACACGGCGACGTCGACACCCGCGAGTCGTGCGTGGCAGGCCAGGGCCGCCGTCGCAACGGTCTTGCCGACACCGGTATCGGTGCCGGTGATCAGCAGGACGCTCACCGCTGTCTGGCCACGTCGAGGACGTCCGTCAGTACGCGACGCGCCACGGCGAGGTCCTCCGCCGACAGGGAGGCCCGCGCCGTCAGCCGCAGCCGTGACGTGCCCGCGGGCACCGTCGGAGGGCGGAAGCATCCGACCCGTACGCCGCGGTCCAGGCACGCCGTGGCCGCATCCAGCGCCACTTCCGGCTCACCGAGGATGACCGAGACCACTGCCGAATCGGGAAGCTCTGCCACCCCGCACATCTCGGCCAGCGTGGCGGCGTGTCCCAGCACCGCACCCGCTCGCCACGGCTCGTCGATCAACACCTCGAGCGCCGCCAGCGCCGCCCCGACGGCGGCGGGTGCGAGGCCGGTGTCGAAGATGAACGGTCGCGCGGCGTCGATCAGATGAGCGCGTACCGCGACCGGTCCGAGCACCACACCGCCCTGACTGCCGAGGGCCTTCGAGAGCGTCGTCGTCACCACCACGTCGGGGGCGCCTGCGAGGCCCACCTCCGCCACCAGCCCCCTGCCGCCGTCGCCGCGCACACCGAGTCCGTGTGCCTCATCGACGAGCAACAGCGCTCCGTGCCGCCGGCACACGTCGTGCAGCTCGCGCAGCGGCGCCATCACCCCGTCGGCGCTGAAGACCGAGTCGGTGACCACGACAGCGCGCTCCTCGGCGCGGCCTCTCAGGGCAGCGTCGACGGCATCCACGTCGCGGTGCGGGGTGACGGCGACCCGGGCCCGCGACAGCCGGCAGGCATCGACGAGCGAGGCGTGCGTGAGGGCGTCGGACACCAGGAGCGAGCCGGGACCGGAGAGCGCCACCACCGCGCCGAGGTTGGCGGTGTAGCCGGACGAGAACACCAGCGCCGACTCGGCGCCGGTGAACTGGGCCAGCGCGGTCTCGAAGTCCTCGTGCAGGGCGGTGTTGCCGGTGACCAGTCGCGATCCCGTCGAGCCCGCACCCCACGTGCGGAGTGCGCGGATCCCGCCGTCGACGACGTGGGGATGACGAGACAACCCGAGGTAGTCGTTGGAGGCCAGGTCGAGATCGGTGTCGGCAGCGGCGTCCGGTGCGGGCCGAACTCGCAGCGCGCGGCGCAGACCGGCGGCGCGCCGCTGCTGCTCGACCTCGTCGAGCCAGGCCAGCGGGGAGAGTCCTGCGCGCGTCACCGGTGCTCCTTCACGGACTTGAACGCCGTTCAGGTTAGCGCACGCGCGACGCCCACCATCGCCGAGCCGATGGTGGCCACCTCGTCGGGCGTGCACACATACGGCGGCATCGCATAGACGAGGTTGCGGAACGGCCGCAGCCAGACTCCGTGCCGCATCGACGCCTCGGTCGCCACCTTCATGTCCACCGGCTCGCGCATCTCGACGACACCGATCGCGCCGAGCACCCGCACGTCGGCGACGCCGGACAACTCCCTGGCCGGGGCCAGTCCGGTCGCGAGACCGGACCCGATGTCCCGCACCCGTTGCCGCCAGTCCTGGCCGAGCAGCAGCTCCACCGACGCCACTGAGACCGCACACGCCAGCGCGTTGGCCATGAACGTCGGCCCGTGCATCAGGGCGCCGGGCTCACCGGCACTGATGGTCTCGGCGATGTCCGCGGTGCACAGTGTCGCCGCGAGCGTGAGATACCCACCGGTCAAGGCCTTGCCCACGCACATGATGTCGGGCGTGACGCCGGCGTGGTCGGCCGCGAACAGTTCACCGGTCCTGCCGAAGCCGGTCGCGATCTCGTCGAAGATCAGCAGCACGCCGTGGCGGGTGCAGGCGGCCCTGAGGTCCACCAGATACCGGGGGTCGTGGAAGCGCATCCCGCCTGCCCCCTGCACCACGGGTTCGACGATGACGGCGGCCACCTCGTCGGCGTGCTCGGCCAGCTGCTCCTCGAATGCGGCGCTGTACGCGGGGTCGTAGTCACGCGGCACCTGCGGCGCGAACACCTGCTTGGCGAGGACGTCCGTCCAGATGGAGTGCATGCCGCCGTCGGGATCGCAGACGCTCATCGGGGTGAACGTGTCGCCGTGATAGCCGCCGCGCCAGGTCATCAAACGGTGCTTCGCGGGCTTGCCGAGACTGCGCTGGAACTGCAACGCCATCTTCGCGGCGACTTCGACCGCGACCGAACCCGAGTCGCTGAAGAACACCGTCTCCAGGCCTTCCGGTGTGATCTGGACCAACAGCTCGGCAAGCCGCGCGGCGGGCTCGTGGGTGAGGCCGCCGAACATCACGTGATTCATCGTGGCGAGCTGGCTGGTGATGGCCGCGTCGAGGACGGGATGCCCGTGCCCGTGGATCGCGGTCCACCACGAGCTCATCGCATCGATCACGTCGATGGGCTGGCCGCCGTCGATCAACCTCAACGACGTGCCGTGCGCCGCGACCGCCACCACCGGCGGCAACGCGTCGGCCGAGATCTTGCTGTACGGATGCCAGACGTGCGCGGTATCGATGGCACTGATCCGGTCGGGCGGCAACGGCGGCATGCGAACCACCTTCCCCCGAGGTGGCCGCTGCGCACAAAACACCGCGGGGCCCGGGGTTGGGTAGATTGTCCGACGACCATGTTGACCCTTTCCCCAACCCGGACAGCCCCCCAGACCGGATCCGGTTCGACTCAGCGCGCCGTGATGGGCACCAGGGCGTCCGGTTTCTACCGGCACGATCTGGACGGCCTTCGCGGCATCGCCATCGCGCTCGTCGCGATGTTCCACATCTGGTTCGGCAGGGTCTCCGGCGGCGTCGACGTGTTCCTCGCCCTCTCGGGCTTCTTCTTCGGGGGGCGGCTGCTGCGCACCGCGCTCACCTCTGGGTCGTCGCTGTCACCCGTGCCCGAGGTGAAGCGCCTGATTCGTCGGCTGCTTCCCGCGCTCGTCGTGGTGCTCGCCGCCTCGGCGGTCCTCACGATCCTCATCCAGCCAGAGACGCGCTGGGAGACGTTTGCCGATCAAAGTCTCGCCAGCCTCGGCTACTACCAGAACTGGGAGCTCGCCAACACCGCGTCGAACTACCTGCGCGCAGGCGAGGCCGTCAGTCCGCTGCAGCACATCTGGTCGATGTCGGTCCAGGGCCAGTTCTACATCGCCTTCCTCACACTGATCTTCGGGTTCGCCTTCCTGTTCCGGAAGCGCCTGCGCTCATATACCAGGCCGGCCCTGATCGTCATGTTGAGCGCACTGACGGTCGCCTCGTTCGTGTACGCGATCATCGCGCACGACGCCGACCCGTCGACCGCGTACTACAACAGCTTCGCCAGGGGTTGGGAGCTTCTGCTCGGCGCTCTGGTGGGCGCCCTGGTGCCGTACGTGAAGTGGCCGATGTGGGTGCGCTCGACGGTCGCCGTCATTGCCCTTGCCGCCATCCTGTCGTGCGGCGCGTTCATCGACGGCGTCAAGGAGTTCCCCGGCCCGTGGGCCCTGGTACCGGTCGGCGCGACGATGCTGTTCATCCTCAGTGGCGCCAACCGGATGGCCGATCCGCACCTGTCGTCCAAAAAGAACGCCCGGCTGCCCGCCGTCAATCGCCTGCTGGCGACGAAACCGTTCGTGTCACTCGGTTCGATGGCGTATTCGCTGTACCTCTGGCACTGGCCGCTGTTGATCTTCTGGCTGGCCTACTCGGGGCACTCGCATGCCAATTTCCTCGAGGGCGCCGTCGTCATCCTGGTCTCCGGATTGCTGGCCTGGCTGACGACGAAGTTCATCGAGGAACCCCTGCGTCTGCGCGCGGCGGCCGCACCCGTCCATGCCAAGCCTGCCGTGGTGATCCCGCTGAGGACCCGGCTGCGGCGGCCCACGATCGTGCTTGGCTCGATCGTCACCCTGCTCGGCGTCGCGTTGACGGCCACCTCGTTCACCTGGCGCGAGCACATGACGATCCAGCGCGCCAACGGCAAGGAGCTCGCGGGACTTTCCTCGCGGGACTACCCCGGCGCGCGGGCCCTGATCAATCACGTCAGGGTGCCCAAACTGCCGATGCGTCCCACCGTGCTCGAGGCCAAGGACGACGTTCCGGTGTCGACGATCCAGGGCTGCATCAGTGACTTCGCCAACGTCGACATCATCAACTGCACCTACGGCGACGAGACGGCGACCAGGACCATCGCCGTCGCGGGCGGTTCCCATGCCGAGCACTGGATCACCGCGCTGGATCTGCTCGGCCGCATGCACCACTTCAAGATCGTCACCTATCTCAAGATGGGCTGTCCGCTGACAACCGAGGAGAACCCGCTCGTCATGGGCGACAACCGGCCGTACCCGAATTGTCGCGAGTGGAACAAGAAGGTCATGCCGAGGCTCATCTCCGACCACCCCGACTACGTGTTCACCACGTCCACCCGGCCGTGGAACATCAAGGACGGCGACGTGATGCCGGGCTTCTACATCGGCATCTGGCAGGACTTCGCCGACGCCAAGATTCCCGTCCTCGCCATGCGTGACACCCCGTGGCTGGTGAAGGACGGCAAACCGTTCTTCCCCGCCGACTGCCTCGCCGACGGTGGGGACGCCATCTCCTGCGGCATCAAGCGCTCCGAGGTACTGTCCGATCACAATCCCACTCTGGATTTCGTCGCTCGCTTCCCGCTGTTGAAGCCGCTCGACATGAGTGACGCGGTGTGCCGTCAGGACTATTGCCGCGCAGTGGAGGGAAATGTGTTGCTGTACCACGACTCTCACCACATTTCGGCTACCTACATGCGCACGATGACCAGTGAGCTTGGACGTCAGATCGCCGCCGCCACCGGTTGGTGGTGACGCATGGTCTCAGCGATCTGGCCCGGAAACCCGTACCCCCTCGGTGCCACGTATGACGGCGCAGGCACCAACTTCTCGCTCTTCTCCGAGGTGGCCGACAAGGTCGAACTGTGCCTGATCGGCAAGGACGGCAGTGAGAAGCGCGTGAACCTCGAAGAGGTCGACGGCTACGTGTGGCACGCCTACCTACCGACCGTCACGCCGGGACAGCGCTACGGCTTCCGGGTGCACGGGCCGTGGGATCCTGCCGCGGGCCACCGCTGCGATCCGTCGAAGCTGCTTCTCGACCCGTACGGCAAGTCGTTTCACGGTGACTTCGAATTCACACAGGCGCTGTACTCCTACGACCTGACGGCCGACGATCTCGCGTCGGGCGGGACGCCGCCGATGGTGGACTCGCTGGGCCACACGATGACCAGCGTCGTCATCAACCCGTTCTTCAACTGGGGTTCCGACCGCGCGCCCAACACTCCGTACCACGAAACGGTGATCTACGAGGCGCACGTCAAGGGCATGACCCAGACCCACCCGGGCATCCCCGAGGACCAACGCGGCACCTACGCGGGGCTGTGCCACCCCGTCATCATCGAGCACCTCAAGTCGCTGAACGTGACTGCGATCGAACTGATGCCGGTCCATCAGTTCCTGCACGATCATCGACTGCTCGACCTTGGCCTGCGAAACTACTGGGGCTACAACACATTCGGCTTCCTCGCGCCCCACCACCAGTACGCCGCCAATCAGAGCGCAGGCGGAGCCGTCGCCGAGTTCAAGAACATGGTCAAGTCGTTCCATGCGGCGGGCATCGAGGTCATTCTCGACGTGGTGTACAACCACACCGCCGAAGGCAACCACCTCGGCCCCACCATCAACTTCCGCGGAATCGACAACGCAGCCTACTACCGACTGCTCGACGGAGACCTTCGGCTGTACAAGGACTTCACCGGCACCGGCAACAGCCTCTATCCCCGCCACCCCCACACGCTGCAGCTGATCATGGACTCGCTGCGCTACTGGGTGCTCGACATGCACGTCGACGGGTTCCGGTTCGACCTCGCCTCGTCGCTGGCGCGCGAGTTCTACGAAGTGGATCGCCTGAGCGCGTTCTTCGACCTGGTGCAGCAGGATCCGGTGATCAGTCAGGTGAAGCTCATCGCCGAACCGTGGGACATCGGCGAGGGCGGCTACCAAGTCGGGAACTTCCCTGGTTTGTGGACGGAGTGGAACGGGCAATACCGCGATACTGTGCGTGACTACTGGCGGGGAGAACCCGCAACACTCAACGAATTCGCCTCGCGACTGACGGGCTCGTCCGACCTCTACGAGGCGACGGGTCGCAGGCCGAGCGCCAGCATCAACTTCGTCACCTCGCACGACGGCTTCACGATGGCGGACCTGGTGTCCTACAACGAGAAGCACAACGAAGCGAACGGCGAGGACAACCGGGACGGCGAGAGCCACAACCGGTCCTGGAATTGCGGCGTCGAGGGACCGACCGACGATCCCGAGATCCTGGAGCTCCGCAGCAAACAGGTGCGCAACATGTTCGCGACGATGATGGTCAGCCAGGGCACCCCGATGATCAGTCACGGCGACGAGATCGGCCGCACGCAAGGCGGCAACAACAACGTCTACTGCCAGGACTCCGAGATCGCGTGGATGGACTGGTCGCTGTGCAAGACCAACGCCGATCTGCTGGCGTTCGCCCGCAGGGTGACCGGACTGCGCAAGAACCATCCGGTATTCCGCCGCCGACGGTTCTTCGACGGCAAGCTGATTCGCAACGGCGACGAGGAGATCCGCGACATCGCCTGGCTGACCACGGCCGGTGTGCCCATGACACCCGAGGACTGGAATTCAGGCTTCCAGTGTGTCGCGGTCTTCCTCAACGGCGACGCCATTCCCGCGCCGGACTCGCGCGGCGAACGGGTGGTCGACGACACCTTCCTGCTGTGCTTCAACGCGCACGACGAGCCGGTCGACTTCGTGGCCGCCGAGGGTGACTACGCCGCCGAGTGGACCGCCGAGCTGGACTCGGCAATGCCGACCGGCAGCAGCGACCTGGTGGTCAAGGCAGGCGAGACGTTCACTGTGCAGGGACGTTCGATCATCGTCCTTCGTAAGACGGTCTGACACGGTGACGGTCCTCTCGACATACCGGTTGCAGATGCGTGGCCCCGCCAGCGGGCAATCGTTCACCTTCGACGACGCGGCGAATCAACTCGACTACCTTCAGGCCCTTGGCGTTTCACACGTGTACCTGTCTCCCATCCTGACGGCGAGCAAGGGTTCTGCCCACGGCTATGACGTCACCGACCCCACGACGGTGTCCGAGGAACTTGGCGGTCCTCAGGGACTGGCACGGTTGTCCGAGGCCGTCCGAGCCCGCGGGATGGGTTTGATCGTCGACATCGTGCCGAACCACGTCGGCGTCGACGATCCCACCCAGAATGCCTGGTGGTGGGATGTTCTCGAGAACGGCCGCGGGTCGAAGTACGCGACGTTCTTCGACATCGACTGGACCCTGGACCCCGGCCAACGGATCGTCCTGCCGGTCCTGGGAGACGACGGCGACGTCGACGATCTCGCGGTCGACGGGAACGTCCTGCGACTGGGTGACCGGACGTGGCCGATCGCGCCGGGCACCGGGTCGGGAACTGCCGCAGAGGTCTACGACCGCCAGCACTACCGGCTGATCGGCTGGAAGCACAACGTGTGCGGCTACCGGAGGTTCTTCTCCATCACCTCGCTGGCCGGGCTGCGGCAAGAGGACCGCGCCGTCTTCGACGCCACGCACGTCGAGGTCAAACGATGGTTCACCGAGGGTCTCGTCGATGGCCTTCGCATCGACCACCCCGACGGATTGTCCGATCCTGCAGGCTATCTCGAGTGGCTGCGGGAGACGGTGGGCCAGGACGCCTGGATCGTCATCGAGAAGATCCTGGCTCCCGACGAGGCTCTCGAGCCGACCCTCCCCATCGCGGGCACCACTGGATACGACGCGCTTCGCGAGATCGGCGGCCTTCTGGTCGATCCGGCCGCGGCAGGCGACGCCGAACCACTCGACGAGGTGACCGCTCGACTCAAGATCGCCACCGCCACCACCACCTTGGCCAGTGAACTGGCGCGAGTGTGCCGGGCCGTGGTGGCGGCAACCGGCACCGACCACCCGCGTCTCCCCGACGCCGTCGCCGCCCTGCTCTCACATCTCGGCGTCTACCGGTCCGACTATCGCGGACTCGCCGCGGTGATGCCGACGGCGTTGGCCGAAACCGCCAGTGCTGAACCGGAATTGCGCGATCCGCTGGTGTTGGTCGCGGCGGCGCTGAACCACGTCGAGCCGGCAACCAGGGTGCAACAACTGTGCGGTGCCGTCACCGCCAAGTCGGTCGAGGACTGCCTGTTCTACCGCGATGCACGGCTCGTGTCACTGAACGAAGTGGGCGGCGAACCCGATCGCTTCGGGGTGTCCGCCGCCGAGTTCCACCACTGCGCATCGGTGCGGGCACGGTACTGGCCGTCGGCCATGGTGACCCTTTCGACGCACGACACCAAGCGCAGCGAGGACGTCCGCGCCCGAATCGGCGTGCTCTCCCAGGTCGATGGACTGTGGAACGAGCTCATCCGCAAGTGGACGCTTCTGACTCCGCCACCGGATGCCGCCACCGGACTCTTCCTGTGGCAGAACGTCTTCGGAGTCTGGCCGCTCGACGGTGCCGTCAGCGACGAGTTGCGGTCCAGAATCCACGCCTACGCCGAGAAGGCGATCAGGGAAGCCGGAGTCCACACCACCTGGAACGATCCGAACCAGGACTTCGAGGATGCCGTCCACGGCTGGCTCGACGCCGTGATCGATGGGCCCGTCGGGGTCGAGATCACCGGCCTGGTCGGACAACTCGACGTGCACGCGCGGAGTGACTCACACGTCCAGAAGCTGCTCTCGCTGACCGTTCCCGGCATTCCCGACGTCTACCAGGGCACGGAGATGTGGGACGACAGCCTCGTCGATCCCGACAACCGCCGCCCCGTCGACTATCGGGTACGCCGCGAGGCGTTGGAGACGCTGGGCGACACCAAGATTCGCCTGGTGACCGCAGCATTGCACTCGCGTGCCGACCACCCATCGTCCTACCTGACGGGCGGGTACTCCCCCGTCCTCGCCGAAGGAGTCGCCGCCGACCACGTGGTCGCCTTCCTCCGTGGAGCCGACGTGCTGGTGGCGGTGCAGCGGTGGACCGTCGGTCTTGCCGAAACCGGCTGGGGCGACACCTCGCTCGGCCTGCCGGAAGGCGAGTGGGTTGACCGTGTGACCGGACGCACGTTCAGCGGACGGACCGAGGCCGCGGAACTCTTCGCCGACCTTCCTGCGACACTGTTGGAGCGCACCCGTGCCTGATCACGAATTCGCCGTCTGGGCACCGAACCCCGAGACGGTGCGGGTCGACGTCGACGGCATCCTGCACCCGATGCAGCGTTTCGACGACGGTTGGTGGCGGGCCGTCGTGGACGCTCACGTCGACAGTAGGTACGGGTTCGTCCTCGACGACGATCCGACCGTGCTGCCAGATCCGCGGTCGCCCCGCCAGCCCGACGGCGTGCACGAGCGCTCGCAACTGTGGAACCCGTCGACGGTTGCCTGGTCGGATTCCACGTGGGCCGGCCGTTCCATCGAGGGTGCGGTGATCTACGAACTGCACGTCGGCACGTTCACGCCGACGGGCACCCTGGACGCCGCGATCGAGAAACTCGACTACCTCGTGGAACTCGGCGTGGACTTCGTGGAACTGATGCCGGTGAACTCCTTCAGCGGCACGCACGGCTGGGGTTACGACGGCGTCCTCTGGTACAGCGTCCAGGAATCCTACGGCGGCCCAGACGGATTGGTCCGATTCATCGACGCCTGCCACGCCCGCGGCCTCGGCGTCCTGATCGATGCGGTGTTCAATCACCTCGGCCCCTCCGGCAACTACCTACCGAGGTACGGTCCCTACCTGACCGAGGCGAACACCGGTTGGGGCCAGGGCATCAACGTGTCCGACGCCGACGCCGACGAGGTTCGGCAGTACATCATCGACTGTGCCCTGCGCTGGATGACCGACTTCCATGCCGACGGGCTGCGCCTCGACGCAGTGCATGCGCTTGCCGACCACACCGCCATCCACATCCTCGAGGAACTGTCGAGTCAGACCGACGACCTGGCGGCACGACTGGGTCGCCCGCTGTCGCTCATCGCCGAGAGCGACCTCAACGATCCGCGGCTCATCACGCCGCGTGATCGCGGTGGGTACGGCCTGACCGCGCAGTGGGACGACGACATCCATCACGCCATCCACACGGCGGTGTCGGGCGAGCGCCAGGGGTATTACTCCGACTTCGGATCACTGGAGTCTCTCGCGAACACGTTGAAGAACGGCTACTTCCACGCGGGCACCTATTCCTCGTTCCGAGGCAGGCGCCACGGGCGACCCCTCGACACGGCGACCATCCCGGCCACCCGACTGCTGGCCTACACCTCCGACCACGACCAGGTCGGCAACCGGGCCGTCGGCGATCGGCCCTCGCAGAACCTCGACTTCGGCCAGCTCGCCGTCAAGGCGGCCTTGGTGCTCGGATCGCCCTACACCGCAATGTTGTTCATGGGCGAGGAATGGGCGTCATCGAGTCCGTTTCAGTTCTTCACCTCCCATCCGGAGCCGGAGTTGGCCAGAGCCACCGCTGAGGGCCGCAAGGCGGAGTTCGCCGCGCACGGGTGGGATGCCGACGAGATCCCCGACCCGCAGGACCTCGAGACCTTTCAACGGTCCAAGCTGAAGTGGGACGAGGTCGAGTCGGGCGACCACGCCAGGATGCTCGCGCTGTACCGCGCCCTGATCGCACTGCGGCACGACGAGCCCGACCTCGCCGATCCGTGGCTTGACCACATGTCGATCGACTATGACGAGGAGACACGATGGATCGTGCTGCACCGCGGCGCCCTTGCCATCGCCTGCAACCTCGGCGAGGAATCGGCAACCGTGCCGATCACCGGCGACGTGGTGCTCGCCTCGGCTGACCCGATCGTCGGCGAATCGACCACGCTGCAAGGGCATTCGTTCGTCATTCTGCGGACTGTCAAGCGCTGATCCACAGGGCGCTCGACTGTGGATGACTTCGTCGCCATTTCGGAAAGCCCTCGATGCTGCGAGCATGACCACTCGCGAGTTCCTTCCCATTCCACCCACCGAATCGGCGACCGATCCCATCGCCTCGACGGCCGACCTCAAGCAGCGCTGGCGAGCGCTCATGGGATGCCTCGGCTTCGGCGAACGCCTGCTGCGCTTCGTCTTCATCGGTCCCGACCGGTGCATGATCAAGGTGTTGAGCGACGTGCCCATCGGTCCTCGACCCGATCCCGGCCTGGTGAGGGAACTCTTGTCGGCGCTGTCCACGATCCTGGCCGGGGCGGACGACGGCACCACCGTTGCCTTGCTGTTGACCCGCCCGGGTGTCGGCCCGATATCGCAAACCGACCGCGAGTGGTCGAAGCTGGTGGCCGAGACCGCTGACGCACTCGGAGTCCCGGTCGAACCGTTCTTTCGCGCCAACGACGAGGAGATGGCGCTCGTCGAGCCGATCTAGGTGAGGTAGCGGTACGCGGGCGAGCCGGGCTCGAGTGCCTCGACGTGCATGTCGGACAAGCGCATGCGTTCCAGGAGGCCGTCGTAGTCGGCGGCAGAACCCAACTCGATGCCGACCAGCGCCTCGCCGGTCTCGCGGTTGTTGCGCTTGACGTACTCGAAGAGCGTGATGTCGTCACCCGGGCCGAGGACGTCGTCGAGGAAGTGGCGCAGGGCGCCCGGTTCCTGCGGGAAGTCGACCAGGAAGTAGTGCTTGAGGCCGAGGTGCACCAGGGAGCGCTCGAGCACCTCGTTGTACCGGGAGACGTCGTTGTTGCCGCCCGAGATCAGGCACACCACGGTAGATCCTGGGGCGATGTCGGCTTCCGCTTCCATCAGCGCCGCGACGGACAGGGCGCCTGCGGGCTCGGCGATGATGCCCTCGTTCTGGTACAGGTCCAGCATGGCGGTACAGACCGCGCCTTCGTCGACGGAGGTGACCGACACCATGTCCCCCGCTGAGGCGAGCACGGCGTACGGCAGGGCGCCGGCCTTCGCGACGGCGGCGCCGTCGACGAACTGGTCGACGTGCTCGAGGACGACGGGTTCGCCGGTGGCCAGCGCAGCCAGCATCGACGCCGCGCCCGCGGGCTCCACGCCCAGTACCGAGGTCTTGGTGGTGCGTTCGGCGAGGTAGGTGGTGATGCCGCTGATGCAGCCACCGCCACCGACCGGGACGATGACGAGATCGGGCTCGGCCTCCAACTGCTGGAGGATTTCGACGGCGATCGTCCCCTGACCCGCCATGGTGCGCAGATCGTCGTAGGGCGGGACCAGAGTGGCCCCGGTCCTGGCCACGTCGTCGAGCGCGGCGGCCGCCGCGATGTCGTAGGTCGCACCGCCGACGATCAACTCGATGAACTCGCCGCCGTGATAGCGGATCCGGTCCCGCTTCTGCTTCGGCGTCTTGGCAGGCACGTACACCCGGCCGTGGATTCCCATCGAGCGGCAGGCCAGTGCGAAGCCCTGGGCGTGGTTGCCCGCCGACGAGCAGACCACGCCCGCGGCGATCTCGGCGGGCGTCAGTTGCATCAGCAGGTTGTATGCACCACGGAGCTTGTAGCTGCGGACGGCCTGCTGATCCTCCCGCTTGAGGTAGACCTGCAGACCGGTCAGCGCGGAAAGGCGGTCGCTGAACTGCAGTGGGCTGAGTGTGACGACCTTCGAAATTCGCTGAGCGGCCTCATCGATGTCCATGGCGCCCAGGGGCGCGGGACGGCGAGAGGTCTGACTCAGTTCGGCGGACACCGGTCAATGGTGCCACTCGCCCGTCGCGCAGCGAAAACGGGTTTAGCTCTTCGGGGTCAGGACGAATACCGGGATCTGACGATCGGTCTTCTTCTGGTACTCGGCATAGTCGGGCCAGGTGGCGACGGCGCGTTCCCACCAGACCGCCTTCTCGTCGCCGAAGACCTCGCGTGAGTCGTAGTCCTTGGTGACGGTGCCGTCCTGGAGTTCGACCTCGGGATGGGCCTTGATGTTGAAGTACCACACCGGATGTTTCGGTGCGCCGCCGAGCGATGCCACCACGGCGTATTCGCCGTCGTGCTCCACCCGCATCAGGGGTGTCTTGCGGATCTTGCCCGTCTTGGCCCCGATGGTCGTGAGCAGGATCACCGGCCTGCCCTTCAGCTCCGTTCCTTCGGTACCACCGGAGGCCATCAAGGTCTCGGCGTTCTCGCGGGCCCAGTCCGACGTGCTTGGTTCGTACTCTCCAGTCAGTGGCATCCCACCAGCATATGACCGCCGCAAAACGATGGTCCGCAATCGGTGTTTCGGCTACCCGAAATCTAAGTTACGAGCTATCGTGTGCACATGAGCACGTCGACGGAAGTCCGCATCGCCGGTGTTCCCTGGCCCGTGTACAAGCTGATCGCGCTCGCGGTCGGGGTACTCGTCCTCGTCGTCGTGGGCGTCGCCACCACGAGCGCCGCGCCCGCCGTGCTCAGCGGGGCGGCCGCCGCGGTCGTCATCTGGCTCGGCCTCGGCCTGTTCAGCTCCTCCGACGCCTGACCCCGAGTCCCCGACCAGCCTGCGCGGCGGTCTGGTCGTGTCGTCGCTCCTCCGTCGGTCGTGACGGAGACACTGGGATCATGGCCCACGAGCAAGAGACTGCGTCTGCCGAGCCCCCGAAGGAGGTCAAGGCGTTCGTGCAGCGCGCCGGACACCTAGCCTCCGACGCCGAACACCGCGTGCCGTCGTGGCTCAAGCCCGGCGATCCGGAGAACCGCTGGCCCGTTCTGATCGCGATCCTCGCGGTCATCGCGATTCAACGCTCGATTCCCGTGCAGTACACGGTGCTGCCGCGATGGCCGCTGATCGTGATGGAGCTTCTCCTGCTGGCGGTGCTGCTCTTGATCAACCCCGTGCGACTGTCGCGACAGACGACGATCGGACGGTGGGCCAGCCTCATCCTCACCGCGGCGATCACCGTGGACAACACCGCCTCGGCCGTCGTGCTGGCCAACCGCATCCTGTCCGGGGAGGTCAGCAACAAGCCCGCGGTGCTGCTCGGCGGCGGTGCGGCCATCTTCGTCACGAACGTCATCGCGTTCGGCATCTGGTACTGGGAACTGGACCGCGGCGGTCCCTTCGCCAGGCGGGCCGGCCAGCAGCCCTACCCCGATTTCCTGTTCCCGCAGATGACGGATCCGGACAAGGCGAAACCGGACTGGCGGCCGACCTTCGTCGACTACCTCTACGTCAGCTTCACCAACGTGGTCGCGTTCTCCCCCACCGACACGATGCCGCTCGCGCGCTGGGCCAAGGGCATGATGACGGTCCAGTCGCTGGTGTCGATGACGACGATCGCACTGGTCATCGCGCGTGCGGTCAACGTGCTGGGCTGACGGTCTACCTGGCCGGGTGCGCTCGCCTGGCGAGCCGCCCGATCTGTCGTCCTAGCCGCCGAGGCAGCCGGGACCCAGCAGCGCCTTCAGGTCACCCATCAGCGCCGACGACGGAGTCACCCGCAGCGCCTGATCGAGTTCGAGCGTCGTGATGCGGTCACCGCTGATCAGCCGGAGTCGCACCTGCGAGGTACCGGGATGGTTGGCGAGCACCTGCTTGAGCGCGCCGACCTTCTCCACCGTGCACTGGCGCGTCGGCAGGCTGACGGCCACCGGCCGGTCGGCCTGGGCGTTGGTGAAGTCCGGCACCACCAGGTCATTGGCGATCAGCGAGAGCCGGTCGTCACGCGAGTTGACCTTTCCGCTGACGATCACGACGGTGTCGTCGGCGATCTCGGCTCCGAACGTGGAGTAGGTGTGCGGGAAGAACATCACCTCGATGCCGCCGGTGAGGTCCTCCAATTGAGCTGACGCCCACGGCATTCCGTTCTTGTTGACGCGTCTGTTGACCGACGCCAGGATGCCGCCGACCCGTACCTGTGCCTCGTTGGCGACGGCACCCTCGAGAATGGCGGGGATCTGGGTGTCGACCTGGGCGGCCAGCAGGTGCGCCACACCGTTGAGCGGATGCCCGGACACGTAGAGCCCCAGCATCTCCCGCTCGAGCGCAAGCTTGTGCTTGTCCTCCCACTCGTCCTCGGGCACCTTGATGGCGAACACGGAGTCTCCGGTGTCCATGCCGGATCCGTCGGCGCCGCCGAACAGGTCGAACTGACCCATCGCCTCGGCCTTCTTGGTACCGAGCACCGAGTCGACCGCATCGGTGTGGATCAGGAACAGACCCTTGCGGGAATGGTTGAGCGAGTCGAACGCGCCCGCCTTGATCAGCGATTCCGTCACCTTCTTGTTGCAGGCGGTGACGTCGATCTTGTTGAGGTAGTCGGAGAAGTCGGTGTACTTGCCCTTGTCCTTGCGCGTATTGATCAGCGAGGCAACGACATTGGCGCCGACGTTGCGCACCGCGCCGAGGCCGAAGCGGATGTCGGCACCCACCGACGCGAAGTTGAGGTCCGACTCGTTGACGTCGGGCGGCAGCACGGTGATGCCCAGCCTGCGGCAGTCCGCCAGATACACCGCGGCCTTGTCCTTGTCGTCTCCCACGGACGTCAGCAAGCCAGCCATGTACTCGGCCTGATAGTTGGCCTTGAGGTATGCCGTCCAGTACGACACCAACCCGTAGCCTGCCGCGTGCGACTTGTTGAACGCGTACCCGGCGAACGGAAGGATGGTGTCCCACAACGCCTTCACCGCGGCCTCGGAGAACCCGTTGGCGGTCATGCCCTCGCGGAAACCCTTGTACTCGGCCTCGAGCACCTCGAGCTTCTTCTTGCCCATGGCCTTGCGCAGAGCATCGGCCTTGCCCATCGAGTACCCGGCGACCTTCTGGGCGATGAACATGATCTGCTCTTGGTAGACGATCAGGCCGTAGGTCTCGGAGAGGATCTCCTTGAGCGGTTCCTCCAGCTCCGGGTGGATCGGCTTGATCGCCTGCCGACCGTTCTTACGGTCGGCGTAGTCGTTGTGGGCGTTCATGCCCATCGGACCCGGGCGGTAGAGCGCGAGCACCGCGACGATGTCGTTGAACTCGGTGGGCTGCATGCGACGCAGCAGATCTCGCATCGGGCCGCCGTCGAGCTGGAAGACCCCCAGCGTGTCGCCACGTCCAAGCAACTCGTAGGCCAACGGGTCGTCGAGTTCCAGCGCCTCGAGGTCGACGTCGATCCCGCGGTTGGCCCTGATGTTCTCGATGCAGTCACCGATGATCGTCAGGTTGCGCAGGCCGAGGAAGTCCATCTTCAGCAGGCCGATGGCCTCGCACGACGGATAGTCCCAGCCGCTGATGACCGCACCGTCCTGCGGCCGCTTCCACAGCGGGATCGCCTCGATGAGCGGCTCGGAGCTCATGATCACCGCGCAGGCGTGCACGCCGGCGTTGCGCACCAGACCCTCGAGTCCTCGGGCCGTCTCGTAGATGGTGCGGACGTCGGGGTCGGTGTCGAGTAGACCGCGGACCTCGGCGGCCTCCTTGTACCGCTCGTGGGTCGGGTCGGTGATCCCCGACAGCGGGATGTCCTTGGCCATGATGGGCGGCGGCAGCGCCTTGGTGATCCGGTCGGCGATGGCGAAGCCCGGCTGGCCGTAGTTGACGCGCGCCGAATCCTTGAGCGCCGCTTTGGTCTTGATGGTGCCGAACGTGATGACCTGAGCCACCCGGTCGCTACCCCACCTGTTGGCCGCGTAGCGCAGCATCTCGCCGCGGCGGCGGTCGTCGAAGTCGATGTCGATGTCGGGTGCCGACGGACGCTCGGGGTTGAGGAACCGCTCGAACAGCAGGCCGTGCGGGATGGGGTCGATGTTGGTGATGCCCATGGCGTAGGCCACCAGCGATCCGGCGGCCGAACCACGGCCTGGGCCGACCCGGATGTCGACCGACTTGGCGTAGTTGATCAGGTCGGCGACGATCAGGAAGTACGACGGGAAGCCCTTGTCGCAGATGACCTTGATCTCGTACTCGGCGCGCTCGACGTAGTCACGACCGACCGCTCCGGGAAAGCGACGCTCGAGGCCGGCCATCACCTCGTGGTGCAGCCAGGACGCCTGGTCGTGCCCCTCGGGCACCGGGAAGATCGGCATCCGGTCCTTGGGCGCCCAGACGTCGGTGTAGGGCTGGACCCGCTCGGCGATCAACAGCGTGGAATCGCAGGCACCGGGAACCTGGTCGTCCCACAGGGCGCGCATCTCCTCGGCGGACTTCAGGTAGTAGCCGTCGCCGTCGAACTTGAAGCGCGTCGGATCCGACAGGGTCTTGCCGGTCTGCACGCACAGCAGCGCCTCGTGGTTGCGGGACGCATCCCGTGTCACGTAGTGGCAGTCGTTGGTGGCCAGCGGCGGGATGTTCAGCTTGCGGCCGACCTCGAGCAGGCCCTCGCGGACCCGGCGCTCGATGTCGAGGCCGTGGTCCATCAGCTCGAGGAAGAAGTTGTCGGGCCCGAAGATCTCGCGCCACTTGGCCGCGGCCGCCACCGCTTCGTCGACGTGGCCGAGCCGCAGCCTGGTCTGCACCTCACCCGACGGGCACCCGGTGGTGGCGATGATCCCCTCGGAGTGCTCGGCGATGATCTCGGCGTCCATCCGCGACCACTTGCCGAGCTGGCCCTCGAACGAGGCCAGCGACGACAGCTTGAAGAGGTTGCGGAGACCGGTCGCGTTTTCGGCGACCATGGTCATGTGCGTGTACGCGCCGCTGCCGGACACGTCGTCGGACTTCTGGCTGGGATCGCCCCAGAGCACGCGCTTGGTGTCGAATCGCGAGGCAGGCGCGATGTAGGCCTCCACCCCGATGATCGGGGTGATGCCCACATCGGTTGCCGCGTTGTAGAACTCGCTGGCACCGAACATGTTTCCGTGGTCGGTCATGCCGATGGCGGGCATCTCGAGCCGCTGCGCCTCGGCGAACATGGGCTTGACCTTCGCGGCACCGTCGAGCATGGAGTATTCGGTGTGATTGTGCAGGTGCACGAACGACTTGCTCATAGGGCCGCCAGTCTAAAGCTGGCCTCCGACGGCGCTCGGCGTGTCGCCGTCCGTGTCGCACGGAGTCGGCGAAATCTCCGACCGTGGCAGCAGGCCGTGCGCCACCATACGGTCGAGTTGCTTGGTGATCAGGTGCATGTCGGAGGCATCGTCGACGAACCCGGCGTAGAAGCCCACGCCCCACAGCATGGCTTGCAGCATCTCGACCACCGGACCGGTCGCGGTGTCGTCGGCGAGTTCCCCGCGGCCCTTCGCGTCGACGACGAGGGTCGTGAGGAAGTCCTTCAGCCCGTCGACTGCGTAAGCGCGCAATTCCGGATTCCTGGTGGATTCCAGGCGGGCGCTGATCAGGAACGCGATCTGGGAGCGGTCGCGGAAATCCGCCTCGCGGATCGCCGCGACGAGGGCCGCGAACTGTTCGGCCAACGTGCTCTGCCGCCGCGCGGCAGCGACGAAGTCGGTGATGATCACACTTGTCTCGGCAACGAGTGCCCGATAGATCTCCTCGCGCGAGGCGAAGTAATAATGCAACGTCGGGCGACTCAGACCGGCAGCCACCGCGATCGCCTGAAAAGTTGCAGCCTGGTAGCCGCGCTCATTGATGACCTGGCGTGATGTTCTAAGAATGCGGTTGCGGGTCTCGGCTGAATCGGAATTGATCGGCCGCCCGCGGCGACGCACGGCCGACAACGGCCGATCCTCGCAGTAAGCCATGCTGGCAAACGGTATTGCATAGCTGGGACCCGGTCAAATATTGACGTCCCGCAAACGTCTCGACAAATAACCGGCCACGGCGGGATCGGCGGTGAGGGCGATGGCGCTGCGGTACGCCGCGGCGGCTTCGTGGTTCCGTCCGGCCGTCGCGAGGAGGTGCGCCCTGACCGCCAGGGCCGGCTGGAAGCGGACGGCGTCGAGGTCGTCCAGGCTGCGCAGTCCCGCGTCCGGGCCGTCGATCTCACCGTCGAGCGCGGCAAGCGCCACCCGGGCGCCCAGCGACGGCGCCCCCGAGACCAGTGCCCGGTACAGCGTCCGCAGCGTCACCGGGTCGACCGGCGGGCCGAACGCCCGACGGGAATGGGCGGACTGTATGGCCGCCTCGTACTGGAACCGGCCGGGACGACCCTGGCCGTGCGCCCGCATCAGCAGTTCTTCGCCGCGGGTGAGCAGTTCGCGATCCCACCCAGACGGATCCTGCTCGTCGAGCGGGACGAAGCATCCGTCGGCGTCGCGTCGGGCCTGCCGTCGCGCCTCCGAAAGGCAGACCAGCGCCGCGAGCCCGAGCACCTCGGGTTCGTCGGGCACCAACTCGGCGAGGATCAGCGCCAGGTGCAACGCCTCGGCGGCGAGCGAGTCGACCGCCGCGCCGCCGGGCTCGACCTCCCAGTCGATCGCGTAGGCCCCGTACACCGCCTCCAGCACCGCAGGCAGGCGATCGGCGAGCTGCTCGCGCTGCGGCACCACGAACGGGATCCCGGCGTCGCGGATCCTCCGCTTGGCCCTGACCAGGCGCTGCGCCATCGCCGCAGGTTCGACGGCGTACGCCTCGGCGATCGCCGCGGAATCCACGCCGAGCACCGTCTGCAGCATCAACGGTGTCCGCACCGCGGCGCCGATCGCGGGATGGGCGCACACCAGCATGAGCTCCAGACGACGATCGGGGAGGTCCGACACCGCTTCGAGGTCCGACACCGCTTTGTCCCCCTCGGCTGATCCCCTTGCTTCCCAAGCTGATTCGTCGAGGGGTGCGCTCAACCGGTAGCCCGAGGACTTCCACAGATCACGCAGGCGGTTGCGCGCCACCACGAGGAGCCACGCCTCCGGGTTGGCTGGTATGCCGTCGGACTCCCACCGGGTCAGTGCCCGCTCGAACGCGTCGGCGAGCGCATCCTCGGCTGCCGCGATGTCGCGACCCGGCGCCGCCAGGATGGCCAGTAGTCGGCCGTAGGAGTCGCGGATGACCGCGGCGACGGCCGATGCCACCCGCGACCGGTCGGCACTCAGGGGTGGTACCACCCGCGGTCCGCGGCGTACGTCCGCTCCACCGGCCGAATCTCGATCACTCCCCAGCCGTTCGCCGGGTTTCGTCGTGCCCACGTCAGTGCCTCGTCCAGGTCGGGGACGTCGATCACGAAGATGCCACCCAACTTCTCCTTGGTGTCGGCGAACGGCCCATCCTGGACCTCGGGGGCGCCGTTGCGCGCCGTCACCGTGGTGGTGGTCGCGACGGGACCCAACACCTCGGTGGTGATGAGGACACCGGCGGCGGACAGGTCGTCGGCGTACGCGGCGAAGGCCGCCATCGCAGGCGCCATGTCCTCGTCGGTCAGGCCGACCGACGGTCCCTCTTCGTAGTGCATCAACAGGCAGTAGCGCATGGAGCCGTCCTCACGTCGTCTGGTCGCAAGCCCACCGTCGAGCTTGTCACCGTGATGACGATCCGGGTGCCGCCGTTTCGACACCTTCCGCCAGCGCGGGGGACGACTTCTTCCGGATTGAGCCCAGCGTCATCACGGCCAGTGCCACCCAGATCAACGCGAAGCCGATCCACCGGCCCACCGGCATCGGCTCGTGCCCGACAAGGACCCCCCACGCCATCTGCAGCGCGGGATTCAGGTAGAACAGCAGGCCCATCGTGACCAGCGGGAGTCGTTGCGCGCCTGCGGCGAAGAGCAGCAGTGGCACCGCGGTGATCGGCCCTGCCAGGAGCAGCAGCACGGTGTGCCAGCCGCCGTACCCGACGAAGTGCCCGTGGCCAAGCACCTGCAAGGTGATCAGATACCCACCGGCCAACGGCAGCGCCAGGAACGTCTCGACGGCGACGCTCACCCGAGGGTCGGCGTCGACCACCTTCTTGACCAGCCCGTACACCGCGAATGAAACGGCGAGACCAACCGCGACGTACGGCGGCGCGCCCACCTCCGCCGTCAGCACCACCACCGCGATCACCGCGAGCACCAGCGCGATCAGCTGCCATCGTCCGATGCGCTCGCGGAACACCACGACACCGAGCGCGACCGTGACGAGGGGGTTGATGAAGTACCCCAGCGCCGCATCGACGACGTGGCCGTTGGTCGCAGCCCAGATGTAGATGCCCCAGTTGATCGAGATCAGCGCCGAGGCCGCCAGCAGCAGAAGCCAGGTGCGGGCGCTGAGCCTGCGAAGATCCCCGAGACGCCGCGCCACGACGAGCACCAGGAAGAGGCACGCCGCACTCCAGACGATGCGATGTGCCAACACCTCGATCGAACCGGCGGGCAGCAGCAGGGGGAAGAACCCGGGGCACAGACCCCACCAGGTGAAGGCGCCGACTCCGAACAGCACGCCGGAGCGACGGCGCGATTCGGTTGCGGTCCCGGCCGCCTGCGCCGTCACGAGTCGTGGTGGCGCAGCACGTCCAGCGCATGTTGGAGGTCTGCCGGGTAGGGGCTGGTGATCTCGATTCGGCGGCCGTCGGCGGGATGGGCGAAGGCCAGGTACCGCGCATGCAACCACTGTCGTTCCAGCCCAAGCTTTTTCGCGAGGACGGGGTCGGCGCCATAGGTCAGGTCCCCGCAGCACGGATGGTGCAGTGCCGAGAAGTGCACTCGGATCTGATGGGTGCGGCCGGTCTCGAGATGGACGTCGAGCAGGCTGGCCGCGACGAACGCCTCCACGGTGTCGTAGTGGGTGATGCTGTGCCTGCCGCCCTCGGAGACGGCGAACTTCCAGTCGTTGCTGCGATGGCGCCCGATGGGTGCGTCGATGGTGCCGCTCGACGGATCCGGGTGGCCCTGCACCAGCGCGTGGTACCGCTTGTCGACCGTGCGCTGCTTGAACGCACGCTTGAGCACGGTGTACGCCCGCTCGGAGATCGCCACCACCATCACCCCCGACGTGCCGACGTCGAGACGCTGCACGATGCCCTTGCGTTCGTGCACGCCGGAGGTCGTGATCCGGAACCCCGCCGCGGCGAGCCCGCCCAACACCGTCGGACCGGTCCAGCCGACCGAGGCGTGTGCGGCGACACCCGCGGGCTTGTCGACGGCGACGATGTCGTCATCGGCGTACAGAATCGACATCCCCTCGATGTCCACGGGCGGATTGTCCAGTGGCGCAGGCGGTTCCGGGAGACGCACCTCGAGCCAGGCACCGGAGACCAGGCGATCGGACTTGCTGACCGGAGCCCCGTCGAGGTCGACGCCGCCGTCCTCGGCCAGCGCTGCCGCCGCGGTCCTCGACAGGCCGAGCAGCCGCGCCAGGCCGGCGTCCACCCGCATGCCCGCGAGTCCCTCGGGAACCGGCATGGACCGGGTCGTCATCAATCCCGCTCGGTATCGGCTTCGGTTGCCTCCGTGGGCGCGGGTTCGACGGGCGCCTCGGCACGCTCGGGCTGACGTCTGCCCTCGGCGTCGAAGTCGAACCCGAACAACGACAGCCCGACCAACAGGATCGCGCCGCCCACCACCGCCGGATCGGCGACGTTGAACACCGGCCACCACCCGATGGAGAGGAAGTCCACGACATGGCCGCGGAGCGGTCCCGGCGACCGGAAGAACCGGTCGACGAGGTTCCCGAGCGCGCCGCCCAGGATCATTCCGAGCCCGAGGGCCCACCATGGGGACACCAGCCGCCGCCCCATCCAGATGATGCCGATGACGACGCCGGTGGCGACCAGCGTCAGCACCCACGTGTAACTGGTTCCCATCGAGAACGCGGCTCCGGAGTTGCGCACCAGGGTCCAGGTCACCGTGTCGCCGATGATGGACACCGGCTGCTGCGGCGTGAGCAGCTTGACGGCCAGCACCTTGGTCACGATGTCGAGGATCAGCACGACCCCCGCGACCGAGAGCAACAGGCGCAGTCGGCGCCGCTGCGGCGGCGGATCGGTTTCGTCGCCCGCGGTGACGGGCTCTGCCGACCCCGTTGATTCGTCAGTCACTCGACCATCATCCCAAAGCGTCGATGGTGAACAATCGCCGCATGAGCGAAGCTTGCGAGCGAGTCGTCCAGAAATGAGCCGCGTCGTCGTCATCACCACCGGTGGCACCATCTCGACAAGCACCGGCAGCGACGGCGTGGCGCGCCCGACGCAGACTGGGAACGACCTGACCGCGGGCCTGACGACCGACGTCAGCGTGGACGTCGTCGACCTCATGGCGGTGGACAGTTCCCAGCTCACACCCATCGACTGGGACCGGATGGCGGCAGCCGTCGCCGCGGCGGCACTCGACGGCGCCGATGGCGTGGTGATCACCCACGGCACCGACACGATGGAGGAAACGGCGCTGTGGCTCGACCTCACCTACGCCGGCGAGATGCCCGTGGTGCTGACGGGAGCGATGCGAAGCGCCGATGCAGCGGACGCCGACGGACCCGCCAACCTGCGTGACGCACTGTCGCTGGCCGCCAACGTCGACGCCAAGCGGATCGGTGTGGCGGTGACCCTCGGTGGCGAGGTCTGGCAACCCTTGGGGCTGACCAAGACGGGAACGGGGTTCGTGGGCATCGGGATACCGCCCGCGGCCAGACAGCGGGCGGCGTTCGGCGAACTGAGCGCCGGTGACGCACCTCGGGTCGACGTCGTCGCCACCTATGCGGGCAGCGACGCAGTGGCCATCGACGCGTGCGTCGCCGCAGGTGCCGCGGGCATCGTGCTCGAGGCGATGGGCTCCGGCAATGCAGGCGCCGCCGTGATCAACGGAGTTCGGAGGGCGGTCGACGGCGGCGTCGAGGTGGTGCTGTCGACCCGGGTCCGTGGCGCGCGAGTCACGGTCGGGTATGGCCCCGGCCGGATGCTGGTCGACGCGGGCGCGGTGGTGGCCGAGCGGCTGGCGCCCCCGCAGGCGCGCGTGTTGCTGATGGCCGCGCTGGCGTCCGGCAGGCCCGTCGCCGACGTCTTCGACGCCTACGGCGCACCCTCGTCGCTGGCGGCCAGCCCGTCGACGTAGTCCGGCCAGTCCAGGCTGTCGACCGGATTGGCGCGCGTGACGTCGGGATCGTCGTGGCGCAGGGTGCGGGCCTGGCCGGGTCCGCTGGCGCGAGTCTCGAACCGCACGGTCATCACGCCGTGCCCGGCGCCCTGCACCCACCCGTGTCCCAGACTCGTGTGGACGACGTCGTCCCCGATGCGCCACGCCGCAACCGGTTCGTCGGGAGCCACGACGGGTTCGACCTGATGGCTGTCGGACGCCTCGAGCGTCTGGTCCAGGTCGGGGAACAGTGATTCCTGCAGCACGTCGGAGAGCCCCGAGAAGCCCACGCCGAGCAATCGGACGGGCCCGATCTCGATGGGATCGAGCAGCAACCTGCGTGCCGTGCCGATCAGCGTTGCCGCGTCGGCCGTGGCGTAGGGCAGCGTCGCCGACCGCGTCAGCGTGCTCATGTCCGACTTCTTGAGCTTCACCGTGACCGTGCGTGCGCCACGGCCGTCGCGCTCCAGGCGCTGGTGCGCGTGCTCGCCGATCGGGCCCGTCGCGTCACGCAACTGATCCAGTGTCCGCAGATCCTCCGCGAAGGTCGATTCGGCACTGATCTGCTTGGCGCCCAACCGTTCTGCCACCGGACGCTCGTCGATGCCCTGCGCCAGCAGGTGCAGCGCGGGCCCCAGGGTCGCACCGAGGATGTCGGCCACCTCCGATCCGCTGAGCGCAGCCAGGGTGCCTACCGTGTCGATACCCAGGCGATGCAGCTTCTCCTCGGCCACCGGTCCGATCCCCCACAGGCGCCGCACCGGCAGCCCGGCCAGCAGCGTGCGTTCCTCGTCGCGTCGGATGACGCGGACGCCGTCGGGCTTGGCCAGGCCCGAGGCGATCTTGGCGAGCTGCTTGCCCGAGCCGGCGCCGACCGAGGCGATCAGACCGGTCTCGCGGCGAATCCGGGCCCGCAGCTCCTCGCAGAACCGCACGACGTCGTCGCCGCTCGCGCCCGCGAGTTCGGTCGGCTCTCCGAACGCCTCGTCGAACGACAGCTGCTCGAGGACGGGAACCACGGAGCGGACCGTGTCGAGCACCCGTCGGCTGGCCACTCCGTAGACGACGCCGCGCGGCGGCAGCACGACGGCGGAGGCGCCGACCATCCGACGCGCCTGATGCATCGGCATCGCCGAGCGCGCGCCGAAGATCCGCGACTCGTAGCTCGCACCCGCGACGACACCCCGGCCGCCGAGTCCACCGACCAGAACCGGTCGCCCGCGCAGGGTGGGCCGCGTCAACTGCTCGACCGAGGCGAAGAACGCGTCCATGTCGAAGTGCAGGACCCAACGTCCCTCCATGAAGGCGATGCTAGGGCGCTAGCCTGACGAACATGGCTCACGACGTGCCGATAGCCGACGAGTCGATCCGGTTGGGCCAGTTCCTGAAGCTGGCCTCGCTGCTCGACAGCGGCTCGGATGCCAAGGCGGCGATCCTCGCGGGGACCGTCACCGTAAACGGCGAGGTCGAGTTGCGCCGCGGACGCCAGCTCCGCGCCGGCGACACGGTGTCCGTCGGTACCGCGTCGGCTCGGGTCGCAACGGCCTGACCGGCGGTTGCTGGCCCGCGGGAAACATTCGATTCGAACGAATTCCGACAGCGATGTGCACATCCCGGGGAATTGTCTACACTCATTGTGATTCGTTCTTTGCGCGCTAATCTTCCGAGGGATTTTCATGACCGTTCGTATAAGGCAAGCGCTGTTCACCTTGGTGTCCGGTTCCGCCCTGACCATTGCTCCGTTCGCCTGCGCGACGGTCCTGGTCCCCGCCGTCGGTCACGCCGACCAGGGCTCCGAGACCGACCAGGCCGACCAGCAGCGTAGCGGTGACGAGAAGACCCTCAGTTGCCCTGACGGCACCGTCGTCGACGACCAGAATCACCAGTGCGTCGACCTCGTCTCCGGCATCAGCAAGCAGTTGATGGCGTTGCCACCGCCCCCCTCGTTGGCAGGTGGCGGTGGCGGTGGACTTGGATTGCCAGGCGGTATCCCGTCTCTCGGCACCGTGAATCTGCCTGACATCGTGCTTCCCAGCGTCGGACTCGGCCTGGTTCCCAACCTGAACGTTGCGCTGCAGCCTCAGATCGGTGGGCTCGCCGCGCCTGCGGTAGCGGCGGCCGCGGTGCCCGCCGTAGCAGCAGCGCTTCCCTCGCCACAGGCGATCAACCCCTTGAACCCGTTGGGGCTCCCGCCGCCACCGTCGATCAATCCGTTGAATCCCCTCGGACTTCCCTGACCGGTAGCCCGTTCGGCATAGATGTCGCCAACGCGGCGGCGAGTTAATCGTGCACCGTGTCATTCGATTCGCTGAGCAGTGAATAGTGCAATTGTTCGTCGCTTGGCGAAATGGTGATTTGTTAGCGGAATCTGCGCCGCTGCGTGCATTTCCCAGTGCCCTGCCATTCACAGGAAAGCTGCCCGCTCCGTGCCTCGCTCGATGAACCTGTCTGCGGAGTCCCCACACTCACTCGACCGGATCCGGTCGGCGTTCGACGACGAGAGCTACTGGCTGGCCAGGCTCGGCGCCTTCGAAGCGGGCTCCCCGACCCTGGACTCCCTCACCACCGACGGTGAAGGCCGGACGAACGTGTCGATGACGATGCGCTTCGGCGGCGACCAGTTGCCCGATCCGCTTCAACGGCTACGGCTGGCCAGTCTCGAGATCGTTCAGTCCGAGCAATGGTCCACCATTGAGGACGGCAAGCTCCGCGGCGAGATCAGCATCAACGCGCCAAGGACGCCGATGTCCGGGGAGGGTTCTGTACACCTGAGCCCGATCGACACCGGTACCCGACTGACGGGTACGGCCACCGTCAAGGTCAACGTGCCGATCATCGGCGGTCCGATCGCCCGGTTCATCGCGGGCCTGCTCGCCAACGGGATCGTCGACATCGTCCGCGTCACGGATTCGTGGTTGTCCGAGAACTCCTGAAACACGCCCTCTGCACGTTGGTGCGTTGTGGCGCAACACATACCATGTGCGGGTGGACAACACGCTCGCGTACATCGATCAGGGCTCCTTCCTTGCGTTGCGGGCGCTCGGTCGCGGTCCGCTGATCCAGTTCACGTGGATCTACGAGCACGCGTTCGACATCGACGGGCTGCGGAGATTCCACGCCAACCTCGGACACGGCCTGCTGGGTCGGCACATCGAGCGCTCCGCGCTCCCCTTCGGCCGGGACCGGTGGGTCGCCACGCCCGGCCCACCGGACGTCGACATCGCTGCGCGGGACCGTCCCCGCGCGGACGCCTGGACATGGGCCGACGAAAGGCTGCGACTGCCCATCGATCCGCAGTACGGGCCTGCGTGGCATCTGGGCGTGCAGCCGCTGGTGGGCGGCGGCGCGGCGGTCAGCCTGGTGGTCTCGCACTCGGTCGGTGACGCCAAGGCGATCATGGACGCGATCGTCGACACCGTGCAGGGGGTTCGCCGCGACCTCGGTTACCCGCCGCCCGGCTCCCGGACGCGTCGGCAGGCGCTGCGCGAGGACGGCAAGCAGGCGCTACGCGACATCCCCGAGATGGCGAGGGCGGTCGTCTCGGCAGCCCGGGTGGCCCGCGCGGAGAGCGATGGCCTGTCCACGTCGGTCAAGTCCGGCGGCAAGCGGCGGTCACGCGGTGCCGACGACGAGGTGGTGGTGCCCAACCTGACGGCGTTCTTCGATCTCGAACACTGGGACGAACGCGCGAAAGCCCTTGGCGGCAGCAGTAATTCACTGTTCGTCGGACTGGGGGCCCGCCTCGGTCACATTCTGGGCCGTGTCGATGACGCCGGGCAGGTACGGGCGTCGCTGCCGGTCAGCGATCGCGAGGCGGGCGACACCCGCGCGAACGCGCTGACGGCCATCGCGGTGACCACCGATCCGACCAAGGTCGTCACCGACCTCGGCGACGTCCGCAGGGATCTCAAGAATGCGCTGACGGCTCTCGCCGAGACACCCAACGAACTCCTGGGTCCGCTGGCGTTGGTGCCACTCACCCCGGCCTTCCTGGTCCGGCGGCTGGAGGGCATGGTCCAGCAGGTCGGCAACCCGATCGGGTGCTCGAACCTGGGGGAACTGCAACCCGAGGTCAACCGCCCGGACGGCAACGACGCCGACCTTGTCGCCGTCAGGATGATGGAACCCAAGATCACCACCAAGGTCCTCGAGCGCATGGGCGGCCTGCTGTTCCTCGGCTGCGGGCGTATACGCGGACGTGTCTTCGTCACCGTCGGCAGCTGGGTGGTCGGCGGGACCAATACCCGTGATGCGCTTCGCGTTGCGTTCCGCACGGCGCTGGACGACCTGGGGCTGTCCGGCGCCGTCGAGTGACCCGGCCGGTCAGGCCTTGACGATCGAGACCTTCACGCCGTCGCCGATCTCGACCGCGTCGGCCGACTCGCCGAATTCGAAACCGGTGGCCAGGATCTCCCCGGCGATCATGTCGGCGTGCGTGGTGGCCCAGTCCTGCCGTTCGGGCGGAACCGACATCGTCACGTCGATGCGGTCCGATACGTCCAGCCCGGAGGACTTCCGCAGGTCTTGCAGCTCTCGGACGCGGTCCTTCGCCCACCCCTCGGCCTCGAGTTCGGGCGTGAGGGTGCCGTCGAGCACGACGAGACCCGCACCATCGGGCAGCGCTGCCGTCCACTCCGGTTCCGCCGCAACCAGTTTCGACGTGTATTCGGAGGGTTGCAACGTAGCGGGTCCCGCGGTGAGCGTTCCGTCCTCGTTGACCACACCCTCACCCGCCTTGACGGCCTTGATCGCGGCCTGCACGTCCTTGCCGAGCCGGGGCCCTGCGACCTTGGCGTTGACGGCAAGTTCGAAGCGGCCGAATGCGTCGATGTCATCGGTCAACTCGACGGCCTTCACGTTGAGCTCGTCGGCGATCAGATCCGTGAACGGCCGCAGGGATTCGGAGTCCTCGACCGCCACGGTCAGTTTCGGTAGGGGCAGTCGTACGCGAAGCTTCTGGGCCTTGCGTACCGACGATGCCACCGAGCACACGTCGCGGACCTGGTCCATCGCCACCACCAGCGTGGGATCGGCGGGCACTTCGCCCGCCTCCGGCCAATCCGTCAGGTGCACCGAGCGACCGTCGGTCAGTCCACGCCAGATCACCTCGGCGATCAGCGGCAGCAGCGGAGCTGCCAGCCTCGCCGTGACCTCGAGCACGGTGTGCAGGGTGTCGATGGCGTCGGGATCCTCATCCCAGAACCGCGAACGCGACCGTCGCACATACCAATTCGTCAACGCCTCGGTGAACTGCCGGAGCTGCTCGCAGGCCACCGAGATGTCGCAGGTGTCCAGCGACGCGGTGAGGTCGTCGCGCAGCACGGCCAGCTTCGCCAGGATGTAGCGGTCCAGCACGTTGGTCGAGTCGGTGCGCCACGTGCCCTTCTTCGGCGCGTAGAGCGCCAGGAAGGAGTAGGCATTCCAGAACGGCAGCAGGACCTGGCGCACACCCTCACGGATGCCCTGCTCGGTGACGACGAGGTTGCCGCCGCGCAGGATCGGTGAGGCCATCAGGAACCAGCGCATCGCATCCGAGCCGTCCCTGTCGAACACCTCGGTGACGTCGGGATAGTTGCGCAGCGACTTGCTCATCTTCTGCCCGTCACTGCCGAGCACGATGCCGTGGGACACGCACATGCGGAACGCGGGCCGGTCGAACAACGCCGTCGCGAGCACGTGCAGCAGATAGAACCAGCCGCGGGTCTGGCCGATGTACTCGACGATGAAGTCGGCGGGGTTGTGTCCGTCGAACCACTCGACGTTCTCGAACGGATAGTGCACCTGCGCGTACGGCATCGAGCCCGAGTCGAACCAGACGTCGAAGACGTCGGGAATGCGCCGCATGGTCGACTTGCCGGTCGGATCGTCGGGATTCGGCCGCGTCAGCTCGTCGATGTAGGGGCGGTGCAGATCGTCGGGCCGCACCCCGAAGTCGCGTTCCAGGTCGTCGAGGCTGCCGTACACGTCGACCCGTGGGTACGCCGGGTCGTCGGACTTCCACACCGGAATCGGGCTGCCCCAGTACCGGTTTCGTGACACCGACCAGTCGCGGGCGTTGGACAGCCATTTGCCGAACTGGCCGTCCTTGACGTGCTCCGGATACCAGGTGATCTGCTGGTTCAGTTCCACCATGCGGTCGCGGAACTCGGTGACCTTGATGAACCACGACGACACCGCCCGGTAGATGAGCGGGTTCCGGCACCGCCAGCAGTGCGGGTACGAGTGGTCGTAGGTCTCGTGGCGCAGGAGCACGGGGCCGTTGGCGGCAGCCGGTCCGCTGCCGTTCTTCAGGTCGCGGATGATCTGCGGGTTGGCATCGAAGACGTGCTGACCGGCGTAGTCGGGCACCGTCGTGTCGAACCGGCCCTTGGAATCGACCGGCGTGACGGCCACGATGTCGGCGGCGTCCGCGGTGGCCTTGTCGTCCTCGCCGTAGGCGGGCGCCATGTGGACGATGCCGGTGCCATCCTCGGTGGTGACGAAGTCGCCGGGCAGGACGCGAAAGGCGTTGGGCGAGTCCATGAAGTAGGGGAATGGCGGCAGGTAGCGAACATCGAGCAGCTCGCTGCCCGCGTAGGTGCCGAGCACGGTCGGCTCCTCGCCGAGCTCCCTGGCATACGACGCCAGGCGCGGCTCGGCGAGCACGTAGCGCCTGCCGTCGGACCCCTTCACCTGTACGTAGGTCACCTCGGGGTTGACGGCGACGGCCTGATTGGACGGCAGGGTCCACGGCGTCGTCGTCCACACCAGGAGGTAGGCATCCGCGAGCGGTCCGTCGACGACACGGAAGCCGACGGTGAGCGCCGGGTCCTGCCGGTTCTGATAGACGTCGTCGTCCATCCGCAATTCATGGCTGGACAGCGGGGTCTCGTCGTTCCAGCAGTACGGCAGGACGCGGTTGCCCTCGTAGGCCAGCCCCTTGTCCCACAGCTGTTTGAAGGCCCAGAGCACCGACTCCATGTAGCCGAGATCCAGGGTCTTGTAGTCGTGGTCGAAGTCGACCCAGCGAGCCTGCCGGGTGACGTACGCCCGCCACTCCTCGGTGTACTTCAGCACCGACGCGCGGCAGGCCTCGTTGAACTTGTCGATGCCCAGTTCCTCGATCTGAGCCTTCTCCGTGATGCCGAGCTGACGCTGCACCTCGAGCTCCGCGGGCAGCCCGTGGGTGTCCCACCCGAACCGGCGCTCCACCTTCTTGCCGCGCATGGTCTGGTAGCGCGGCACGATGTCCTTGACGTAGCCGGTCAGAAGGTGGCCGTAGTGCGGAAGTCCGTTGGCGAACGGCGGCCCGTCGTAGAAGACGTATTCCTCGGCGCCGTCACGCTGGTCGATGCTCGCGCGGAAGGTGCCGTCGCGATCCCAGTAGTCCAGGACTTCGACCTCGAGGTCGGGAAAACTCGGCGATCCGCTCGCCGGCCTCGGATAAGCCGTCACGTCTGTTCGTCTCCTGTGCCCATGGTCGACAAGGCACGGGGACGACGTAGCGCTCGTGCGCGACACCGCGGTACCACCCCGCTTGCGCACACTAGGCACGCCGCTCGAATGTGGGCGATGACGGGCCCAACCGTTCGGTTCTACTGAGCGCCCGTGGCCGCAGCCCGGGGACCGTTCTTCCGAAGACTCCCCGGTGATGGCCGGATCGATGCCCTTGCGCTGATCTTAATGCCTACGCGGGTCGTGCTTCCACACGCTAGTGCGCGAGCGCCAGCTCGGGTGTGGCGTGGACCGGCGGGGTGGCCTCGGAGGTCAGCTCGATCAGCGCGAATGGGAACTGCTCGGCGAGTTCCTGGACCGTGTAGGGCTCGAAGCTGCGGGCGTCGAACCACCAGTCGAGGGCGATGACGTCGTCGTTGCGGTAGGCGCGCAGCTCCAGCACGTGTCCGAGGTGCGGGCGCGTGGCTGCGCCGTCCCCTTCGACGAAGAGGAGAGCCGACACCGGCTGCGAGCGCGGATCGTCGGGCACGCCGTGCACGATCCGGTGGACGACCAGCGCCTCGAGGGCGTGGTGAACACCTGACAGCATCTCGTCGGCGTCGACCTGGCCGGGCGCCGCGCACGGCAGCACCATCGGGTGCACGCTGGTGCCGTAGCCGGGCACGTCGACGGCGATGGCGCCGTTTCCGATGGTCCGTTCGATCGCGCGGCCCAGTGCGGCGAGAAGGATCTCGTCGCTTGTTAGCCCAAGAACCTCGGCTGCGCCATCCAGTTCCATGGTGAGCAGCGACGACAGAGGAGCCGCCACCAATTCGAGATCCTGGACTCGAGGACGGCCCTCGGCGTCGTAATCGGTCAGCTGCAAGTTTGCGCGCGTCATGTGAGGCACGCTACACGACTGTCCCAAAAATGGGACACATCTGCCAAAACTGTGACGGCCGTGTCAATAAAGGCCGCCTCCTCCGATTTGCGGTTGGTACTGCCCATTTAAGGGAAGGTCGGCTAAGCTACAGCGGTGCCAAGGACTGATGAAAACGGCAGGCAGCTAAAAACCCTGCTGGACTACCTCCTCGACGGTGACGTCGACGCCAAGGCGATCTACGACGCCCTTGGCACTTCAAGTAGCACGTACTACCGCCGCATCAAGGAAGCCGACTACCCGAACGCCGAAGAACTGCGGTTGGTGGCGGACAGGTTCAATCTCAGCTACCCCGATCTTCAGGTGCGGTTTGGCCTGATGAGCCGCGAGGAAGTGTGGAGTTACGTCGAATCCGCACCCGTTTCCGTGGCGACCATTGCCGAACCCGTGACAGAACGTCGGACGGTTCATCGACCGAGACTTCGCGATCTCACGCCGCGGCCAGATGCTCCCCCGCTGTAGTCGAACAATTTGCTGATGGAAATTTAGGTCGAAAGCGACATCTCATGGGTCTGGCAGTCCTCATCACCATCACGCTCGTGTGTATCGCGTGGAGTCTGTGGATTCGTCGCGTTACGTGGTCGTGCCGTTGGGAAGTTGCGGCGACGCTGAACATCGCGCTCCAGGGGGCGACGGTGCTGTTGATGTCGCCGCTCGCCTCGGAGACCCTTGGCCACTGGCTGCACGCCCTCACCGGCATGTGGAATCTCGAGGACTACATCGGTCACGACCTGTACGTCGTGGCCGCCTCGGCGATCGTGTACAACACACTCGGCAGGCTGCAGGACGACCACGCGATGCAGACCACGTTCAAGCAGTACGTCGAACGGCCCGCGACGTTGTGCATTCCGCTGCTGCTGGCCACGTTCTCCCTCGGCAACGGCGCCAAGATCTACAGCGCGGACTTCTTCGAGCTGCGCACCGACTTCTGGCTCGCCGCCTACTGGATCCTGCTGTGCGGCACGCTCATCTACCTGCTGGGTTATGGTTCGCGCGCGCTGATGGTGCTGCGCAAGGATCCACGCTCGCGCACGGTCGCCAACATCTACTTGGCCGCCTCGGTCAGCGGCATGATGGCGTGCGCCGTTCGCATCGTCACCGTGTTGGTGCCCTCGCTGCAGCCGGTCGAGAACGGCACCCTGGTCTGGGTCTTCGCATGCATGTGCGGCGCCGGCTTCGCGCTGACGTCGGCGCATTCGTGGCGCATCAAGACCAAGTGGTTCAGCAAGGCGAGTTTCTAGACCGCTTCCTTCCACAGTCGCACAACTCGACTGAGGAACACGAGCAGTTCATGGCCCATTCGATGATCTCCCTGGCCCGAACAAGCGTCGCCATCTGAGCATCGATGTCCGACAGCTTGGCCTCGGCCAGCGAGCGGCTGGCTGGGCGTCCCGCAGCGTCGTCGGTGAGCAGGACGCGGATCTCCTCCAAGCTGAAACCCGCCGCCTTGCAGAGCCCGATGACCTCGAGGCGGGTCAGCACGGCCTCGTCGTACCGCCGCCTGCCCCCGACGCGGTCCGGGGCGCTGAGCAGCCCCTCGTCCTCGTAAAACCGCAGCGTCGTGGCCGCCACGCCGGAACGCTCGGCGACGTCGCCGATGGAGAGACTCATCCGACCATCATCGCGCAGCTTGACTTAGAGTCAACTCGAAGTCGTTCAATGAAGACATGAACACCACCGACGTCCTCGCCGACCTCTCCGGCACCCGCTACGTCCAGCTGCGTACCTACCGACGCGACGGTCGCGCCGTCGACACCCCCATGTGGTTCGTCCTCGACGGCACCACTCTGATCTTCCGGACCAAGGAAGGCCCGAAGACCCGCCGGATCGCCGCCAATCCGAACGTCGAACTCTGGCCGTGCGACTACCGCGGTCGCTACGCCGCGGGCACCCCCACGGTGCACGGCGCGGCGACGATACTCAGCGGTGCCCCGGCGGACGCGGCAAACCGCGCACTGCACGAGCGTTACGGCTGGCAGTACAACGTGGTGCCATTGCTGAAGCTGCCCGGCGTGAAGAACGTCGACCACACGTTGCCGCTGCGGGAGAAACTGCGTCGCGCCACCACCAGGAGCGTCTGGCCCGACAGCGCGATCGTCGAGGTGAAGCTCAACATCGACGGTGCGAAAAGCGTTGCACAAGAGAGCGTTTCAACTCAGGACGGCTCGCCGCGACCAGAGTGAAGATCGCACTTCTCGCGAGCGGCTGAGCAGGCGAGGACCGCAGGATCTCCGCGCCGCCATCGTGGGCGACGAGCGTGGACGCGGCCCCGAACCGTGAGCTCGGCTCCCTCGGCGCGGGCCTCCAGCAGAAGGGCCGAGTCGCGGCGACCGGTGTCGAGGCTGCCCCGGATGGCGGCGGCCAACAGTACCGAGTCGGCGATTTCGTGTGACCGCTCGACGAGTAGCTGGGACACGCCGCCGACGGTAGTCGTCGCCCTCGGATTGGTGTGACGTCCGGGTCTGCGCCACTACTTCCTCGAGATGAACCACGAGGACACCCGGCTACGCGACTTCGCTGGAGAGCGCGGGAGCAGACGGCCCACACGCCTCGAAGACCAACAGCTCAGAGCTACAATCGTGAGCCGCCATCGTCGATATCAGCCAAAAGGTATTGAATTCTGGTGAACACCAATTGTTTTGCGAGATCCTTCGGATAACCGTGAGTTGGGCGACGCGAAGTCGATCGAGGTAAGCGGCTGTGCCATAGTCATTCTCGCTACATTGCGCATTGCGTGGTCGCTTTCCCTAAGCTCGACCCAAACGTTTCGTTGCGCTGCAGAAAGGGCCGCCCATGCTGGACTCGTCGATTCCCGCGATTCTTCGCGAGCGAGCGAGCCTGCAGCCGAACGACGCCGCGTTCACGTTCATTGACTACGACACCGAATGGGAAGGCGTCGAGGAGACGCTCACGTGGTCACAGCTGCAGCAGCGCGTCGTCGCTCTGGCTGCCGAGATCCGTGCGCACGCGCAGATCGGCGACCGGGTGGTCATCCTGGCCCCGCAGAGCATGTCGTACGTCCTCGGCTTCCTGGCGTCGTTCGAGGCGAACGTCATCGCCGTGCCGCTGTCGACGCCGAACATGGGCGCCCACGACGAGCGGGTGGCCGCCGTCGTCAAGGACGCCCGTCCGACCGTTCTCCTGACCACCACCGCCATCGCAGAGGCCGTCGCGGGGTACGCGACGGCCCAGGACGGTGCGCCCGCGCCTGCCGTGCTCGAGATCGACACCCTGGACCTCAGCGTGCGCCGCAGGTCGACGTCACGCCGCGAAACCTCACCCGAGACCGCATATCTGCAGTACACCTCCGGATCGACCCGCACGCCTGCCGGCGTGATGGTGTCGCAGCGCAACCTGTTCTCCAACTTCGAGCAGCAGGTCGCGGCGCTGCTGAGTGAATACGGCAAGGTGGCCCCGCAGGGCACGACCGTGGTGTCCTGGCTGCCCTTCTATCACGACATGGGCCTCATCCTCGGCATCTGCGCACCCATCCTGGGTGGGTGGCACTCGGTGCTGATGAGCCCCATCGCATTCCTTCAGCGTCCGGCCCGCTGGCTGCAGCAGCTGGCTCTGCGGACGCGGGCACTGACGGCAGCACCCAACTTCGCCCTCGACCTCGCCGCAGCACGCACGAGCGACGACGATCTGGCCGGCCTCGATCTGGGTGACGTCCTGGCCATCATCTGCGGAGCCGAACGCGTGCAACCCGTTTCGGTGAAGAGGTTCACGTCTCGGCTGGCCAAGTTCAACTTTCCCGGCAAGGTCATCCGACCTTCCTTCGGACTGGCCGAGGCAACGCTGTTCGTCGCGACGCGCGAGCCGGGGGAACCGCCGTCGGTCATCACGTTCGACACCGAGAAGCTCAGCGCGGGGATGGCCAAGCGCAGCACCACCGGCACGCCGCTCATCAGCTACGGCATGCCCGATGGGCCCCTGGTACGCATCGTCGACCCGGACACCTGCCTCGAATCACCGGCCGGGACGGTTGGAGAGATCTGGGTGCACGGCGACAACGTCTGCGCGGGCTACTGGAACAAGCCCGACGAGACCGAAAGCACCTTCCGCGGTGTCATCGCCAATCCCACCGACGACGTTCCGGCCGAGAAGTGGCTTCGGACAGGCGATTTGGGCTTCTTCTCCGATGACGAGCTCTTCATCGTCGGCCGCATCAAGGATCTGTTGATCGTGCGCGGACGCAACCACTACCCCGATGACATCGAGGCGACCGTCGGCGCCGTCTCCGGTGGCCGTGTCGCCGCGATCTCCGTCGAGGAGGACGCCACCGAACAGCTGGTGGCGATCATCGAGGTCAAGGAACGCGCCACGCCGGAGGAGACCTTCGAGAAGCTAGCCAACGTGAAAAGCGAAGTCACGTCGGCGATCTCGCAGGCCCACGGCATCAGTGCAGCCGACCTGGTGTTGGTCGCACGTGGTTCGATTCCAATTACCACCAGCGGCAAGATTCGCAGGCAGGCCTGTGTGGACCAGTACCGCCAGGGTCGCTTCGTCCGGCTGGATGCCTGACCGCTCATGGCATTCCGAGGGTCAACGCACACCCAGCATGCCGCCCGACGCACGTTGGCGTGTGCGCCGTGATCGAGGTCGAGGGCATCACCAAGACGTACGGTCCGCTGCCCGCGCTGCGTGAGGTGAGCTTCTCCGTTCCTCAGGGCTCGGTGTGCGGGTTGCTCGGTCACAACGGTGCGGGCAAGACGACCATCGTCAAGATCTTGTCGACGTTGCTGGAGCCCACCACCGGCCGCGCCACGGTCGCCGGTTTCGACGTCGTCGAGGACGCCGCGCAGGTGCGGGAGAGCATCGGTGTCACCGGCCAGGACGCGGCGCTCGACCTCTCGCTCACCGGTCGCGAGAACCTGGTGCTGTTCGGCCGCCTGCGCGGGATGAAGCGCAAGCAGGCCGGTGTCAGAGCCGACGAGCTCATCGAGCGCTTCGACCTCGTCGAAGCCGCCAGTCGGCCAGTGGCCACCTACTCGGGCGGCATGCGCAGGCGCATCGACATCGCCGTCTCGCTGATCGTGCCGCCGAAGGTGCTGTTCCTCGACGAACCGACGACGGGTCTGGACCCGAGGAGCCGCCGCGACGTGTGGGCCTTGGTGTCCTCGCTCGCCGCTCAGGACGTCACCGTCCTCCTCACCACGCAGTACCTCGAAGAGGCCGACGTCCTCAGCGATTCCATCATCATCCTCGACGCAGGCCGGGTGATCGCCAGCGGCACTGCCGAGGACCTCAAGCGCCGGATGGGCCACAGCTACTGCCAGGTCACCCCGCTGCATCCCGAGGACCTGCCGCGGGTGGTCGCGGTGCTCGGCGCCTACGATGGGGTCGAGGTCGACGCCGCGGCAAACACCGTCGCAGTGCCCGCCGCTCACGGCGTGACGACCCTGGGCGAGGTGTTCCGCAAACTCGACGAACTCGGCGTCGAGCTTCTGGACATCTCGCTGCGCAAACCCTCGCTCGACGAGGTGTTCCTGCACCTCACCGGTCCCACGCTGACGGTATGACCGCAGTCATCGCGCTGACCGAGCGTCAGGTTCGCGCCTCGTTCCGCAATCTGGACATCGTGTTCGCCGTCGTCGCGCCGATTCTGACCTTCGTCGGGTTCACCCTCGGCCTGCGCAGCGTCATCGACACCGGCGGGATCAGTTATCCCCAGTACGTCCTTCCCGCAGTCGTGGTGCAGGCGATGCTGTTCGGCGCACTGAACACCACCGACCTCGCCGCCCACGAACGCTCCTCGGAGTTCGGCGTGCGCCTTCGGACGTTCCCCATCTCGGCATACGCCCCCATGACGGCACGGATGCTGTACTGCGTGATCCGGGGTCTGCTTGCGCTGATCGCCGCGTTCGCCATCGCGTACCCGTTCGGTTTCCGCATGGACGGCGGCGTGGCGTTCGGCATGGCGTTCGTCGTGCTCGCCTTGACCCTCACCTTGGCGCTGTCCTTCGGCGCCGAGGCCACCGGTACGCGCGCGAAGCGATCCGACACCTCGAGTCAACTCCTCCTGGTCCCACAGCTGTTGCTGGTGTCACTTTCCACGGGGATGGCGCCCGCCGACTCGTTCCCGAAGTGGGTACAGCCCTTCGTCGAATACCAACCGATCTCCCAGATCACCGAGACGTTGCGCGGATTCGCCAGCGGCAGTGTCCAGGCGGCGAACCTGACGATCACCCTGGCGTGGTGTCTCGGATTGCTCGGCGTACTCGGCTACCTCGCAATCCAGGGTCAGCGGAGACCGCGATGACCACCGTCAAATCCTCGAGCCGTGCGCTGGCCGCCGAGAGCGTGATCTTCGCGGGCCGGCTGATGACGCGATGGCGTCGCAACCCGCTGGTGCCGCTGCAGTCGCTGCTCTTCCCGACCATTCTGCTGATCGTCTACTACATGCTGGTGAGCAAGTCGATGACGCGTCTCACCGGCAGCGACAGCCTCGACACCGTGGTGTCGATGTGTGCACTGGCGGGTGCCATGTCGGGTTCACTGGCTGCCGCACTGTCGATCCCGGACGAGCGCGACAACGGGCTGCTGAGTCGCTTCTGGATGATGCCGGTACATCGGGCCAGCGCGCTGGCAGGGACCTTGCTCGCCGAGGCGGCACGGACACTCGCGGCCACCGTTTTCATCACCGCCGTCGGCATGCTATTGGGACTGCGGTTCCACGGTGGCGTCGCCGCCGCGGTGCTCTTCGTGATCATCCCCGTGCTATGGGTGTCGGTGTATGCGACGGTCGTCATCGTCGTGGCATTGCGCTTCAAGAGTCGCACCGTGCTGACGTGGTTCAGCACCTTCTCACTCGGTGCGGTCTTCGGAAGTTCCGGGGTGGCGCCGATGGAACTGTTTCCCGCGTGGATCAGGCCGGTGGTGCGATTCCAGCCGATGTCACCCACCATCGAGGCGATGAAGGCGCTGGCAAGAGACGGCTTCGCCGTACGTCCGCTGTTGTGGACGTTCGCCTGGATACTGGGGATCGGCGTGTTGGTGGGCGCGTTGGCAATGCGTAGCTATCGCGTTGCCGCACAATCCGGGGGCTGAAATCCGAATGCGCGCGCATTCGACGTCGAACGCGTAAGTTCATTCACGCGCACAATTTTCAGAACATTACGGGGGGTGTTCTCGATGTCATCGACCAACAAATGTCTGGTGACGATTCCGGCATACGGATCCAACTCACTTACACACGCGGTGCTACCCGACGTGCTGGCCGAGTCCGATCTCGTCGACGTATTGATCGTCGACAACAGCGGCCACTACGAGAAGATCGCCGATGAATGGGTCATCACGCCCGACAAGAACATCGGCTGGGCCGGAGCATCGAATCTCGGTTTCAGGACGGCGTTTCGCCGCGGGTACGAATTCGCCGTCACACTGAACAACGACACCCGCCTGTCCCCCGGCTTCTTCGCAGGCCTGCTCGACCCCCGACTGCCCGACGACGTCGGGATCGTTGCCCCGACCTACGACGGCTGGTGGAGCACGCAGTCATGCGACTTCTCGGGTCCGGTCGGTGACTACGAACCGCGCGACTACTTCC
>JAOPUT010000126.1 GCA_025963385.1 Mycobacterium sp.
CTCGGGCACAAGCCGTCGAGGAGCAGCCGCAGCGGTGGCCACGAGCCGCGCCCGCGACGGGTCACGGCGTAGGCCGTCATGATCACCTCCGGCTCGGTGAGCTCCATGACGGCGACGCCTTCGCGGACGAGCCGGTTCAGCGGCAGCAAGCCGACGCCGTAGCCGGCGAGGATGAGATCCTCGACGAGGTCCAGACTGTCGATCTGGTGAGCGATGTGCGGTGTGAACCCAGCCAGTGCGGCCAGGGTACGGACCGCATCTTCGTCAGCGGTGTTGCGGGAGTTGACGATCCACGGATCCCGCGCATGCCGACTCAGGTCGGCAGTGGCGCCGGTGGTGTCGTCGGCCCGGACGCCCAATCCCCACGGAGTCGACCACAGCGCCACCGTGTCGAGCACGGGATCGGGGGACGCGGGCGCAAGGTTGTAGTCGTAGATCAACGCAAGATCCAGGTCGTCGTCGACGAGGAGTCGAAAGGCTTCGGCGGGCTCGTATTCGCTCACGATGGCGTCCACCCGAGGATGGCTCGAGGCGAGATCGGCCAGGACGGGAAGCAGCGATACCCGGATTCCGGTGGCGAACCCGCCAACGCGAAGAGTGCCTGCCGGCTCCGCGTCGGGATCGAGGTCGAGGCGCGCCGTGTCGACGGCGGCGAGGATGGTCACCGCGTGATCGGCCAGCCGCCGACCCGCGGGCGTGAGACGCACCCGTCTGCCCTCGGGTTCGATGAGCTGGGCTCCGGCCTCCTTGGACAGGGCGGCGATCTGCTGGGACACCGTCGAGGTGGTGAGGTGATGCGCCTCGGCGACGGCGCGCATCGACCCCAAGCGGGACAGCGCAAGCAGCAGTTGGAGTCGGCGGGTGTCCACGATGGCATTGTCCGCAATTCGTGAACGGTTGGGGCGTGATCGATCGACGTCATGCGAATGTGACCTGGATCTCAAAGTGAGACGCAATGGGTTCGAGTGTCGCTGTTTCATAGGTGATGCATCGTCCCCCAAGCCCGGTGGATGAATGGCCCATCTATCAGGAGGCTCACGTTGAGCAGACAAAGCCTGACCAAGGCGCACGCGAAGATCACCGAACTGACGTGGGAACCGACGTTCGCCACCCCGGCAACCAGATTCGGTACGGACTACACGTTCGAGAAGGCGCCGAAGAAGGATCCGCTGAAGCAGATCATGCGGTCGTACTTCCCGATGGAGGAGGAGAAGGACAACCGCGTCTACGGCGCCATGGACGGCGCCATTCGCGGCAACATGTTCCGCCAGGTGCAACAGCGCTGGCTCGAGTGGCAGAAGCTCTTCCTGTCGATCATCCCGTTCCCCGAGATCTCGGCGGCGAGGGCAATGCCGATGGCCATCGACGCGGTGCCGAACCCCGAGATCCACAACGGCCTCGCCGTGCAGATGATCGACGAGGTGCGGCACTCGACGATTCAGATGAACCTCAAGAAGCTGTACATGAACAACTACATCGACCCGGCCGGCTTCGACATGACGGAGAAGGCGTTCGCGAACAACTACGCGGGCACCATCGGCAGGCAGTTCGGCGAGGGGTTCATCACCGGTGACGCGATCACAGCGGCCAACATCTACTTGACGGTCGTCGCCGAAACCGCCTTCACCAACACCCTTTTCGTGGCCAGGCCCGACGAGGCTGCGGCCAACGGCGACTACCTGCTGCCGACGGTGTTCCACTCGGTGCAGTCCGACGAGTCCCGGCACATCTCCAACGGCTACTCCATCCTGTTGATGGCACTCGCCGACGAGCGCAACCGGCCGTTGCTCGAACGCGATCTGCGGTACGCCTGGTGGAACAACCACTGTGTGGTCGACGCCGCGATCGGCACGTTCATCGAGTACGGCACGAAGGACCGCCGCAAGGACCGCGAGAGCTACGCGGAGATGTGGCGGCGCTGGATCTACGACGACTACTACCGCAGTTACCTTCTGCCGTTGGAGAAGTACGGCCTCACCATCCCGCACGACCTGGTCGAGGAGGCGTGGAAGCGGATCACCGAGAAGGGTTACGTGCACGAGGTGGCCCGGTTCTTCGCCACCGGCTGGCCGGTGAACTACTGGCGCATCGACACCATGACCGACACCGACTTCGAGTGGTTCGAGAGCAAGTACCCGGGCTGGTATTCGAAGTACGGCAAGTGGTGGGAGGCCTACAACCGTCTGGCCTACCCGGGTCGCAACAAGCCCATCGCCTTCGAGGAGGTCGGCTACCAGTACCCGCACCGCTGCTGGACGTGCATGGTGCCCGCACTGATTCGAGAGGACATGGTCGTCGACAAGGTCGACGGGCAGTGGCGCACCTACTGCTCGGAGACGTGCCACTGGACGGACGCGGTCGCGTTCCGCAGCGAGTACGAGGGCCGCGAGACGCCGAACATGGGCCGGCTCACCGGTTTCCGCGAGTGGGAGACGCTGCACCACGGCAAGGATCTCGCCGACATCGTGAGCGATCTCGGCTACGTCCGCGACGACGGCAAGACGCTGGTCGGTCAGCCCCACCTCGACCTCGAGCCGTCGAAGATGTGGACGCTCGACGACGTCAGGGGAAACACGTTCAACAGCCCGAACGTGCTGCTCAACCAGATGTCGGACGCCGAGCGCGAGGCACACGTCGCGGCCTACCGCGCGGGCGCAACGGTCTAACCCCCCGCGATTTGTGGAGTGTGAGTTGCGCTCAGCGCGACCCACACTCCACAAATCACCCCTGAAGGAGCATTTCATGGCGGATTCACACAAGATCAACTTCGAGCCGGTGAACGTCGAGATGGAGGTCCGCGAAGACGAGAACATCCTCGACGCGGCCTTCCGGCAGGGCATCCACCTGATGCACGGTTGCCGGGAGGGACGTTGTTCGGCCTGCAAGTCCTACGTCCTCGACGGTGAGATTCAGATGGACGGCTATTCGACGTTCGCCTGCAACGACTCCGAGGTCGACGAGGGTTACGTACTGCTCTGCAAGTCACATGCCTTCAGCGACTGCACGATCGAACTGCTGAACTACGACGAGGACGAACTCCTCGGTGGCGTGCCCATTCAGGACGTGTGCACCAAGGTGGTGGCCATCGAGCCGGTGACACGCGACATCGTGTCGTTACGAGTTACTCCGCTCGGACCGGCGTACGAATTCAAACCAGGGCAGTACGCCGACCTGCACATCCCGGGGACCGACCAGCACCGGTCCTTCTCCATGGCGACGACGTCGGCCCGCACCGACGAGGTCGAGTTCCTGATCAAGAAGTATCCGGGCGGCAAGTTCTCCGCTCTCCTCGACGGAGGGATTGCGGTGGGGGACGAGCTCTCGCTGACGGGGCCGTACGGGTCGTTCACCCTCAAGGAGGGTCACGTGCTACCCGTCGTGTGCATCGGCGGCGGGGCGGGTATGGCGCCGATCCTGGCCCTGCTGCGACACATGAACGAGTCGGAGAACACCCGCCCGGTCCGGTTCTACTACGGTGCGCGCACCGCTGAGGACCTCTTCTACCTCGACGAGATCCAGCAGATCGGAAAGGGATTGACGGACTTCCAGTTCGTGGCTTGCCTTTCGGAGTCCGTCGGGGACGCGCCGCCGGACTCGGTCACGGTCGAGGAGGGCATGGTGACCGACGTCGTCGCCCGCCACGAATCCGCCATCGCCAAGACCGAGGTCTACCTGTGCGGGCCACCGCCCATGGTCGACGCGGCGCTGGTCTTCCTCGACGCCCACTCGGTGCCGAAGGACCAGGTCTTCTACGACAGCTTCACCAGCCCATTGTTCGACTGAGAGGAAATCCCGATGACCACCAGTGAAAAGCCGAAACAACGCAGTTACCCCACCATCGAATTCACCGACTCCGAGGCCGGGGCGCGAGAGTTCCCCAGCTCGAAGAGCCGCAGTTACTCGTACTTCAAGCCCGCCAAGCTGCGCGCCACGATGTACGAGGACGTAACGGTCGACGTCCAGCCCGACCCCGATCGTCATCTCACACAGGGCTGGATCTACGGATTCGGTGACGGTCCAGGCGGCTACCCGCAGGAGTGGACGGCGGCGCAGTCCTCCGACTGGCACGCCTTCCTCGACCCCAACGAGGAGTGGAACCAGACCATCTTCCGCAACAACTCCGCGGTGGTCAGGCAGGTCGAACTCTGCCTGAAGAACGCCAAGCGAGCCCGCGCCTACGACTCGTGGAACTCCACCTGGTTGACGTTCATCGAGCGCAACGTCGGCGCCTGGATGCACGCCGAGAACGGGCTGGCCCTGCACGTCTTCACCTCGATTCAGCGCTCGGGACCGACGAACATGATCAACACGGCCGTCGCGGTGAACGCTGCGCACAAGTTGCGCTTCGCGCAGGACCTCGCACTGTTCAATCTCGAACTGTCCGACGCATGCGAGTCCTTCGACGGCGGCATCCACCGTTCCGTTTGGCAGGACGCGCCGGAATGGCAGCCCGTCCGGGAGGTCGTCGAACAGCTGACGGCCGTGGGGGATTGGTGCCAACTGCTCTTCGCCACGAACATCGTCTTCGAGCAGTTGGTGGGGTCTCTGTTCCGCAGCGAGCTCGTCATGCAGATCGCCGCCCGCAACGGCGACTACATCACGCCGACCATCGTCGGCACCGGAGAGCACGACTACGACCGCGATCTCAACTACACGCGAAACCTGTTCCGGCTGTTGACCCGCGACGCCGAGCACGGCGAGGCGAACAAGGCGCTCTTCGGTCAGTGGTCGGGCATCTGGGTGCCGCGGTGCCTGGCTGCTGCCCGCGCGCTCCAGCCGATCTGGTCGACACCCGCCGACAAGGCGGTCACGTTCGCGTCGAGCCTCGACGCCGCCGTGGCGAAGTTCTCAGCCCTGCTCGAACAAATCGAGCTCGACATCCCCGAGGAGTTGGACAAATGACCATGCAGTTCGGATCAGCCACGGAATTCTCCAACATGTGCGGCGTCACCTTGATGAACACCCCGATCGGACGCGTCGTCGCCGAAGTGATGGGCGCCAAGGACGGTGTCGAGCTCACCGAGTACCCGTCGATGATCCGGGTGGACGGCGTGCGACTGCTGAACTTCGACTACGACGAACTCACCGAGGCGCTCGGTCAGGACTTCGACGGGTCGATCTTCGAGGAGATCAGCTCGACGCACTACGGCCGTATGGTCCACCTCGACGACAAGACCATCCTGTTCGCCAGCCCCGAGGACGCCGCCGAATACATCGGTTTCGACCTCACCGTGCAGTGATGAGCACCACCCTGGCGACTCCGGTGGAGCGCTGCATCGCCGAACTGCTGCAGCGGAAACCACTGGCGATCAACGACATCGAGACACTCACGTTGCGCGACCTGCCTGACGGCGACAACAAGAAGGCACTGTTGCGACACCGGTTCACGGCCGGACTCAGCCTCTGCCCGAACAGTCGAGTGCTCATGCCCTGACACTCACCCGATTCTGACCGAATTTGCCTCTGCTTGAAAGGAATATGGCCATGGCCAAGGAATTGAGATTCAGTACGGAGGCGCGACTGCGCCTGGAACTCGGCGTCAACGCCCTCGCCGACGCGGTGAAGGTGACGCTGGGACCGAAGGGACGCAACGCCATTCTGGAGAAGCTGACCGGCCCCCCGACCATCACCAACGACGGCGTCACCATCGCCAGGGAGATCCAACTCCGGGACCCCTTCGCCAACATGGGTGCGCAGCTGGTCAAGGAAGTCGCGATGAAGACCAACGGGGTCGTCGGTGACGGCACCACGACCGCAACGGTCCTGGCACAGGCGATGGTTCGGGAAGGCCTGCGGGCCGTCGACGACGGCGCCAACCCCATGCGGGTCCGGCGTGGCATCGAACGCACCGTGCCCGTCGTGGTGGAGGCCCTGCGGGCCAACAGGGTGCTCGTCGTCGGGAGTGACGACCTGCGTCGCATCGCGACGCTCGCCGCCAGTGACGACGAGTCGATCGGTGACGTCATCGCCAGCGCGGTCGACCACGTGGGCAAGTCAGGCGTGGTCACCACCGAGGAGGGCGACGTCCTCGGGCTGACCGTCGACGTCGTGGACGGCATCGAGTTCGACCATGGCTACACCTCCGGGTACATGGTCACCGACCAGGAACGCATGGAGGCCGTACTCGACGGCCCGTTGATCCTGTTGACCAACAAGAAGATCAGCCAGGTGCAGGAGATCATGCCCGCAGTCGAGGTCGCCAAGCGCGCCGACCGCCCCCTTGTGGTGATCGCCGAGGACGTAGACGGCCCCGCGCTACAACTGCTCGTCGGCGGCAACATGCACAGGACCATGCAGTCGGTCGTCGTGCGAGCGCCCGGCTTCGGACACCGGCGGGTGGCGGAACTGGAGGACCTTGCAGTGGCCCTCGGGGGTCACGTCATCGCGAAGGACACCGGTATCGAACTGGCCGAGATCACCGTGGAACACCTCGGCTCGTCGGATCGGCTGACTGCCACTGAGAACGACACGACCATCGTCGGTCCACACGGTCAACAGCATCTGATCGATGCGCGGGTGGCCCAACTGCAGGCCCAACGCGACCGGGCCAAGCTCGATGCCGATCGGGACAGCCTCGATCTGCGGATCGCGCGGCTCACCGGACGCGTGGCCGTCATCCGGGTGGGCGGCGCCACCAGCGTCGAGCTCAAGGAGAGGATGCTGCGTGTCGAGGATGCCCTCGCCGCCACCCGTGCGGCCCTCGAGGCAGGCATCGTGTCGGGGGGAGGGACGGCTCTTGCTCAGGCACACCGGGCGCTGGAGTCCCTCGAGCTGGTCGGTGACGAGGCAATCGGCCGCGACGTGGTGCGCCGCGCACTGCCCGAGCCGTTGCGCTGGATCGCGATCAATGCCGGGTTCGAGGGTGACGACGTCGTCGACGTCGTCACCGATCTGCCCCTCGGCCACGGCTTCAATGCCCTCACCGGTGAGTACGGCGACATGTTCGACGAAGGCATCATCGATCCATTCAAGGTGACGCGTGCGGCCCTGGAGAGCGCAGCGTCGATCGCGGCGCTCCTCATCACCACGGAAACCGCTGTGGTGGAGGAGGTTTACGCACAGCCCGGCGCCATCATCGCTCCCGGGTTCGGCGACCTGGCCGAAGGGATGATCCGACCGTCGAACATCTACTGAGCGGCCCGCTCGGAATAGTCTCAAATTGAGACCGGGGTCACACCCGCGCGGCGTAGCGTAGGTCCTCCGATGATCGAGCAGCCCCTCGGCGCGTGGCACGTCCGCCGTGCCCGCGAGCGATTCCTCAACGACCACGACCTCGACCAGGCCGTGCGGGAGAGCATCTCGGTGTCGTGGCGGCGGTCGCGGGCTCTCAACGTGCCCGCCGACCGGCTGGACCTGCCGTTCGTCCGCGAACCGAACCTCGACAGCCCTCTCGTCGACGCCGCGGACCCGGTGTTGCGCCAACTGGCGGAGGGGCTCGTCGACGAGCCCATCAGCGTCGTGCTCACCTCCGCCGACGGCGTGGTGCTGCGCCGGATCGCTGCCGACCGCCGACTGAACGGCGCGCTCGACACGGTCAACCTGGCACCGGGGTACTCGTACTCCGAGGAGTTCGCGGGCACCAACGGCATCGGGACCGCTCTCGAAACGCGACAGCCGACGTTGGTGCGGGGCGCCGAGCACTACGCCGAGTGCCTCGGCGAGCTCGCCTGCGCGGGGGTGCCGATCATTCATCCGGTGTCGGGGGTGCTGGTCGGGGCGCTGGATCTGACCGGCTGGGTCGACGACGGCGGTCCGCTGCTGGCCACCCTCGCGAAGTCGGCTTCCGATCAGATCGAGGGTCGGTTGCTGGCCAGGGCCAGCGCCAAGGAGACCGCGCTACTCAATGCCTATCTGAGGGCGTGCCGTCGATCACCCCAGACCATGGTCCTGGCGATGGGCGACGACGTCGTGCTGATGAACCGACGGCTACGGTGGGCGCTCGACGTCCAGGACCAGGCGGCCCTGCTCGAGCATGCCGCCGACTTCGGCCTGCAGGCACACAGCGGGCGCCAGCTGCTGGCACCTCTGCCCAGCGGTCAGAGCGCAAGGATCTCGTTCACCGACGACTTCACCGATCAGCAATCCGCCCACATGTCGGTCTGCCACGTCCACCTCCTCGAGACCCGGCGGCCGCAGGTCACCCACACCAGGTCCGGCGTCGACCAGCTCCCAGGCATCGTCGGCACCAGCTCGTCATGGCGGCGGAGTTGCGCGGTGATCTCGCGTTACGCCGGCGAGCGACAGTGGGTCGCCGTGTCCGGCGAACCAGGGTCGGGACGGTACGCGGCACTGAAGGCTGCGGCCGCACTGCACATTCGGCGTTCGACGCGCGTGCTGGTGCCAGCCGACTTCCAAGGTGGCGCGCACGCGCTGGAGGCGTTCGCGGCCGAACTCGACGAGGACGGCTTCAGCATCATCGTGCGCGACATCGACCTGCTCGACGAATCGGTACAGGAGGCGCTCGCCGATCTCTGTCAGGGCCGGGAGGACGGCGGGTGGATCGGCGTGACCATGGGGGGTGCGGAATACGAAACATCCTCTGGTGCACCGGCATTCACGTTCATCGCACAGACCGTGCCGGTGCCTGCGCTGCGTCACCGCATCGAGGACGTACACGAACTGGTCCCGCTGTTACTCCGTCAGTTGAGCCGCGGCGCCGACCTAAGCCTGTCCGACGCCGCGATTCGGCAGCTGTGCAAGTACAACTGGCCCGGCAACGTCGACGAGTTGAAGGACGTCCTCCGTGAGGTGGTCGGGCGGCAACGATCCGGGGTCGTCGACGTCCAGCAGCTGCCTCCGAGGTGTCGCACACTCAGCCGCCACACGCTGACCCAGATCGAGGCTCTCGAACGCGATGCGATCGTCCGCAGCCTCGAAGCGAACCACGGCAGCAAGAACGACGCCGCGGCTGCGCTGGGCATCTCCCGCGCCACGATCTACCGCAAGATCAAGGAGTTCGGTATAGACGTCTGACTGTGCGACGATGCCGGGATGACCACTCGGCCCGCACACTTCACGCAGACCGACGAGGGCACGTTCATCCCCACCGCGAATGCGGGAAGTACTTGGGGCGCGGATCATCTCAACGGGCCCGCCCTGGTGGGACTCGCGGCGTCCGTGCTCGACGGCAACTACGGTGACGAGGACTTTCTGCCCGCTCGACTGACGGTCGACCTGTTCAAACAGGCACGTGGCATCCCGACGGTCGCCTCGACGCGCCTGATCCGCGACGGCAGACGAGTGCGAAACTCCGAATGCGAGCTCGTCCAGAACGGTGTCCCCGTCGTACGTGCCACCCTGGTCCAGTACCGCCGGTCCGCCGCGCCGGAGGGGGAGGAGTGGGCGGCCACCATGCAGTTCACCCCGCCGGTCGTAGATAGTGCCCGGTTCACCTACGCCGGGAGTGACCAGAGCGAGTGGTCGGATTCCATTGCCGATCATCAGAATCCGTCGCGTAAGCGATTCTTCACCAGGGCCATCGACGCCATCGCGGGAACCCGCAACGCGCCGTTCGTCAACGCCGCGATGACGGCCGAGCACACCAGCCTGGTCACCAACCTTGGGAGTGCGGGCATCGGCTACATCAACGGTGACCTGACGGTCGGGTTGGCGCGACTGCCCCGGGACGAATGGATCGGACTCCAGGCCGATTCGCACTGGGTGAGCGAGGGCATCGCGGTGGGGACCGCGACGCTGTTCGACGGGGAGGGACCCTTTGGCACCGGATTGATCACGGCGGTGAGCAACCCGGCCGCGCAGATCGACTTCGCCGAGAAGCCGTATCCGCGCGGAGCCTGATCGCGATCGTTCGCGATTCGCGAACGGTATGTCCTGAAATATCACGTGGACGCGAACGGTGTCCGTGCCATTCAATGCAATGGTGACTACCAACCAGGCTCGCACCGGCGTACTGATGGCCACCGGGTCGATGCTGTGCGTGCAGGTCGGCCTGGCGTTGTCCATCGGGCTGATCGGCCAGATCGGCGTCGAGGGCGCGGCGTGGCTAAGGCTGACCTGGGCCGGGGTGCTGTTGCTGATCGTCGTCCGCCCGCGCCCGTCCGCCTTCACGCGGACCACCTTCCTGACCTGCGTCGTCCTCGGCGTCGTCACCGCGGCCGTCACGCTGCTGTTCATGGCCTCCATCGCCCGCATTCCCCTTGGCACCGCGAGCGCACTGGAATTCCTTGGCCCACTGGGGGTCGCGGTCATTCAGGGCAGGGGCAGGAACCGCTTCGCCTGGCCAGGTCTCGCGGCCGTCGGGGTCGTGCTCCTGACCCAGCCCTGGGCGGGCGCCATCGATCTGCTCGGCGTGCTGTACGCCCTGGGTGCCGCCGCGTGCTGGGCCTGCTACATCCTGTTGACTCAACGGGTCGGCGACGGGGTCGAAGGCGTCAACGGATTGGCCGTGTCGATGGGCGTCGCCGCCGTGTTCTCGACCCTCGTCGTCGGATCATCGGTGATCCCGCGGATGACGCCCGAGGTCCTGCTGCTCGGAATCGGTCTTGCGATCCTCCTGCCGGTGGTGCCGTTCACCCTGGAGTTGATGGCGCTGCGCAGATTGAACACGGCGGCGTTCGGCACCCTGATGAGCCTCGAGCCCGCGTTCGCCATGCTCATCGGGTTCGCGGTGCTGGCGCAGGAACCGGGAACCGCGGGCGTGGTCGGCATCTGCCTCGTCGTCGCGGCAGGGGTCGGCGCAGCCCGCGCCGGTGCCAGAAAGCCGGTCCTCGTCGATGTGACCTGACGGCGCTACCCTCGGAACAATGGCACGGCAGACTTCAGGGGGCTTCTCCCACAACGTATTCGTGCAAGGCTTCAACAAGCTCGCCATGGCCTTGATGGACGCCCCGGTGATCGGTGGGTTCATCCGGCGCGGCCTGGTGACCATCCGCTACGTGGGTCGGCGTTCTGGCACGACCTTCGCGATTCCGGTGGGGTATCGCCGTTCCGGTGATTCCGTGGTCATCGCCGTCTCGATGCCCGATGCCAAGCAGTGGTGGCGAAACTTCCTCGGCGAAGGTGGTCCGGTCACGCTGATCGGTCTCGACGGACGGGATCGCTCGGGCCACGCGGTCGCCCGCCGCGACGACCGCGGACGGGTGAGCGTCACCGTCAAGCTCGACGCGCCCTGAGCCGAACGCGACACGCGGTGTGACACAGAACATGCCACGGAGTTAGCAACCGCACCTGAACCTGCCAGCTACGGCAGAGACTCGCAGTTTCCGTCACGCCCAAGCGGCTTGGCGAACCGCGAGCCTCGGCTCGGAGTGAGCGCCTCGGCCGACGAAAAGGGGCGCTTCCCCTCGACTTTTGCCAGTGCAAGCACTTACACCGAGTGCCATTGGCCAATGGCGGGTTTGCGCAGGTCAGCGCACAGATCCAGGCACACCCCAGCAAACCGGAAGTTGCCGGCAAACTTAAGCTTGTTCGATGGCAAAGACTTTGCTGTAACAGACAGAAATTGCGCTATTCCAAGGTTAGACATTGTTTATACCGAAAGTATTATGTTGCCTAGAAGAGCATAGTGGCGTCGAGCGAAGGCGGATCCATGACGACGGTTGAACTCGTAGCACCGAGTTCGTTGCACGAAGCAGCATCCATCTCGTGGTGGGATCCGGCGAGCGAGTGCACCGTGACCATCGCCGACCCCAAGACGGCGCCAGGACTCTTCGCCGACTACCACCGCGGTGCCGTGGCAAGTTACTCGAGGTTCGGAGTGGCGGACGCCATCGACGGCGATGTGGCGCGCTGCGCTGACGACACTGCGCTGTTCTGGACGATGACCGATGACGACGGGCGCGTCATCGGCGGTATCCGCACGAAGGGCAGGCTGTCGACGCCAGACGATTCGCACGCGGTGGTCGAGTGGGCGGGCAGGCCGGGTGAGCACGCGGTCCGCACCATGATCGCCGATCGCATCCCGTCGGGTGTGATCGAGATGAAGGCGGCATGGTCCAGCGGTAACGGCACTCGCCACCCCAAGAGGGCGAACCTGCTCGCCCGCAGCGGGTTTCACCTCATGGCGCTCCTCGGGGTCGATTTCTTCATGGCCACGTCCGCGGCCCACACGCTCGAGCAGTGGCGGTCTGGAGGCGGGGTCGTCGCTCCCATCCCCGCAACGCCCTACCCAGACGAGCGGTACCAGACCAAGATGATGTGGTGGGACCGGCGGACCTTCACCGTGCACGGCGAGCCGGCCCAGGTCGCCTCGATCATCGTGGAGATGGCACAGGTCCGTCGGCGCCAGCAGGCCGCCGGCCACCTCCGGGGACCTGATCCGCGCGGACTTGCGCCGAGAGCGCGAGGCGCGATGACGGCGCATCACACGCGTACCGGCCAACTGCGTTAGGGCGCGGAATGCACCACGGTGCGCCGCCCCGTCGCCTTCGCTGCGTACATCGCTCGATCGGCGTCGCGGAGCAGGGTCGCCGCATCGCGCGGGTCGTCCGGCAGCACCTCGACGACACCGATGCTGGCACCCATCCGCACGGTGGACCCCGCGACCGACATGGGCTCGACCAGTCTCTGGTTGATCCGGTGCTTCAGCTCGATCAACTCGTTGCAGCATCCAAAACCGACGAGCAACACCACGAACTCGTCACCCGCCAGCCGACAGACGACGTCATCGCGTCGCACGGCGGCCCGGATGCGTTGCGCGGCAGTCCTGATGACGGCATCCCCGGCATCGTGACCGAGGGAGTCGTTGACGCTCTTGAGGTCGTCCAGATCGACGAAGAAGACCGCAGCGAGAGTGGCCTCGGAGTGCAGTCGGCCTGCCGCCTCGACCAGATGTGCGCGGTTGGGCAGGCCGGTCAACGAATCGTGCGTCGCCTGATGGGCCAGTCGTTCGGTCGTCGAGCGAGTCGCGGTCACGTCGCGGAAGGCCACCAGGACCGCCGACCGATCTCCCTCGTCGGGGTTCAGCCGGCGGGCGCTCATTGCCAACCACATGCGTCGGCCGTCCTGCCGATTGCGGGTGAGCACCTCGCCCTCGTACGGAATCCCGGTCTTGAGCGTCCGCAGGATTGGACGATCGTCCGGCTGGGCGGGCGTGCCGTCGCCGTCGTGGACGATGGTCTCCTGCGTGTCGATCCAGTGGCTGACGAGATCGTCGTAATGCTTCGCGCCATCCCGAAGCGGGCCGAGCAGTCGGCCCACCGCGGGGTTGATGGAGAGCACCTGGCCGGTGTGGCTCAACACGATCACGGCTTCGTCGAGAGTGGCCACCACGGTCTCGAAGTGGCGTTCGGCACGCCGAAGTGCGGTCTGGTCGGAACAGAGCAGAACGAAACCGTCGTCCATCGCTGCCGCCGATACGCGGATCGCGAGCGCCGATCCCCTCGGGGTGTAATGCGTGGCGTTGATCGCCCCGCCCGCCGAGATGATCTTGCGCGGGTCCAGGTCGGCGCCGACCGCCTCGCTGACCGGTTGGGCCAGCACGCGCGCGGCAGGCCGTCCATAGATGTTCTCGGCGGCGGGATTCCAGCTCGTAACGAGTCCCGACGCCGTCGTCGCGATGATCGCGTCGCTGACGTGATCCACCAGGGCGGCCTGATACCGCAGCGCCGCCTGAGCAGCCTTCTGGACCGTCAGGTCGCGGAAGATCACCTGGAACGCCGGCTCGTCGTTCCACGTGCTCAGCACCGAGACCGCCTCGACGTCGATCGTGGTGCCGTCGAAGCGCATCATGACGGCCTCGGACGGCTCCGACACGTCGCCGGGCTGGCGCAGGCCTGCGATCCTCGCCAGCATCGCCGGTATCGACTCGGCCTCGACGAACGTCGTGATCACGTTTCCGACGATCTGATCGGCCGACGGCGCCCTCATCCAGCGGACGGCCGCCGCGTTGACATACACGACGCGCCCCATCTGGTGCACGCAGATCGCATCGGGACTGTGCTCGAGCAGTTTTCGATATCGCTGATCGGGGGTTTCGGAGTCAGCCCTCGGCTGGCCGTCGACTCCTTGAGCGTCAACGGCGACACCGTGGTCACTGCCGTCGTGTGTCACACCATTCCCCGCGTGATCGTCTCACTTAGCTCATCAACGTAGCACCGTCACAGACCGCCGACATGCCGACGAAAAGCATTCACCCGGCTGGTCAATATCGATCGGAAAGCGGTTAATCAATGGTACCGACGCCCAACCCGGGGCGCGGACACGAGAAATGAGTGCAGCATGGCAGAGACGGCCACCAACATCATCGGCATCGGCGCAGTATCGGGTTACGGGTGGGGCAGGACGTCGTTGTGGGATGGACTGCTCAGCGGCAAGCCTGCGGCCGCCCTGTTCGAGGGTTACGGCATCGGCGGCGACGATGCCTGGCTGGCCAGGGTGCCTGCCGGCGGCGACGTCCGTGATGGCGCGAGCCGGTCGGCGCGAGCCATGAGGTACGCCGCCAGGGAAGCGCTTACCGATGCGACGGACCGCGGGTGGACGCCTGGGCGCCGGGTGGGACTCGTGCATGCCGTGGTCATCCCGGAGGTGGAGGAGTGGCGAAAGTTCTACGTCGCCGAGGACGGACAGCGCAAGGTACGCGACTACCTAGCCCTCATGCCGTCGACCCCCGTGTCGATGTTGATGCAGGAGTACGGCTTTCACGGTCCGGCGATGAACGTGTCCGCGATGTGCGCTTCCGGTAACGCGGGTTTGATCACCGCGAAGATGTGGCTGGACTCCGATGTCGTCGACGACGTGGTGTTCGTCGCGACAGATCTGTCGCTGACGCCGGAGAACGTCGAGCACTTCGTCAAGCTCGGCGTGGCAGTGGTGGACGCCGAGCCGCTCGAGGCCTGCCGCCCGTTCCAGGTGGGCAGCCGCGGCTTCGCCGTGGGTGAGGCGTCGGTCAGCTTCGTGCTATCCGCGCGCGGAGAGGCGGCCTACACCTCGCTGTTGGGCGGTGCGATGACGCACGACGCATTCCACGTGACGTCGGTCGACCCGTCACGCACGTACGTCGACGCGTGCGTGACCGACGCGCTGCGGATCGCCGGTGTCGACGCGGCGGACGTTCGCTACATCAACGCGCATGGACCCGGCACCCAGCAATGCGACACCGCCGAGGCGGGAATCCTCGACGAGCTGTTCGACGGCAAGCCGCAGATCTACTCGGTCAAGCCGCTCGCCGGGCACTGCCAGGGGGCCGCCGCAGCCGTCGAACTCGCCGCGGCGGCGATGGGCTACGAGTACGGCGTCATCCCCGCACCGCCGACGGTGGCCCCCGGCCACCGCAGGCTCCTCGACGGGGCGACGACGATGTCCAGCGGTATCACCCTCAAGACGTCGCTGGGCATGGGTGGCCAGAACTCCGCCGTCGTGCTCGCACCGCCGGAGTTGGTCGCTTAGACGTCGATTCGCTTGCGGCGGTAGAGGGTTCCGACTGCGAGCAGAACGAGGCTGATCGCCAGGATCGCGGTCGCGAGCACGTCGATCTGCGGCGGCACGGCAGCCTTCGTCGCCGCGTTGACGAACAGCGGGTAGGTCACCGTCGAGCCGCTCACGAAGTAGGTAACGATGAAGTCGTCGAGTGACAGCGCGAACGACAGCATCGCGGCAGCGACGATGCCTGGCACGATCAGCGGCAGCGTCACCTTGAAGAAGGTTCTCGTCGGACTGGCGCCGAGATCCATCGACGCGTCCTCGAGCGTCCAGTCGAAGCCCCTCACGCGGGCCCGCACCGTCATCGCGACGAAGCTGATCTCGAACGCCACGTGTGCGATCAGAATGGTCGCGAAGCCGGTCGCCCAGCCGAGGTCGAGGAACAAGGTCAGCAGTGAGGCGCCCATGACCACCTCGGGCGCCGTCAGCGGCAGGACGAGGAACGTGTCGACCGCTCCGCTGCCGCGAAACCGTTGGCGCACCAAGGCAATCGCGAGGAGCGTGCCGAGCACCAGCGCGATCAGCGTGGAAAGGGCCGCCACCTGGATGCTCATCTTCAGTGCTTCGGCCAACGCCGGGTACTTGAACGGGTTGGCCCAGTTGTCGAGCGTGAAGCCCTGCCAGGTGTAGTTGAACTTGCCCGCCGGTTTGTTGAACGAGAACAGCACGATCACGAAGATCGGCACGAAGATGTAGAGCAGCACCAGTGCTGCGATCACCCTGAGCGCGACGTCGCCGAGCTTCCCGGTCCCCATGATCGAGCGTCTGCGCCTGGCCGGCGGAACGTCGATCACGTCGACGATCGCAGCGCCTTCCTGCAGTGTCATACCAAGTCCTCCGTCCCGAGAGCCCGCGTGTAGGACAGCACGCCCACCAGGATCATCGCCATCAGCAGGAAGCTGAGAGCAGCCGCGCCCGGGTAGTCCTTGACGATCAGGAACTGTTTCTGAATGACGTTGCCGATCATGGTGGTCTGGGTGCTGCCCAGGTAGTCGGCGTTGATGAAGTCACCCATCGCGGGGATGAACACGAGCAGGCTGCCCGCCAGCACACCCGGTATCGACAGCGGCAGGATGATCTTGCTGAACGCCCGGAAGCCCGACGAATAGAGATCCCTCGAGGCCTCCAACAAGCGCGGATCGATCTTCTCGAGGCTGACGTACAGCGGCAGGATCATGAACGTCATCGAGTTGTAGATCAGACCGCCGATGACGGCCCAACTGGTGGACAACAGCCGTCCGTCGGGTGGCAATACTCCGATCGTGCTCAGGACGTGCACCACGATGCCGTCGTCGGCCAGGATCGTCTTCCACGCCAGGGTGCGCACCAGGAACGTCACGAAGAACGGCAACACGACCAAGCCGAGGAGGAGGTTCTTGTACCGCCCCGACTTGAACGCGATTACGTACGCCAGCGGGTAGGAGATCGCCAGCGAGACGACCGTGGCGGTGAAGGCGTACAGCAGCGACCGCAAGATCTGGTCCTGGTACGTCGACAGCGCATGCGCGTAGTTGCCGAAGTTCCACGCAAACGTCAACTGGGGCAGGTAGATCGAGCCGCCCATGCTCGACAGTGACGTCCGGAACAACGACCAGAACGGCACCACGAAGAAGATCGCGAGGTACGCCAACGCGGGAAAGATCATCAGGTACGGCGCGATCTTGCTGCGCTGGCGGCTGCTGCTGGCTACTCCTGCCATGGGTCGGCCTGGCGCCTAGCCACCGGTGACGGCGGCGTATGCCGTGTTGAACTGCTGAGTCTGCTCGTCGGTGAGCGCGGCCCAGGTGTGCAACTTGTCCTTGAAGTCCTGCGGCGGGTTGATCAGCGGGTTGGCCGCGACCTTCGGATCGATCTTGTTGAGCTCGTCGGTCATGTCCGACAGCACAGGCACGTACTGGACGAAGTTGACGAGCTTCGCGTAATTCGCCCGGTCGTACACGTAGTCGATCCACGCCTCGGCCGCATGCTGATTCTGCGTGGTGTAGGGGATCGTCATGGTGTCGATGAACCAGTCGCCGCCGGACTCGGGAATGATGAACTCGAGGTCCGGGTTGTCGGCCTGCAATTGGACGACGTCACCGGAGTACGCCTGTGCGACGGCGATGTTGCCTGCGGCGAGGTCGTCGGCGTAGTCGTTGCCGGTGAAGCGCCGGATCTGACCCTTGTCCTTCTGCTCCTTGACCAGGTCGACCGCCTTCTGGACGGACTCCATCGTCGGCTTCGAGATGTCGCCGCCCTGCGACGTAATGATCATGCCGAGGCCGTCCTGCATGTCGGAGAGCAGACTGACCTTTCCCTTGAACTTGGGATCCCACAGGTCGTCGATCTTGGTGATCGGACGGCCGGTCGCAGCCTTGTTGTAGGCCAGACCCACCATGCCGCTCATGTACGGCGCGGTGAACTTGCGGCCCGGGTCCGAGGGGTCGTTCAGCAGATCGGGGCGGAGATTCTTCCTGTTGGGCACCCGCGTGTCGCTGATCTCGTTGAGCCAGCCAAGCTGCTTGAGCCGCAGCGCCATGAACTGGGTGGGCACCACCAGGTCGGCGCCGATGTCCTGTTTGCGCGACAGGGGTTCCTTGTTCTTGGCGAACCACTGTTCGTTGTCGTTGAAGTCTTCCTTGTAGTCAACGGTCAGACCGCTGGCGGTCTGGAAGGCGGCGACGAACCCGTCGGCCATGTAGAGCGGCCAGTTCGAGATGCGCAGCTTGCCAGTGGCCGGTTTGCCGTCGTCGGGCGGAGGAGCCGCCGATGAGCTGCTGGAGCTCGTCGTGCTGGACGAGCCGCACGCGGCGAGGAACGACCCGCCCAGCCCAAGGGCGGCCGCCGCGGCGGCACCCCCGCCCAGGAACCGTCGCCGTGAGGTCCGCGACGCGGCGATGCGGGCCATCATCTGGGGGTCGAACTCGTTCGCCATGAAGGTGCCTTTCGTGGATCCATCGAGAGTTCTTGCGGGGGAGGAGAAGTGGGACGAATTCGACGACTAGGGCTCGGGGGGAGCGTCGAACATCTCCTCCAGGTCCTCGGTCGTTGGGATGTCCGCCGCCGGCAGGACCAGCGAGGCGTCGGGCGCCCACGCGACGTGGACCTTGTCGCCGGGACGCAGGAGCGGCAGGCTCTGCTCGGTGCCGACGTGCGCGACGATCGGCGAACCATCCGGCGCGTCCATCGACAGTCGGACCACCGGCCCCTGGAACGTCAGATCGGTGACCGTTGCGGTCACCGTGGCGACGTCGCCCTCGGGAGCGTCGATGGATACGCGGACCCGTTCGGGCCGCACCATCAGGGTGGCTTGGCCACCGGCTTCGATCGCCGTGCCACCCGGCGTGGCCCGCAGCGTGGTGCCCAGCACCGATATCTCGGCGAAGTCGCCGTCCATCCGGCTCTGGCGTCCCGGCCAGAGATTCGCTTGTCCGATGAAGCTCGCGACGAAGACGGTGTTCGGACTGTCGTAGATCTCGGTCGGACTCCCGATCTGTTCGACGTTGCCCGCGTTCATGACCGCGATGCGGTCACTCATCGTGAGCGCCTCCTCCTGGTCGTGCGTCACGTAGACGAACGTGATCCCGACCTCGCGCTGGATGCGCTTGAGCTCGAACTGCATGGCGTGGCGAAGTTTGAGGTCCAATGCACCGAGCGGCTCGTCGAGTAGGAGCGCACTCGGGTAGTTGACCAGTGCCCTGGCGAGCGCGACGCGTTGCTGCTGGCCGCCCGACAGTTGCCCGGGCTTGCGCTTCGCGAAGTCAGTGAGGCGGACGATCTCGAGAAGCTCGTCGACCCGGCGCTTGACCTCCGCCTTGTCGATCTTCTTGCTGCGCGGACCGTATGCCACGTTGTCCCACACCGTCATGTGCGGAAACAGGGCGTAATGCTGGAACACCGTATTGACGTTGCGCTTGTGCGGGGAGACCGACGAGACGTCGGCACCTTCGAGGCGGATGGCGCCCTCGGTCGGCGTCTCGAACCCCGCGATCATGCGGAGCGTGGTCGTCTTCCCGCAGCCGGAAGGACCGAGCATGGAGAAGAACTCGCCCGATGCAATGGAGAAGTCGGCATCGGCGACGGCGACGTAGTCCTCGAACCGCTTCGTGACGTGATCGATCTCGATGACTGGCTGCCCCGGTTTCCGAGTGCCCTCATCCTTTCCCGTTGCGCTGTCGACGGCGGTGCCGTGTGTGCCGCTCAGGACGACCTCCCATGTTGTCGGCACGAAGAGTGGTCCCCCTGGGGCGATTCTTGGCCCGACCCAGCCCCGTGCGCTGTGGGTAAACCATCGCCGATGGAGACCACCTTCGCAAGCGATTCCGCAACGAATTTACATTTCTACAATGGAATCCCTCGCCGTGAACGTTGCTAAGACGCCGATTCCGCTGATGCACCGCTGCGCAGGGACGACGTCTCGATAGAGCCAGGTCACCGTGTAGCCGCGGTGTTCGTAGAGCCTTCTGGCGTCAGTGCCCAGCGCGCCAGCCCGCAGCCGATCGCCTCGTCACCGTCGAAGGCCGACAGCAGCAACGTGTCCGGCCTCCGCGAGCAGGTCGCGATACAGCGCGCGCCGCATGAGATCGAGGTCGTCGATGGTGCCGACACGCACTCGCGGTGTGTCGCTCGTGCGCCACGTACAGGCCTCTTTCAGCGGGCACAGGAACGATTCATAGGCAAGCTATCTAACGTCGGATCGTCGGGATGGATCGGAGTGATTGCTCCGGACGAAGGAGTACGGCGATGAACCTGAAGAATCTCGTCGCGGGAGTCTCTCTCGCAGGCGGTGTGGGTCTGGCTCTGATGGCGGGCCCCTCGGGGTTGGCCGACGCGGCGCCAGGCGGAGGCGGCGGTGGGTGCATGCCACCGATGTGCGCAGGCGGAGGGCCAGGGCCCGGAGGGCCTCACGGCGGTCCCGGCGGCCCAGCCGGTCCCGGCGATATCAGAGGTCGGGGTGGACCCGGTGGCCCTGGCGGCCCAGGCGGACCCGGCGACTTCAGGGGACCCGGCGGCCCAGGCGGACCCGGCGACCAGCGCGGTCCCGGCGACTTCAGGGGACCCGGCGACCAGCGCGGTCCCGGCGACTTCGGGCAGCGGCCGCCCGACGCGTTCCGCGGCTTCCACGGGGCACCCTGGGGCGACGGGGCGGCACCGTGGGGTTGGGGTGCACCGCCGCCGCCCGTGTGGGACAGGCCGTTGCCACCACCCGGCGGGTACTGGGATGCGGGACCGGTGAACTACTGGGGCTACGACGAACAACCGATCTGGGACCCGGTCCAAAATGGCTGGGGCTTCTACTTCTTCGGAATCTGGATACCGCTGTAGCGCCTGCCCCGGTCAGCTCACAGGGGGGTCCCGCCGATGTTCTCCTTCGTCAGAGAGAACGAATTGGGCGGCCCCTGTGGGCAGGCCATGGGATCGGTGGAGACGCCGCTGACGGTGCCGCCCAGCGTGCCCGCGTCCCACGACCACGTCTGGGACTCCGAGTGCCGGGAACCGTCCGGGCAGCTTTGGCCATCGGGCCGAGCGACCGTCATTGACCAGTGGCCGTCGACGAGTTGCGCATCGCCCGACCAGCCGGTGGAACTGACGACGTGCGCGACGCACCCACCCGAAGGCGCGCACGCCGAGTGGGCCGTCCACGACGTGTGACTTCCGCCGGACGCGCCGACGAGGTTCAACGCATAGGTACCGCTGAAGTCGTCGGCCCATGCCGGGGTGGCGAACCCCAGGGAGAATCCGGCCGCGACCACGGCAGTCGCAAGGGCAGTCGCAAGGACACGTCTCGTGGTCATGGTGGCCTCCTTCTGGTGGGACGACGCTACCCTCAAGTCGTTTGAACCGCGTTGTCTCCGGGTAGATTTCCCCGATCCGAAAGGAGTCCGCATGCGCGCACTCACCCTCGTCAAGACCGGTGCAGCCACCGCCGCCACCGCAGCGATCGGAGGTCTTGCGAGCGGGCCCGCCGTCCAGTCCGACTGGTACGCGAAGCTGCGCAAGCCGAGCTTTCAGCCACCCAGGCAGGCCTTTCCGATCGTGTGGCCGTTGCTGTACGCCGATATCGCCGGCGTGTCGGCCTCGGCAATCGACGAGCTCGACGAGCGGGGCGACCACCAGGAGGCGCGCACGTTCTCGGCCATGCTGGCGCTGAACCTCGTCCTGAACGGCAGCTGGACGTGGTTCTTCTTCAACAGGCGCAAGCTGGGCGCGTCGGCCATCGTGGCGGCCGCGCTGACCGTGAGCAGTGCCGATCTCACGCGAAGGGCGGTGCGCATCAAGGGCGCCCCTGCGAAGGCGCTGTGGCCGTATCCGCTTTGGTGCGCGTTCGCCACGGTGCTGTCGAGCCGCATCTGGTGGTTGAATCGCTGAGCCGGCGCCATGCCTGATAACGAGGACGTCGAGGACGACGAAGAGGACCGGCAGCGTCTCGCCGACCGGGTTCTCAGCGTCGTCGAGGATGCCGTCTACTGGGGTATCGCCGTCGTGCTGGCGCTCGGGTCGGTGGCATTGCTCGTCGCGCAGTTCAACACCCTGCTCCGGCTGCGGGACACGTCGATCTCGACGCTGATGCTCGAGATCCTCGACGGCCTGCTGCTGCTGTTCATCTTCGTCGAATTGCTCTACGCAGTCCGCGCCTGCCTCCGCTCACACGAGATCGTCGCGGAACCCTTTCTCATCGTCGGCATCCTGGCGGGCATCAAGGAGATCGTCGTGCTGTCCGTCGAGGCCGCCACACTGCTCGAGAAGGGGCCAGAGTTCTCCCGAGCGGTGGTCGAGATCGGCGTGCTGGGGGGTGTCGTCCTCGTCTTGGCTCTGTCCGCGTTCGTATTACGGGTCCGGCGCCGCGATGGTGACATGGCCCGGGCCTGACCCGCGGATGGACCATCCGTTCGTCTACGAAGTCAACACCTGGCCCTGGCTTAGCCATTTGAGCGAAGGCGCCGGAGAACGGGTCGACCTGTCGACGGTGCCTCCCCGGGTGTGGGACGCCATCGCCGACTTGGGATTCGACGCGGTGTGGCTGATGGGGGTCTGGGAGCGCAGCCCCGCGGGGGCAGCGGTGGCGCTGGCGAATCCCGAGCTCGTCTCGTCGTTCGGGTCGGCGCTGCCGGACTGGGCGCCCGAGGACGTCGTCGGCTCTCCGTACTGCGTGCGGCGCTACGAGGTCGACCCGCATCTCGGCGGTCGCTCGGCCCTCGCTGCGGCGAGGTCGGCGCTGGCCGACCGAGGCCTGTCCCTGATTCTCGACTTCGTGCCGAACCACGTCGCGCCCGATCACCCGTGGACCACATCCCACCCGGAGTACTTCGTTCGTGGCGCCCAGCGCGATCTGTGCACCGATCCCGCGTCGTTCATGGACGTCGACGGTGCAGTGCTGGCGAGGGGTCGCGATCCCTACTTCCCAGCCTGGCCGGACGTGGTGCAGCTCAACGCATTCTCTCCTTCGCAGCGGGCCGAGGCCGCCCGCATACTGGGTGAGATCGCCGACCAGTGCGACGGTGTTCGTTGCGACATGGCGATGCTCGTGATCAACGACGTCTTCGCCAAGACCTGGGCGGTACTCGTCGGGGCTCCGCCGTCGGACGAGTACTGGCCCGCCCTGATCGGTGCCGTTCGCCGCAGCCATCCGGACTTCACCTTCATCGCCGAGGCGTACTGGGACATGGAGGAAGTCCTGCTGTCCCAGGGATTCGACTACTGCTACGACAAGCGGCTCTACGATCGCCTCGTCGAGGGTGACGCCATCGCCGTCCGCGAGCACCTCGCCGCCGACCCCGGCTTTCAGCGCCACCTGGTGCGGTTCGTGGAGAATCACGACGAGCCTCGGGCGGCAGCGACCTTCGACTCCGCCAGGCACCAGGCGGTCACGGTGGCCACCCTGACCCAGACCGGCGTCCGCCTCGTGCACGACGGACAGGTCGACGGCCGCAGGGTCCGGCTGCCGGTGTTCCTGGGGAGGTCACCGGTTGAGGAGGCCGACACCGCGGTGGCATCGTTTCATCGACGACTGCTGGAGGTGCTGCGCGACAACACGTTTCGAACAGGAGACTGGCGCCTCTGCCCCACGGCGGGCTGGCCGGGCGACGACACGTTCGCGAATCTGGTCAGCTGGTGCTGGGATGGTGACCAACGTTGGCTGATCGTCGTAAACATCAGTGCCGCAACGGCTTCCGGCAAAGTAAGGGTGCCGTGGAGCGACATCGTCGAGCACACCTACCGGTTTGCGGACCCCATCACCGGCATCAGCGTCATCCGCTCTGGCACCGACCTCCGTGACGGTCTGTACGTCGAGCTCGGTCCGTGGGGCTATCACGTGTTCAGGGCCGAGGAGATCGCGCAGGCACGTCGACGCTAGGCGACTCTTCCGGATTGATCCGCACCGAGGCGCACGGGGCGCGATTTCCGCGCCCGGACGGCCACCATGGAACCCGATCGGATCACGCCGACGGGGCCTGACGCGGCGAAACGCGCTATACCGGACGTGCGGATCGCCCGACCGGCCTTGGCCTGTCGGTACCCGATGCGCATACCGGCCACGGCCGGGATGACCATGCCGGCGAGACCGGGGAGGGCCGCCGCGACCATCGCGGACAGAGATGCGGCGACGATCAGCTGTCCGTAGGAATGCAGGAAGAGCCGGAGACCCTCCGACATCTCGGTACTTGGCGCGACCCGCGCCGCCATCGACGTCGACGTGGCCAAGGCCAGGGCAGCCGAGGTGCCGGTCGCCGATGCCGCGGTGGCCGGCGACCTCGCGACCGTGATCTGCGTGAGCGTGGGCACCGCGCTGGTGCTGCCGCCCCAGGCCAGACCCGAGGTTCGGCTGAGGAAGCGGAGGATCTGCAGCGGCGACATCGCAGCCGTACCGGCGCCAGGACGCCTGCCGTTGTTGGCGTCGTCGGAGATCGGCTGAGTTTCGAGGACCGCGGTGCCCAGCTGGGGAACGACGTCGGCGGGAACCGGTGGGACGGGTTCGACGTCGACCGTGACCGGCGAGGGCGGGTCCACCACCGGAGGAGTCACGACCTCCGGCACCGGCGCCGCAGTGGAGGACGGCGGCGGATCCTGGTTCGGCGACGGGGAGACCGTGCTCGGTGCGGCAATCGTCGCGGTCTCCTCCGTCGCCGATTCCGCGGTGTCGCTGACCGGTGCCACGGTGATGGGGGCATCGAGCGTCGCAGCGACCGGGGTCTCGGTGGGAGGTGCCGGATCGTTGGTCGGTGCGGGCGGATTCGGCGGCGCCGAGTCGGCGTTCGAGGTCCCGGCGGTCTCTGGCGCTACGTCGGTGGTGGTCGACGTCGCCGTGTCGGTGGTGGTCGACGTCGCCGTGACGCGCGCCTCCCGATGGCGGCCGACGGTCCCCGCCTCGTGGCAGTCGGCCCCGGTCGAGGTTGCACTGGCCCTGGCCCGGCGTGGTGAATCCGCCGCCCCGGATGTGACCGAGGAATCGTTGGACGTGGCACTACGCGTGTCGCGCGGCGTGGCATCGTCGCCGCCACGTGGTGAGCCGCCCCGGCCCGGGGCGGAGGCACCGCCCGCAGCCGACGAATTGTCGGTGTCCTTGGCGGTGTCGGACCCCGCGTCCGCGAACGCCGCCGCGGCACCAGCGCTCAGCCCGAGGCTGATCGCGAGCAGCGACGCGCCCGCTGCAATGCGCCAATGTGAAGCAGTCACGTTCTCCACTTCGACCACCCGTAGGGCCACCCGCCGCGGCCAACAGAAATAGAAGTGTGGCACGAATTTCGCCCTTCGGATGCCATTACGCGGTGGGACCATTCGAGTTTCGCAGCACCGGCTTCCTACGACGCAAAAAGATGTTTGCTGTACTGCGAGTCACTGCAAGTCGCAGGGGGTTTGGGGGATATCCAATCCGGAGGGGCCTCACCGCACAGTGGCAAAGAACTTGCGCACGTCCTGGACGAAGAGCTCGGGTTGCTCGAACGCGGCGAAATGTCCGCCGCGCGGCATGGCGGTCCAATGGGTGATGTTGTAGTTCGCCTCGCACCAGTCCCGGGGTGGGCGGCTGATCTCCTTCGGGAAGGACGCCACGCCCGTCGGCAACTCGACGCGACCGCCGGATCCAAAGGCCGCCATGCTCTCCCAGTACAACCGGGCCGACGATGCGCCGGTAGCCGTCACCCAGTACAGCGTCACGTTGTCGAGCAGTTCATCGCGCGTGAGCGCGTTCTCCGGGTGACCGTCGCAGTCGGTCCACGACCAGAACTTCTCGACGATCCAGGCCAGTTGCGCGACAGGGGAATCCACCAGCCCGTAGCCGACCGTCTGCGGACGCGTGGCCTGCTCTTTGAAGTAACCCGAGTCGACGTCCCGGTAATGCTTCATCGCCGCGAGCGCGACCTTCTCCTCGTCGGTCGGGTTCTCCAAGGCCCTGGCCGGCGGCCCGCCGATCGGCATGTTCGTATGAATTCCCACGCAGTTTCCGACATTTCGTCCGATATCGGTCGTGACGGCGGCGCCCCAGTCGCCGCCCTGAGCGCCGTACCGGTCGTAGCCCAGTCGCACCATCAGGGTGTCCCAGGCGCGCGCGATCCGGTCGGTGTTCCACCCGGTGGCGTCCGGCTTCCCGGAGAACCCGTAGCCCGGCAGCGACGGGCACACCACGTGGAAGGCGTCCTCCGCACGACCGCCGTGAGCGGTGGGGTCGGTGAGCGGCGCGATGACCTTGCCGAACTCGATGATCGAGCCCGGCCAGCCGTGTGTGATGACGAGGGGGAAGGCATCGGGATGCTTGGAGCGCTGGTGGATGAAATGGATTGGTAGACCGTCGATCTCGGTGATGAACTGATCGAACTGGTTCAGTGCCGTCTCGCGGGGTCGCCAATCGTATTCGTTGGCCCAGTACGTCGCGAGCTCCTGGGTGTAGGACAGGGGGATGCCCTGACTCCAGTCCGTAACACACTCGGCCTCGGGCCAACGGGTGGCAGCCAGCCTGCTGCGGAGATCGGCCAACGCGTCGTCGGGCACGGCGATGCGGAAGGGGTCAACGGTCGTCATGGTCGCCATTCTCGTCTCCGGGCCCTAGTGGAATCGACACGTGGGTGGCTTCGGCCCGTCCGCGCAGCATCACCGACCCGTAGGACTGCCATCGACGCTGCTCGGTGTCGTCCGTCCGGGTGATCGCGGCACCGGACGCCATCACCCTGCCCGGGATCGTCTTCGCGGTGTCCGCCAGGCGCGCTGCCTCGTTCACCGGATCACCGATCACCGTGTACTCGTAGCGGTTCTCCGCACCGATGTTGCCCGCGAACACGGGTCCTGCCGAGACACCGATGCCGAAGTCGACGACGGGCAACCTGCGGAGGTCTGCGGCCAGTGCGCGTGCGGTGGCGAGCGCCGAGGACGTCGCGCCGTCCCTGCCGAATACGACGAGAGCTGCGTCGCCCTGGAACTGGTTGATGGAACCGGCGTCGTCGTCCACGGCGGCGACGACGATCTGGAAGAAGTCGTTGAGCAGATCGGCTACCTCCGGTGGGCTGAGGGTGGCGGCCAACGTGGTCGAGCCCGCGAGGTCGATGAAGAGGATCGCCACCTCCCGCACCTCTCCGGTCAGTGAGTCGTCACCCTCCATCGCCAAGCGCACCACGGCGGGGCCGACGTGCCTTCCGAACAGGTCGCGAATCCGGTCGCGTTCGGCCAGGCCCGTCACCATACTGTTGAAACCACATTGCAGCCTGCCGATCTCGGACTGTTCGTAGACGTCGACCTTGCGTCCGATGTGCCCTCGCTCGACCTCGGCCATAGCGTCGACGACGTCGCGGACGGGATCTGCGATCGAGCGCGCCACCAGGATCAGCGCGCGCAAGCCGAGCAGCACCGACACCATTGACAGCACGACGATGGGCACATCGAGCGACGCGTCGCTCGGGATCAACCAGCCGGTGGACTTGCACAGGATCAGTCCGACGATCGTCGCGCTCGGCAGGGCGCTATTGGTCAACCACATCACGACGAGGCGGCTCGCGATGCCCGGTGTGGCGGTGCGGCTGACGAAGTCCTCGGCAGTGGCGGCCGCGACGATCGGTCGATAGATGCGCTGAGTGAAGAGAAGACTCGTACTCAGGGTCGCGGTGCCACCGATGGCGATGGCGAGACCGATCAGCAGCGATGGGCCAGGCCCAGAACCGAGATTGGGCAGCAGCAGGATCACTCCACTGGCGACCCACACGACGAGCAGCAGGGCGAACTGCTGGCGGACGATGTTGACCGCGCGCCGCCGCTGGCGGTCGTCGGGAACCGTGGCGGACAGGAACCACCGCAGCGACGGTGCGATTTGTCGGTAGCCGCCGATGGCCACGACGACCGTGCCCGCTGCGACGACCGCGCCGAGAAGCACCATGTTCGTCTGGGTCAGTAGGGCGCGGGTGTCGCCCAGCGTCTGGCCGGTGAGCGACCACACCACGGCGAGCACCTCCGCAATGGTGAGAAGGTGCGCGAACGTCAGGCCGACCGCATAGCGCGTGCCTGCGGAGGCGACCGACACCCGACGCAGCTCAGTCGCTTCGTCGGGCGGCATGGGCGCGTCGTTCCTGGGTGCTCGGGGCGTCGGGCCCGACGCCCGTCACCGCCTCGGTGCGCGCACGCAGCCGTTCGGCGGTTTCGGCCAGGAAGTCGAGGATGACGGCCAGTTCGGTGTCGGAGTAACGCTGCCACAACTGGGTCGCCGAGCGCTGCCATGATGCGAAGAACTCGTTGTCGGTGAGTTCGCCGACCTCGGCGTGCAGGAGTGCCCGGCGGTGGTCGGTGGGGTCGGGTTCGCGGCGCAGGAACCCCTTGGCGGCAAGGCGGTCGATCAGGTTGGTCACCGAGGCGGCTGCCAAACCGGTGTGACGACCGAGGTCCCCTGCGCTCATGGGCCCGAGCCGGTCCAGCACTCCGAGCGCCTTGTAGTCGGTGGGATGCAGGCCCAGCCGGGCGGCCAATGCGGAGTGGAAGAGGACGGTGGCGTCACCGTGTTCGCGACTGACGCGACGAAGCTGCGCGAGAAGCTCTGTCCTCGAACGGTTCTCGTTCATGCTGCGGCAATCAGCGCTGTGAGGGTGGCGGCGCACGTGATGACGTCGAGTGGCAGGAGAAACAGGCGGCGTCTCGACCACTTCGCGGCGGCGTCGCGATCGATCGTCGCAGGGTCGGCCTTCTCGAACCGAACGGCCTTGGGGGAGAAGTCGGCGAACGACCAGATGCGCATGGCGGCGTGACTCGCGACGGCGACGAGCAGCGCGGCTCGCACGGGAGACTGGCTCCAGCCCACGATGAGGCCAACGATCAGGGCGACCTCGAACGCCGCGTGCGCGGGAATCCAGAACCTGCGGCGGGAGACGCCGCCGTTCTGCGGCTGCACGATCGCCGGACGGCTGGGCCAGACGGGATCGACGACGCGGTGTTCATACCACCCGCCACCGAGTTGCGCGCACGCAAGCAATGCGACGACGGCGAGCAGGGCGATGACCGGAGTCGACACGACCCCAATTGTTACGGTGCGCCGTAACATTGGTCAAGTCACGAACCTGACCCATCGGTAAGATGTCCTTGTCGCACTGTGTACGGTTGTTCACCGACGAATAGCGCGGGTAGCCACGCGCAACCTCGTCACCCACCGACGAGCGGAAAGATTTCGCCGAAAGGACCTGTCGCATGACGTTTTCACTCGAGCTGTCCGAGGACGTGGTCGAGGTTCGGGACTGGGTACACGACTTCGCTGAGAAGGTCGTCCGGCCCGCAGCGGCGGAATGGGACGAACGCGAAGAGACACCGTGGCCCATCATCCAAGAAGCCGCCAAGGTCGGCCTCTACTCGGTGGAGCTCTTCGCCACCCAGGCCGCCGAGCCATCGGGACTCGGGATGCTCACGGTCTTCGAGGAGATGTTCTGGGGCGATGCGGGCATCGCGCTCTCCATCCTCGGCACGGGCCTGGCCGCGGCGTCCCTGGCGGCGACGGGAACGCCCGAGCAGCTAGGGGAGTGGCTGCCCCAGATGTTCGGCACGGTCGACGAACCGTTGTTGGCATCGTTCTGCGCGTCGGAGCCGGGTGCAGGCTCGGACGTGTCGGCGATCATCACCAGGGCGAAGTACGACGAGGGCAACGACGAGTGGGTCATCAACGGCACCAAGACGTGGGCCACGAACGGCGGCATCGCCAACGTGCACATCGTGGTGGCATCGGTTCACCCCGAGTTGGGCTCCCGCGGGCAGGCGACGTTCATCATCCCGCCTGGCACCAAGGGGTTCAGCCAGGGCCAGAAGTTCAAGAAGCACGGCATCCGCGCCTCGCACACCGCCGAGGTCGTGCTCGACGAGGTTCGTATCCCCGGGCGCCTGATCATCGGCGGCAAGGAGAAGTTCGACGAGCGGATCGCCAGGGCGCGCGAAGGCAAGAGCTCCGCGGGTCAGGCAGCGATGAAGACGTTCGAGCGCACCCGTCCGACGGTCGGCGCCATGGCACTGGGCGTCGCGCGTGCCGCCTACGAGTACGCCCTCGACTACGCGCAGGAGCGTGAGCAGTTCGGCCGCAAGATCGGCGACTTCCAGGCGATCGCCTTCAAGCTCGCCGACATGAGGACCAGGATCGACACCGCGCGGCTACTGGTCTGGCGAGCCGGTTGGATGGCACGCAACGACAAGCCGTTCGTCAACGCCGAGGGGTCGATGGCCAAGCTGGCGGCCAGCGAGACCGCCGTCTACGTCACCGATGAAGCCATCCAGATCCTCGGCGGCAACGGCTACACCCGCGACTATCCCGTCGAACGCATGCACCGCGACGCGAAGATCTTCACGATCTTCGAGGGCACCAGCGAGATTCAGCGCCTGGTGATGGCGCGTGCGATCACCGGACTGCCGCTCAAGTAGCGCGAACCGCCCGCGCTACAGGACGACGAACCAGATCGCGGCGTAGTGGCACAGCGCCGCAGCTGCGGTGAAGGCATGGAAGAACTCGTGGTAGCCGAACGTCTGCGGCCA
>JAOPUT010000127.1 GCA_025963385.1 Mycobacterium sp.
CGCAGTTCTACTTCCGCACCACGGACGTGACCGGCGTCGTGACCCTCCCCGAGGGCACCGACATCGTGATGCCCGGCGACAACGTCGACATCTCGGTGAAGCTGATCCAGCCCGTGGCCATGGACGAAGGTCTGCGGTTCGCGATCCGCGAGGGCGGCAAGACCGTCGGCGCGGGACGCGTCACCAAGATCATCAAGTAGGCACCGCCTACGCGATCATCAAGTAGGCACCGCCTACGCGATCATCAAGTGATCTGAATCTAGTCGCAAGGCGGCGCTCACCCGAAAGGGTGAGCGCCGCTTTCGTATTGGGGAGAACTCGCCGAGAGTGCGGCGGTGGTCGTGATCGACGACGAAACGCGACCCTGACGGCAATCTGAACGGAAGCTGGGCGCTTCACGTCTACGATGAGCGTGCTGAGCAGGGAAATCCCGGAAGGACGGTGCGGCTTGTCCGTGATCAATGTGCGTGCGTTCACCGATGTCGGTCTGGTGCGCAAGCGCAACGAGGACGCCATCCTGGTGGCCGGTTGGCTCAGCCAGACGCGCGAAGGTTCGCTCGTCACAATGGATTTCGCACCGGAGGCACCGTTCATGTGCGCGGTCGCCGACGGGATGGGCGGCCACGTCGGTGGCGATCTCGCCAGCCGGGTGGCGCTGACCGTCATCTCCGAGCACGCGCACGAATGGCGTTCCGCGGAGGACATCGCCGCGACCCTTGCCGAGACCAACGAGCAGGTGCGGGCCGTTGGAAGGGACGCCGACCTGCAAGGACTGGGTACGACGGTCGCCGGGCTCTGCCTCACCGACGAGGGCATCATCATCTTCAACGTGGGAGACAGCCCGGTCTTCTCCATCACCGACGGGGCCCTGTCGCAGATATCGATCGACGACTCCGTGTTCGACGCCAACGGCAGGCCGACGAACATCATCACGCAATCACTCGGCCAGTTCCCGCCGGTGCAGCCGCACCTGACGGTGCTTCCGCCGACGGCGGCCACGTACCTGTTGTGCTCGGACGGCGTCAGCGGGGTGATGACGCCCGAGGAGCTGGCGACCGCCGTGTTGGAGGCCGACCTCGACGACCTCGCAGCGAACATCATCTCGAAGACCCGCGAGAACGGCGCCCACGACAACTTCTCGTTCATCATCGTCGAGATTCCGGACCTGCAGACGGGCGATACGCAGATTGCGGCAACCCCGGCAGCGGAGACGCATTGAGCTAGTCTGACCTGCAAACGGCCCGGCTGACGAGGAGCGTGGCAATGTTGGGGCGATACGTCAAGGCGCAGCTGATGGTGCTGGTGTGCGGCGGACTGGTCGGGCCGATCTTCCTCGGCGTGTACTTCGCACTCGGCGAGTCCACACGCCCCTACATCGCCTGGATGTTCTGGGTGGGTCTGTTCATCACCGCCGCCGACGTTCTGATCGCGATCGCGCTGGCCGGCTTCAACGCCAAGTCCGAAGCCAAGTCCCAGATGCTCGAGGCCAACGGTGTCCTGGCGCTCGCCCAGGTGACGGGTATCGGTGAGACGGGCACCAGGATCAACGACCAACCTCTGGTGACGATCGGTCTCCACATCGAAGGACCGGGCCTGCGGCCGTTCGACACCCACGATCGCGTGATCGCCTCGGTGACCAGGCTGCCCCTGATCACCGGGCGCAAGCTGGTGGTGCTCGTCGACCCCGCCACCAACCAGTACCAGATCGACTGGAACCGAAGCGCTTTGGTCGGCGGCATGATGCCAGCGCAGTTCACGCTCGCCGAAGACGGCAACCGCACCTACGACCTGTCCGGGCAAGCCGGTCCGCTCATGGAGATCATGCAGATCCTCAAGGCCAACGGGGTGCCGATGAACGGCACCATCGACATCCGGTCCAATCCGGCGGTGCGCCAGCAGGTGATGAGCGTGGTCAGGCGCGCTGCCGCGCAACAGGTTCCACCCGCGGCGCACATGTCACCACCACCGGTCGATCCGGCCGCGCCGTACACGCCGCCATCGATGCCCGCTCCATCCGAACCGTCGACCGCCCAGCGCCTGCAGGAACTGGAGACGCTGCGCGCCATGGGCACGATCACCGCATCCGAGTACGACGCGAAAAGGCAGCAGATCATCTCCGAGCTCTGAACTACCTTGTGGCGAAAGGCATGTCATGACCAACCCGTCCGCTGACTATGGCGTCCACTCCGAGGTCGGCAAGCTGCGCAAGGTGTTGGTCTGCTCGCCGGGCCTTGCCCACGAACGTCTGACCCCGACCAACTGCGACGATCTGCTGTTCGACGACGTGCTGTGGGTGCAGAACGCGCGCCGCGACCACGCCGACTTCATGGCCGAGATGCGCGATCGCGACGTCGAGGTCGTCGAACTCCACGATGTGCTGACCGAGACGATGGCCAATCCGGTAGCCAAGTCGTGGTTGCTCGACCGAAAGATCGTGCCCAACGAGGTCGGGCTGGGTCTGGTGGACGACACGCGCGCGTTCCTCGACTCGCTGCCACCGCGCAGGGTCGCCGAGCTGTTGATCGGGGGCATGTCGATCCGCGACCTGCCCAACGAACTCCGCACCGGGTATCGCGCGTTGGCACGCGAGGCCAACGGTGTCACCGAGTACCTGATGCCGCCGCTGCCCAACACGCTCTACACCCGCGACACCACGTGCTGGATCTACGGCGGGTTGACGCTCAATCCGCTGTTCTGGCCCGCTCGGCACGACGAGACGCTGCTGATGAAGACGATCTACGAGTTCCATCCGGACTTCGTGGGGTCGAAGGTGTGGTGGGGAGATCCGGAGAAGTCCTGGGGGCTGGCCACGATCGAGGGCGGCGACGTCCTGGTGCCGGGCAATGGCGTGGTGATCATCGGGATGAGCGAGCGGACGTCGCGGCAGGCCATCACGCAGGTCGCGGCATCGCTGTTCGCCGACGGCGTCGCCGAGAAGGTGATCGTCGCGGGGATGCCGAAGCTGCGGGCCGCGATGCATCTCGACACTGTCTTCACCTTCGCGGACCGCGACGTGGTCACGCTCTACCCCGAGATCATGGACGCCGTCCAGACGTTCACGCTGATGCCGACCGACACGGCACCCGGTGTCGAAGTGGTCGAGGCCACCAAACCGTTCGTCGAGGTGGTGGCCAGAGCGCTCGACCTCGACAAGCTGCGGATCGTCGAAACCGGGGGAAACGCCTACGATTCCGAGCGTCAGCAGTGGGACAGCGGCAACAACCTCGTCGCCGTCGAACCGGGTGTCGTGTTCGCCTACGACCGCAACACGCACACCAACTCGCTGCTGCGCAAGGCCGGTATCGAGGTCATCGAGATCGTCGGCGCGGAACTGGGCCGCGGCCGCGGCGGCGGGCACTGCATGACGTGCCCGATCGTCCGCGACGCCGTCGACTACTAGTTTCTAGAACACGTTCCAGTTCGGCTGCTAGCCTTGGCGCGGGCTTCCTTCCCCGCGAGCGTGCGTGTCCGCACGCAACACGCCGTGAAGGACTGGCACGACGCGCATGCTCGCGCGGGCGTGGGTGACGAAAGGGACGGTTGATGGCTGGAACACTCGAGGGTCGCGTGGCATTCGTCACCGGTGCAGCCAGAGGACAGGGGCGTGCGCACGCGGTGCGGCTGGCGGCCGAGGGCGCCGACATCGTCGCCATCGACATCTGCGGGCCGGTCTCCGACACGATCACCTACCCGCCCGCCACGTCCGAGGAGCTGGCCGAGACGGCGAGCGCCGTCGAGGCCGAGGGCCGCAAGGTGCTGGCCCGAGAGGTCGACATCCGCGACCTCGCCGCCCAGCAGCAGGTCGTCGCCGACGCCATCGAACAGTTCGGCAGGCTCGACGTCGTGGTGGCCAACGCAGGTGTCCTCAGCTGGGGCCGGATGTTCGAGATGTCAGAAGAGCAGTGGGACAGCGTCATCGACGTCAACCTCAATGGCACGTGGCGCACGATCCGTGCCGCGGTCCCTGCCATGATCGAGGCGGGCAACGGCGGGTCGATCATAGTCGTGAGCTCGTCGGCGGGGCTGAAGGCGACCCCGGGTAACAGCCACTACGCCGCGTCGAAGCACGGTCTCGTCGCGATCACCAACTCGCTCGCGCTCGAAGTGGGCGAGTTCGGCATTCGGGTCAACTCGATCCACCCCTACTCGATCGGGACGCCGATGGTGGAGCCCGAAGCCATGATGGAGATCTTCGGCAAGCACCCCAGCTACATCCACAGCTTCTCGCCGATGCCGTTCCATCCCGTGAACCATCAGGGCAAGAAGGGCCTGCAGGAATTCATGTCGGCGGAAGAGGTTTCGGACGTGGTGGCCTGGCTGGCGGGTGACGGCTCGGCGACGATCTCCGGATCGCAGATCGCCGTCGACCGCGGCACCATGAAGTACTGACTATCCGCCGAACGCCAACTTGAGGTGCTGCGCCGACGCGGCGAAGCTGAGGCAGCGTCCACTCTCTGGGTTCTAGTTCGGCAGCACCAACACGGGAACGGGACTGTGGCGCACGATCTTGGTGCCCTTCGACCCGAGGAACACCCGCGCTATCGCACCCTGTGGTGACGTGCCGATCGCGAGCAGTTCGCCGTCCTCCCACTCGGCGGCATCCAACGCCTGGTCCCAGCCGTTGCCCGTCACGACCTGGAGGGTGACGTCGTCACCGACAATCCCGTTGGTCTTCAACGTCGCCAGGGCTTCTCGCGCTGCCAGTGCCCACGACTCCAGGATCGACGTCTCCGCGTGCAGCCCGACCTCCGGCGGGTACATCGTGCGGCCGCGAACGGCGAACGTGATGACCCGCAACGGGATGCCGAGTCGTGTCGCGAGGGCGGCGCAGCGCTCGACGACGTGCAGCGAATCGGCCGTGCCGGGGTACGCCGCGGTGATTCGGGTCAACGCATGGGATTTGGAGCCGCGGTAACCGCGGGGGCTGATCGCCAGGGGCACCGGCGACGAGTGCAGCAGCCGGTCGGCCGTCGAGCCGACCACGACGTGGCCGAGGCCGCCTTCTGAGGCCGAACCCAGCACCAGCGCTTCGGCTTTGAGGTCGGCGACGGCGTCCAGTAGACCGCCGGGCACCGACCGGTGGGCGTACTTGTGGAAGCTGACCTCGAGGGTGGGGTCGAGTGCCGCGACACACTCCTTGGCCTGGGCAGCGGAGTCCGCGGCGAGCCGGTCGGCGTACTGGGAGTACTCGGCGTCGATGCGGGCGGGCGACGGCGTGGTCCACGGCCTTGGCACGACGGTGACCACCGACAGTGACGTCTTGAGTGTCCTCGCTGCCTCCACCCCGAGGTGCAGCGCGGACAGTCCGGCCTTGCCTGCCAGATAGCCGACGACGACTGTCATGCGCGATCCGCCTTCGCTACTCGCTGGGAGGTCATGCGCGATCCGCCTTCGCTACTCGCTGGGAAGTCATGCGCGATCCGCCTTCGCTACTCGCTGGCAGGTCACTGCTCGTCCTTGGGTGTCACCACGTCCACGCTCTCGACACCCGGTGCGGCCGTGGCGATCACGCCGTCACCCCCGTCGTTGAGCGCACTGTGGTGCCTGCCCCAGAGCAAGTAGTAGATGAGCACGATGGCGACCCATCCGCTGAACGCCAGCCACGTGTACCAGTGCAGGCTGTACAGGATGTAACCGCACGCGATGATCGAGAGCACCGGTGTCACCGGGTACAGCGGCACCTTGAACCCACGCGGCAGATCGGGCTCGCGACGACGCAGGATGATCACGCCGAGGGACACGACGATGAACGCGGTCAGGGTGCCGATCGACACCATGTCGGCAAGCTTGTCCAAGGGGATGAACCCGGCCAGGATCGACACGACGATGGCCACGACGATGGTGTTGTTCACCGGGGTCATGCTCTTCGGGTTGACCTTGGCGAACATCGACGGCAGCAGCCCGTCTCGGCCCATCGCGAACAGGATGCGGGTTTGGCCGTACATCGTCACCAGCGTGACCGAGAAGATCGAGACGACCGCACCGGCGGCGAGCACGGTGCTCCAGCCCTTGAATCCGGTGACGTCGTCCAGGATCTGGGCCAGCCCGGCCTCCTGCCCCTCGAATTTCGTCCAGTCCTGTGCCCCCAGCGCCGCGAACGTCACCAGAAGGTAGATGCCGGTGACGATCAGCAGCGCGGCGATGATGGCGCGCGGCATGGTCTTCTGCGGATCCTTGACCTCGTCACCGGCAGTCGAGACGGCGTCGAGCCCGATGTAGGAGAAGAAGATCGTGCCTGCCGCCAGGCCGACGGCGGCCCCGCCCATCGGGGCGAAGTCGGCGAAGTGGTCGGTGGTGAAACCGGTGAACGCGATGACGGAGAACATCGCCAGCACGCCAAGCTTGATCAGCACCATGATGGTGTTGGCCTTGGCCGACTCCGACGCACCGCGGATGAGCAGCAGCATGCACATCACCACGAGCACGATGGCGGGCAGGTTGATGATGCCGGGGTCCTCGTCCCACGGCGCCGCCGTGATCGCGTGCGGCAGGCTGAAACCGAAGATGTTCTCCAGCAGCTTGTTGAGGTACTGACTCCAGCCGACGGCGACCGCTGCGGTCGAGACGCCGTACTCCAGCAGCAGACAGGCCGCCACCCCCATCGCCACGAACTCGCCGAGTGTCGTATAGGCGTAGGAGTACGTCGAGCCGGAAACCGGTACGGCTGAGGCCATTTCCGCGTAACAGATGGCGGCGAGTCCAGCGGCGATGCCGGCGAGGAGGAACGACAGCAGCACCGCGGGCCCGGCCTCGGGCACTGCCTCGGACAGTACGAAGAAGATGCCGGTGCCGACGGTCGCGCCGACGCCGAACATCGTCAGCTGGAACACGCCGATCGTGCGTTTGAGTTCCTGGGAGGCGCCGTGAGCCACGGGCGCACCCAGAATGGGGCGACGCCGCAGCATCTGCTCGGTGAGGCTTACCGTGGGTGGGGGAGATGCCATGATGCCTCCTGAGCGAATGCTGTGAGCGCACGTGCGAAGAACTTAACTCCGATCGGCGAGGACGGCAGCGAAACGATCCACCGCCCAGTCGATCTCTGCCTCGGTGATGACCAGCGGCGGCGCGAAGCGCAGCGTCGACCCGTGGGTGTCCTTGACCAGCACGCCGCGCTCGGCCAGCACCATGCTGACCTGCTTCCCGGTGCCGATCCGCGGGTCGATGTCGACGCCTGCCCACAGGCCCCTCCCGCGGACGGCGAGCACACCGTGGCCGATCAGGGCGCGCAGCCTGCCGTGCAACCTCTCACCGAGTTCAGTTGAGCGGGACTGGTATTCGCCACGTTGCAGCATGGCGACCACGGTGGTTCCGATCGCGGCGGCCAACGGATTGCCACCGAACGTCGAACCGTGCTCGCCGGGATGCAGTACGCCGAGCACGCCGCGGTCGGCGACGACGGCGGACAGCGGAACCACGCCGCCGCCGAGTGCCTTGCCGAGGAGGTACATGTCGGGCACCACGCCCCAGTGATCGCAGGCGAAGGTGCGACCGGTGCGCGCCAGGCCGGCCTGGATCTCGTCGGCGATCATCAGCACGTTGCGCTCGGTGCACAGCGCGCGCACCCTCGGCAGGTAGTCGTCGGACGGCACGATGATGCCCGCCTCGCCCTGGATGGGCTCAAGCAGCACGGCGACGGTGTTCTCGTCGATCGCGGCGGCCAGCGCGTCGGCGTCACCGAACGGCACGGCCCGGAACCCCGGGGTGTATGGGCCGAAGCCGCGGCGTGCGGTGTCGTCGTCGGAGAAGCTGATGATGGTGGTGGTGCGGCCGTGGAAGTTGTTGTGCGCCACGATGATGTTGGACTGGTCCTTCGCCACGCCCTTGACGTCGGTGCCCCACTTGCGCGCGACCTTGATACCGCTCTCGACGGCCTCGGCGCCGCTGTTCATCGGCAGGACCATGTCCTTGCCGCACAGGTCGGCGAGCGCTGCGCAGAACGGGCCGAGCTTGTCGGAGTGGAACGCCCGGCTCACCAGCGTGACCGCGTCCAGCTGAGCGTGCGCGGTGGCGATGACCTCGGGGTTGCGGTGGCCGAAGTTGACCGCCGAGTACGCGGCGAGGCAGTCCAGGTAGCGACGGCCTTCGACGTCGGTGATCCACACGCCTTCGGCGGTCGCGGCGACGACGGGTAGCGGCGAGTAGTTGTGCGCCGCGTACTGCTCGTCGACGGCGATGGCCGCCGACGAGCGCTCGCGCGAGGAGTCAACCGCGCCGGTGAGATCGCCAGTTTCAGTGATCACGGAATCCAGAATGGTCACGAGTACACCTCCAGCGTGCAGCATTTGACGGATCCGCCGCCCTTGAACAACTCCGATAGATCGATGCCGATCGGCTCGAAGCCGACGTCGGCGATGTGCTTGGCGAAGCCGCAGGCGTTGGCGGGCAACAGCACGTGCTTGCCATCGGAGACGACGTTGAGACCAAGGACGTAGGCGTCGGCGGTGGCCACCTCTATGGCGTCGGGGAACAGCCTCTGCAGTTGCGCGCGGGCGTCCTCGCTGAACGCGGGTGGGTAGTACGCGATGGTGGTGTCGTCGAGCACCGCAAGGGCGGTGTCCAGGTGGTAGAAGCGGGGATCGACGAGCTCGAGGCTGGTGACGGGCAGCCCGGTGATCTCGGCGACCTCGGCGTGAGCCCGCTGGTCGGTGCGAAAACCGTACCCGGCCAGGATCATCGAGCCCACGACGAGCAGATCGCCCTGGCCCTCGTTGGTGTGGCGGGTGAACCTGGGCTCGAAGCCGCGGCTGCTCATCCACGCGGCGTACGCGTCCGCTTCGCGGGCACGCTGCGGGTAGGCGAAGCGGGCGACGACCGCCTTGCCGTCGACGACCAAGCCTCCGTTGGCGGCGTAGACCATGTCGGGCAGGCCTGCGACGGGCTCGACCATCTCGACGGTGTGCCCGAGCGTGCGATAGGTCTCCAGCAGGGTCTCCCACTGGCGCACCGCCAGCGCCGTGTCGACGGGCCTCGAGGTGTCCATCCAGGGATTGATCGCGTACTCGACGGTGAAGAACGTCGGCGCCGTCATGGCGTAGCGGCGGAGTCGGGGGGTTCGAACCGAATGCGCTGAGGGCGCTCGCCCCGGCGTCGTTGCGGCGACATCGGACGCCGGAGCACCGGCGATGTCTGAGATCGTCATGAATTAGACGATATGGCCCCCATGTCACGCAATCAATCACCACTTATTGCGTATTGGTGCGCACTTCGTTGTGCCAAAGCTACGATTACGGCGTTTTATTGTGCGTCGACGGAAATGAGGCTTCGTGGACCGGTTGGATCAGACCGACGAGCGCATTCTGGCGGAGTTGGCCAACCATGCCCGCGCCACCTTCGCCGAGATCGGGCAGCGGGTGAATCTGTCCGCGCCCGCGGTGAAGAGGCGCGTCGACCGCATGCTCGACGACGGCGTCATCCGCGGCTTCACCACGGTCGTGGACCGCAACGCGATCGGCTGGAACACCGAGGCCTACGTACAGGTCTTCTGCCATGGCACCATTGCGCCCGCGGATCTGCGCAAGGCCTGGGTCGGGATCCCCGAGGTCGTCAGCGCGGCCACCGTCACCGGAACGGCCGACGCCATCCTGCACGTGCTGGCGCGGGACATGCGCCATCTCGAGGAGGCGCTCGAACGGATCCGCGCGAGCGCCGACATCGAGCGCAGCGAGAGCATCGTCGTGCTGTCGAACATCATCGAGCGGGCCCGCGCCTGACGCGGGCGGGCCCGCCGTCCGGCCAGGGTGGCGGACATCCTGGGTAGTCGATCGTGTAGTAAAGCCGTGTGACTACTACTGGGGGCATCGTCATCGTCGGTGGCGGACTGGCCGCGTCGCGCACGGCCGAACAGCTGCGCCGCGCCGAGTACGCGGGTCCGATCACGCTCATTAGCGACGAGGACCACCTGCCGTACGACAGGCCGCCTCTGTCCAAGGAGGTCCTGCGCGCCGAGACCGACGACGTCGTGCTCAAGCCCGCCGAGTTCTACGAGGAGAAGGACATCACCCTTCGCCTCGGCTCGGGCGCGACGAGTCTGGACACCGCGGCGCAGACGGTGACACTGGCCAATGGCGAGGTCATCGGTTACGAGGAGCTGGTCATCGCAACGGGTCTGGTGCCGAAGCGGATTCCGTCGTTCCCCGATCTCGAGGGGGTTCGCGTGCTGCGGACCTTCGACGAGAGCCTCGCGCTCCGCAGGCACGCGGGATCGGCTCGCCACGCCGTCGTCATCGGCGCCGGTTTCATCGGTTGCGAGGTCGCCGCAAGCCTGCGCAAGCTCGGCGTCGACGTCGTGCTGGTCGAGCCGCAGCCGACTCCGCTGGCGTCGGTGCTCGGTGAGCGGATCGGGGAGCTGGTGGCCCGCCTGCACCGTGCCGAGGGCGTCGACGTCCGGTGCGGTATCGGTGTCACGGAGGTGAAGGGCAGCGGCCACGTCGAGAAGGTCGTGCTCTCGGACGGCACCGAGCTCGACGCCGACATCGTGGTGGTCGGTGTCGGATCCCGACCGTCGACCGACTGGCTCGAGGGCAGTGGCGTCGAGGTCGACAACGGCGTCGTCTGCGATGTGGCAGGCCGTACCAGCGCGCCGAACGTCTGGGCCATCGGTGACGTGGCCTCCTGGCGTGACGCACTGGGGCACCAAGTACGCGTTGAACATTGGAGCAACGTCGCCGAACAGGCCAGGGTCATCGTGCCTGCGATGCTCGGCACCGAGGCCACGTCCGCCGTGGTGGTGCCCTACTTCTGGAGCGACCAGTACGACGTCAAGATCCAGTGCCTCGGCGAGCCCGAGGCCGACGACGTCGTGCACGTGGTCGCCGATGACGGCCGCAAGTTCCTGGCGTACTACGAGCGCGACGGCGCGGTCGTCGGCGTGGTCGGCGGCGGCATGCCTGGCAAGGTGATGAAGGCCCGCGGCAAGATCGCCGCCGGCGCCCCCATCGCCGACGTGCTCACCTAACCTGCGGTTCGTGCACCCAAACCCGCGGTGAGCGCGGGTGAGGCGGCTAGTGCTGGCCGAGGTAGAAGCGCACACCCTGGTCGTCGGCGCACAGCGCCGAGCTGCCGTAGGACTGCTGCGACGGTTCCTCGATGACCGTGCCACCCGCCGCCCTGACCCGCTCGACTGCGGAGACGATGTCGGTGACCGTCCACATCGGGACGGTCACCTGCTCGGCGCTGCCGCCTGCGATGCCCGACATGGGATGCACGGACTTCGGTTCCCAGCCATCTGCGACGCGGCCCGCCTCGAAGCTCCAGCCCAGCACCGTGCCGTAGAACTCCCGGAAGCTCGCCGAATCGCGGACCTCGAACGTGACGTACGAGAGTTCGCCTGGCCCAGTGCCGTTGAGCGCGGGACGCGGATTGGGGCCCGCCGGTTGGTACACCGCGAACGCGGTACCGAACGGATCGGTGGCCTCCACGGTGAGGCCGTGCGGGGCCTCGGAGATCTCGTCAGCACGTCCGCCCGCGGCCAGGATGGCCTCACGGGCCGCGTGCACGTCGGCGACCGCGTAGCAGCAGAACAACGTCCGCACGCCAGGCATGGCGACGATGCCGACGGGCTGATCGGTATTGGTCACGTGGCGGGACGCCGGGTCGTAGTCCCAGCCGAGCACGTGACCGTAGAACGCCGCGGATTTGGCGGGGTCCTCGGTCCACACCGACACGTAGCCGATGTCACCGTGGCGGATCTGGGCCACTCCGCCGGTCAGCGGTCCGCTGAGCATCCAGCGGTGGCCGAACGGGTCGATCACCGTCGCGGTTCGCGACCCGTGGTCCTCGTAGGGCTCGCGCTGCACCTCGGCGCCGCGGTCGCGGGCCCGTTCCAGCGCGGTGTCGGTGTCGGGCACGCCAAGCATGAGACTGACCGAAACAGCTTGCGGGGCGGGTGCTTTCAGCCCGATTTCAGGATACTCGTCGGCGAGGTACACGACACCGTCGGTCAGCGCGAGTTCGGCGTGCCCGATGCGACCGTCGGGCATCACGATCGGCTCACCGACCACCGTGGCGCCGAACGCATCGACGTACCAGGCAATGGCCGCGCGGGCGTCCGCGACGGCAAGGTAGGGCAGCGCGGCAGGTCTGGCCACCGTCGACTGGCGGGCGGGCCTGCTCAGTTCGGCGACGGCGGCATCGGTGCCACTCATGACGACTCCTTCGGTTCGGTTGGGTAGCGAGAGAGCTGATTCGAGGCGGGCCCGCAGCCGGGCGGCGAACGCCGGATCGGGCTGAACCGGAAGGTCGTCGCCGTGCAGCACGGTCAGCGGATCGTGGTGGTTGACAGGATCATTCCCCGTCGCTCCGCTCGGTCCAGGCTTCACGACGCTCCTCCTTCCGGGTACTCAGATTTGAATGCGCGTCGCGCCCGCACCAGCAGGGCTTCGGTGGCATGGACCGTGCGGCCGATCAACTCGGCGCACTCGGGTACCGACCGGTCGTCCAGGTAGCGCAGGGCCAGCACCGTCCGGTGGTGTTCGGGCAGTCGGGCCAGCACGCTTTCGGCGACGATGCGGTCGAGCTCGACGTCCCACCCGTCGGTGGGATCGGCGGGCTCGGGCAGTTCGGCCACCGGGACGGTGAACCTGTCGTGCCGTCGCCGGTAGTGATCGGCCAGCTTGTGGCGGGCCACACCGATCAGCCAGGCCACCGTGATCGGCGGTGGCTGGTCCCTTCTTGCGGCATCCATCGCGGCAAGAAAGGTCTCCGACGTCAGGTCCTCGGCCGCGCCGCGGTCACCACAGCGGCGGATGAAGTACCCGTAGACGGCCGGCAGGGCTTCGTCGTACAGCTCAAGCAGCGCCCTCGGCGCGTCCTGGGAGTGCGATTCGGCGCTCACACCCTCATCGTCGCCGTTGCGGGCCGAACTCCGACGCCCGATTGCGAACTATTTTCGTGATTCGTGCAGGCGGTCTATCGCCGGTCGAGTTCGACCAGCCCGGTGGCGACGGTGTCGAACGCGTCGCCGAGCGAGCGCTGAAGTGACACCGACTCGTCGGCCAGCCAGTGCTCGTAGGCCGACAGGGCGACGCCGAGCATCGACCACGCGGTGGTCTGGGGGATGAGGTCGGTGACCTCGAGGTCGAGGCGCCGCGCGACGAAGTCCGCGACGACGGCACGCCAGCCCGCGTACATCGTCATCGAGTGGGCCTGCAGGGCGTCGGTCTCGAGGATGACGCGCATGCGTTGGCGGTGATGGGCGGTCTCCGCCTCGTCGAAGCTGTTGAACGCCAACAACGCCGAGCGCAGCGCGATGCTCATCGGTGCATCGGTCGGCTCGGCGCGCAGCAGTTCGCGCATGTGGTCGAGGTGGGCGTCGAAGTCGCCCCACGGGATGGCGTTCTTGGACGGGTAGTAGCGGAAGAGGGTGCGGCGCGCGATCCCGGCCGCGCGGGCCACGTCGTCGACGCTCACCTCGTCGAATCCGCGACTGGCGAATAACTCGAGCGCGACGCTGGTGATGTGGTCGCCGGTGGTGGACCGTCTCCGGCCCACGCGTGCCGCGGGCTCACGACTCATCGAGATCCCCCCTTCCGTTTCGGCACTCGATGCCATATTCTTGCGATCTCGATCACATTTGTCGAGAGCCACGAACCGAAAGGGCGCACACCATGGAGCCGACTCAGCAGGCGGAAACCGAATCCGAGCTCGTCACCGAGAGCCTCGTCGAAGAGGTCTCGATCGACGGCATGTGCGGCGTCTACTGACGGTGGTCGCCTCCCAGGAGCTGCCAGTGGACGCCCAAGCCTTCGATCCGGACGTCCGCTGGCGGCTTCACCACCAGGTGTCGGTGCGGCCAGAGCCGTTCGGCGCGTTGCTGTATCACTTTGGTACGCGCAAGCTTTCGTTCCTGAAGAACACTACGATCGTCGAGGTCGTGAAGTCGCTCGACGCTCACCCCGACGCCAGATCGGCCTGCCACGCCGCCGGTATCGGCGATGCCGAGCTGACGCCCTATCTGCACGCCCTCGGCGTGCTCGTCCAATCCAACATGCTGGTCCGCGAGGAGTCCCAATGACGACCATCGAATCGGCGCCCGCGCCGGCGATGCAGCCCGTCCCACGCTTGGTCGAACAATTCGAGCACGGGCTCGACGCCCCGATCTGCCTGACCTGGGAGCTGACCTACGCGTGCAATCTGTCGTGCGTGCACTGCCTGTCCTCGTCGGGCAAGCGCGACCCCCGCGAGCTGTCCACACGGCAGTGCAAGGACATCATCGATGAGCTCGAGCGCATGCAGGTCTTCTACGTCAACATCGGCGGAGGCGAGCCGACGGTGCGGTCGGACTTCTGGGAGCTCGTCGACTACGCCACCGAGCACCACGTCGGGGTGAAGTTCTCCACCAACGGCGTGCGCATCGATGAGAAGGTCGCCGCCAAGCTCGCGGCCAGTGACTACGTCGACGTCCAGATCTCCTTGGACGGCGCCACCGCCGAGGTCAACGACGCCGTGCGCGGCCCCGGCTCCTTCGCGATGGCCGTGCGTGCGCTGGAGAACCTGTCGGCCGCCGGCTTCAAGGACGCCAAGATCTCGGTCGTCGTCACGCGCCACAACGTGGATCAGCTCGACGAATTCAAGGCGCTGGCAGACAAGTACGGCGCCACGCTGCGCATCACCCGGCTGCGGCCGTCGGGCCGTGGCGCCGACGTCTGGGACGAACTGCATCCCACTGCCGCGCAGCAGGTTCAGCTCTACGACTGGCTCGTCGCGCGCGGCGAGGGCATCCTGACCGGCGACTCGTTCTTCCACCTGTCCGGACTCGGCGCACCCGGCGCCCTGGCCGGACTGAACCTCTGCGGCGCAGGCCGGGTGGTGTGCCTCATCGACCCCGTCGGTGACGTCTATGCCTGCCCGTTCGCGATCCACGATCGCTTCCTCGCGGGAAACATCTTGCGCGACGGCGGATTCGACAGCGTGTGGAAGCACGCGCCCCTGTTTCGCGAGCTGCGCGAGCCGCAGTCGGCGGGCGCGTGCGGCAGTTGCGACCACTACGACGGCTGCCGGGGCGGCTGCATGGCCGCCAAGTTCTTCACCGGTCTGCCGCTCGACGGACCCGACCCGGAATGCGTCCAGGGCTACGGCGAGCCAGCCCTTGCGCGTGAGCGGGACAAGCCCAAGTCCAGCGTCGACCACTCCCGCAGTGGTGGACGCAAGGGCCCGGTCCCACTCAAACTCCTCACCGTCCCGCTGGATCGCCGGGTCGCCGGCGGCCCGGCTCCGAAGAAGCTCTGTAACGAAAGCCCGATCTGATCATGGCCCGTGATGTCTGGTTCGAAACCGTCGCCATCGCGCAACAGCGTGCGAAGAAGCGGCTGCCGAAGTCCGTCTACAGTGCGTTGATCGCGGCCAGTGAGCGTGGTATCACGGTCGCCGACAACGTGGACGCCTTCGGGGAGCTGGGGTTTGCCCCGCACGTGATCGGTGCCACCGAGAAGCGTGACCTGGCGACCACCGTTATGGGGCAGGAGATCTCGCTGCCGGTGATCATCTCGCCGACCGGTGTGCAGGCCGTGCATCCCGACGGTGAGGTCGCCGTGGCACGAGCGGCGGCGGCGCGCGGTACCGCGATGGGGCTGTCGTCCTTTGCCAGCAAGCCCATCGAAGAAGTCATCGCCGCCAACCCGAAGCTCTTCTTCCAGGTGTATTGGCTCGGCGGGCGTGACGCGATCGCCGCGCGAGTCGAGCGCGCGCGGGCCGCTGGCGCGGTCGGGATCATCGTCACCACCGACTGGACCTTCTCGCACGGCCGCGACTGGGGCAGCCCGAAGATCCCCGAACAAATGGATCTCAAGACCATCGTCAAGATGATGCCGGAGGGGCTGACCCGCCCGCGGTGGATGGTGCAATGGGGCAAGACGCTCCGGCCGCCGAACCTGCGGGTGCCCAACCAGGGTGCCGCCGGTGAGGACGGTCCGCCGTTCTTCCACGCCTACGGCGAGTGGATGGGGACGCCTCCGCCCACGTGGGAGGACATCGCCTGGCTGACCGAGCTGTGGGGCGGGCCCCTGATGCTGAAGGGCATCATGCGCGTCGACGACGCCAAACGTGCGGTCGACGCGGGTGTTTCGACCATCTCGGTCTCCAACCACGGTGGCAACAACCTCGATGGCACACCCGCGTCGATCCGTGCGCTCCCCGTCATCGCCGACGCGGTGGGCGATCAGATCGAGGTGGTGCTCGACGGGGGTGTCCGCCGCGGCAGCGACGTCGTCAAGGCGCTGGCCCTCGGGGCGCGGGCCGTCATGATCGGCCGCGCGTACCTGTGGGGTCTGGCCGCCGAAGGCCAGCCCGGTGTCGAGAACGTGCTCGACATCATGCGCGGCGGCATCGACTCGGCGCTCATGGGCATGGGCAAGTCCTCTGTTCACGACCTGGTTGCTGACGACATCCTGGTGCCCGATGGCTTCACCCGCGCACTCGGGCTGTCCGCGTCCGAGCGCGCCTGACGGGCCGGAGTCGGCATCGAATGATCCCGGTGGGGCGGGCGGTGCCTACGGGGCGGGCGTGATGGCTTGGTTGCCCTCACGGGTGCACTTGGTGGAATGAATTGCTGCGCAAACCCCAACATTCGGCGCACACCAGGTGAATTCGGCCTACGATCGGCGGGTGGCTTTACCCCCTGAGCTCGGGAACTCGACGGCGAGGCAGCTCCGCGATCTGTCCCCCGCCTTGATCATCCCACTGGGTTCGACCGAGCAGCATGGGCCACACCTGCCGGTGGACACCGACACCCGGATCGCATCCGCAGTTGCCAGCGGAATTGCTGAGCGACTTGCCGGGAAATGGATGCTGGCACCGGCGATCGGTTACGGAGCAAGCGGCGAGCATCAGGGATTCCCCGGCACGGTCTCGATCGGCACGTCTGTGCTGCAGCTTTTGCTGGTCGAGTACGGCAGATCGGCATGCGAGTGGGCATCGCGACTGGTCTTCGTCAACGGCCACGGTGGCAACGTTACAGCCGTTGCTGCGGCCGTCACGTTGTTACGCCAGGAGGGCCGCGACGTCGCGTGGTGCGCCTGCAGCGTGCCGGGCGCCGATGCCCACGCCGGACACACCGAAACGTCTGTATTGCTACATATTTCGCCAGAGGTGGTCCACACCGCGGAGTGGGTCGCGGGCAATGAGGCGCCGCTCTCCGACCTGATGCCGCGCCTGCGGAACGGTGGCGTGGCAGCGGTCAGCGCGGTCGGGGTGTTGGGGAACCCCACCACCGCATCGGCTGAAGACGGGTCGCGTATCTTTGCTGAGATGGTCGACACCTGCACCCGCCGCGTCGCGGCGTGGACCCCAGGCACCGGGGGGTTGTTGCAGTGACGGGACCGCGGCTGCCCGACGGATTCGCCGTACAGGTCGACAGAAGGGTGAGGGTGCTCGGAGCGGGCTCGGCGCTGCTCGGCGGGTCACCCACGCGGCTGTTACGCCTGGCCCCGGCCGCGCAGACGATGTTGAGCAGCGGGCGGCTGGAGGTGCACGACGCCCAGAGCGCGCAGTTGGCGCGCACCCTGCTCGACGCGACCGTGGCCCATCCGCGGCCGGCCACCGGACCGTCACACCGCGACGTGACCGTCGTTATTCCCGTGTTGGACAACGCCATTGGGCTCAAGCGTCTGGTCCAGGCGCTGCGCGGGATGCGCGTCGTCGTGGTCGACGACGGGTCGTCGCAGCCCGTGCAGGTGAGTGACTTCGCTGGCATGCACTGTGATGTGCGGGTGCTGAGGCACGAGGAGAGCAAGGGTCCCGCCGCCGCCCGTAATGCCGGTCTTGCGGCGTGTGAGACGGACTTCGTGGCGTTCCTCGACTCCGACGTGGTGCCCCGCCGTGGCTGGCTCGAAGCGCTCCTCGGACACTTCTGCGATCCCGCGGTCGCCCTCGTCGCGCCGAGGATCGTCGGGCTGCACGAGCCGCAGAACATGGTGTCGCGGTACGAGGCGGTGAGGTCCTCCCTCGACCTCGGGCTGCGGGAGGCGCCGGTCGTTCCCTACGGCACCGTGTCCTACGTGCCGAGCGCGGCCATCATCTGCCGCCGCTCGGCTCTCGAGGACGTGGGCGGGTTCGACGAGAGCCTGAGGTCCGGCGAGGACGTCGACCTGTGCTGGCGCTTCATCGAAGCCGGGGCCAGGCTGCGTTACGAACCCATCGCGCTGGTGGGCCACGATCATCGGACCGAACTGCGAGACTGGTTCGCGCGCAAGGCGTTCTACGGATCGTCGGCCGCGCCGCTGGCCGTCAGGCACCCCGGCAAGACCGCCCCGCTGGTGCTGTCCGGGTGGACTCTGCTGGTATGGCTGCTCCTGGCAATGGGTTCCGGCGTCGGTTACGTCGCGTCGACGGTCGCGGCGGCCATCACCGGACGGAAGATCGCCAAGGTGCTCGGCACGGTCGACACCGAGCCGAAGGAAGTGGCAGCCGTCGCGGCGCAGGGGCTGTGGTCGGCCGCTCTGCAACTGGCGTCGGCCATCTGCAGGCACTACTGGCCCATCGCGCTGGTGTTGGCGGTGATGTTCCGGCGCTGTCGGCAGGTGGTGCTGGTGGCGGCCGTCGTCGACGGCGTCGTCGACTGGGCCACCCGCAACGGCAACGTCGAAGACGACGGCAAGCGGGTGGGGTTGTTCGCCTACCTGCTCCTCAAACGGCTCGACGACATCGCCTACGGCCTCGGGCTGTGGACGGGCGTGGTGCGCGAGCGTCACCTCGGCGCGCTCAAGCCACAGATCCGCACCTGAACCGCGAAACGGCCCCACGTGCACTCTGACGTCCTCATCGTCGGTGCGGGCAGCGCTGGTTGCGTTCTCGCCGAGAGTCTTTCGCGAGATCCGCAGTGCCAGGTGACCCTCGTCGAGTCCGGTCCGGGGAGTTCGGATCCGGACGTCAAGCACCAGATCGGCAACGGTCTGCGGCTACCGATCGACGCGGCGAGTTCGGTGGTGCGGCGGTATGAGACCACGCTGACGCGGGAGCCTCGGCGGCGCGCCTCGATCATGCGGGGGAACGTGGTCGGCGGGTCGGGTGCGGTCAACGGCGGCTACTTCTGCCGCGGTCTGGCGGGTGACTTCGACGGGTGGGGGATCGCCGGCTGGACGTGGGCCGACGTCCTTCCGCACTTCCGTGACATCGAGACCGATCTCGACTTCGCCGGCCCGCTGCACGGCGCCGACGGCCCGATGCGGGTCCGCCGGATCACCGATTTCGAAGAGGGTGCCGTTGCCTTCGTCGATGCCGCGCGTCATCGCGGCTTCGACTGGGTCGAAGACCTCAACGGGGTGAACCCCGGGCGGCCGGGGGTCGGCGCAGTACCGCTCAACATCGACGGGGTCACGCGGCTCGGGCCCGGAGACGCCTTCCTCGGCCGTGCCGCAGGCCGCCCGAACCTCGCGGTGCTCGAGCGGCGCCGAGTGACACGTCTCCGTTTCGCCGGGCATCGAGCGATCGGGGTCGACTGCACGGGGCCGGACGGGCCGCTGCAGCTGACGGCCGACCGCATCGTCCTCTCGGCGGGCGCCATCGGGTCCGCACACCTGCTCATGCTCTCGGGCATCGGGCCTGCGGCGGACTTGTCGTCGGCGGGTGTCCCGGTGCTGGTGGACCTGCCGATCGGCACGCGAAGCATCGACCACCCCGAATGGGTTCTGCCCGTCAACTGGCCCGCCGCACCGGGCAGGCCCCCGTTGGAAGCGGTGCTCACCACGGCCGATGCCCTGGAGATTCGTTGTTACACCACGGGATTCGCGGCGATGGTCGGGGCCGAATACGACCCGTCCGACCGGCCGCACCTCGGGGTGACGCTGATGCGCCCGCACTCACGCGGCCGGGTGGCGCTGACGTCCGCCGACGCCGAGGTGCCGCCGTCGATCGAACATCGCTACGACGGTGCGGCCGCCGACGTCGCAGCTCTGGAGGCGGGTGCGGAGCTCGCCCACGATCTCGCGGGATCGGGCTACGAGGCCAGGGACTCGTTCTGGTCGACGTCGCAGCACCTGTGCGGCACGGTGCCCATGGGCCGCGACGGCGAAGCGCCGCTCGACGAGCGGTGTCGGGTGCGCGGTGTGGACGGTCTGTGGGTGGTGGACGGATCGATCCTGCCGGACATCACCAGCCGCGGGCCGCACGCCACGATCGTGATGATCGGCCACCGTGCCGCCGAGTTCATCCGTTGATCCCCCGCATCGTGACCAGTGCCTCCGCCAGCACGGTGGCCGCCACGACGCCGTCGACGACGGGCACTCCGAGTCGCTCGGCGAGCGGGCCTGCGAACCTGGCCATGGCCGCACAGCCCAGGACGATCGCGCGACTGCCGTCCTGGGCCAATGCCTTCTCGCAGAGGTCGCCGATGGGTTCGATGGTGGTGGGATCCGAATCGATCCGCAGCACGGGGATGTCGGAGGCGTGCACGCCGAGGCACTGGCTGGGCGTGTAGGTCTTCGCCAGCGTCCACGCCGTCGGCACCGTCGCGGACATCGACGTCACGACCGAGAAGCTGCCTGCGGTCAGTGCGGCGGCGTGCATCGCCGCCTGCGCGATCCCGAGGACGGGAGCATCGACCAGCGCGCGGACCTCTTCGAGGCCCGGATCGCCGAAGCACGCGATGACGTACGCATCCGGTGGGTTCGTTGCCGCTGCCGCGCGGCGAACCTCGTCGAGAAGTCCAGGGATGCAACGATGTTCGTCGTCATCGCTCTCGATGCTGGCAGGTCCGTCGGCGGGGTTGACGGCGACGACCTCGGTGGCGGGCCGTGCGACGGCGCGTGCGCTCACCCCGATCGCGTCGGTCATCGACGCGGTGGTGTTGGGGTTCACGATCAGGAGGCGCACGTCTAGAGCTTAGAGCTCACCGACTCAGGAGGCGCTCCACGAACCCGAACTGCGCGCCAGAGCGTCCCGGCGCCCAGACGGTGATGATCACGGCGGCGACCGCCACCACCGCGGCGAGCGTGACCAGCGAGGTCTGCATCGCGGTGAGGAAGGCGTGCCTCGCGGCGTCGGCGACCTTGGCACCCTGCGGACCCATGCGTCGGGCCACCTCGAGTGCCTCTGCGAGCGATCCGCCGGTGGCCTGACGTACGGGCGCCGGGAGTGAGCCGAGGCTCGGGGCGATGTGCTTGGCGTACTGCGCGGCGAGCATCGAACCCGCAAGGGCGATTCCGAGTGCCGCCCCCACCTCACGCGTGGTGTCGTTGACCGCCGACGCGACGCCCTGCTTGTCGTCGGTCACCGAGGTCATGATCGCCGAAGTGGTTGGCGCGGTGAAGAATCCGACGCCGGTGCTGACGGTCAGCAGTGGCCACGCCAGTTCCAGGTACGACGAGTCGAGGCGCAGCAGGCTCATGCTCACCAGCCCGATGGCGAGGAGCGCCATGCCGATGAACACCACGGCCCGCAGGCCCAACTTCGGCAGGTACCAGGACGACAGCGGCGACAGCACCAACAGCGGCAGCGCCAACGGCGAGATCGCCAGTGCAGTGCCGAGCGCGCTGTAGCCGAGCACCAGCTGGACGAACTGCATCAGCAGGAAGAAGAACCCGAACATCGCCATGAACATGACGGTGATGGCCGCCGATCCGGTGGCGAAGTCGGGGACCCGGAACAACCGGACGTCCAGAAGGGGGTGGCGGCGACGGAGCTCGACGACGCCGAACAGGCCCGTCAGCAACACCCCGGCGACGACGCTGCCAAGCACCAGCGGATGGGTCCAGCCGCGCGACGGTGCCTCCAGGATGCCGAACACCAGGACCGCGACCGCGCCACCGATCAGCGCGGCACCGGGCCAGTCCAACGGCTTGGCTTCGGGGTCCTTGGACGTACCGACGGTGAACGTGGCGACGAGCAGCACCAGCCCGGCCGCGGTGAATCCCCAGAAGATCGACTGCCACGACCAGAAGTGCAACAGCACACCCGACCCCAACATGCCTGCGACACCACCACATCCGGCCACGCCCGCCCAGATCGCGACGGCCCTGGTGCGTTCCCGCCTGGGGTAGGCAGAGGTGATCAACGACAACGTCGCAGGCATGATGAACGCCGCACCCGCACCCGCGACACCGCGCGCCACGACGACGTACAGCGGGTCGGACCAGATGACCGGAGCCGCCGATGCCACCGCGAAGACCGCCAGTCCGACGAGCAGGGCGCCCCGGCGTCCGTACCGATCGCCGATGGCTCCCGCGGGCAGCAGCAGGCAGGCGAGCACCAGTGTGTAACTGTCGACGATCCAGGTGAGCTGGGTCTGGGTGGCGCCCGTCGTGGTGGCGATGTCGCCGAGCGCGGTATTGAGCGCGACGAGCGACGAGATGACGAGTAGCACGCCCATGCACGCGACGAACAGCGTCCAGATCCGCCGCGGTCGCGTCAGCCCCGCCATGGCCGGGTCGATATCCTGGTCCGACGTTTCAAGGGTGTCGACCATGGCGGCTCGCTCCTTCAAGAGGGTATTTTTGAGACTAACAGTCTCGCTGCAAGACCAATAGTCTCGAATGGCATTCCCGTCGCGGAGGTGGATACGGACATGACCGACCCGCGGCCCGCGCGTTCGCGGGCGCGCCTGCTCGAAGCCGCAACGGCGCTCCTGCGCACGGGCGGGCCCAGCGCGGTGACCATCGACGCCGTCACTCGTAGCGCGAAGGTCGCCAGGGCGACGCTCTACCGCCACTTCTCCAGCGCCAACGACCTTTTGGCCGCCAGCTTCACCAGTCTCATCCCGCCGCCGCCCATGCCTCCGGAGGAGGGCACCCTGCGGGAACGGCTGACCGCCGTCGTGGTGGCGTGGGCCGATTCGATCGCCGAGGCACCCACGACCCTCACGGCGATGTCGTGGTTGTCCCTCGGACCCGACATCGGGCAGCTGCCGGAGATGCGGCACGCCGACACCACCAGTCCCGAGATGCGTTCACTGCGGGAGCGCATCGCACAGCAGTACTCCGCGCCCTTCGACGTGATCTTCGACAGCCCGCAGGCCGCCGAGGAACTGGGGAACGTCGACCGCACCGTCGCCTTTGCGATGCTCATCGGACCGTTGGCATTCGGCAGGATCAGCACGTTGACCGAGTTCGACTACGAGAGGGTGGCGGTGGCCGCCGTCGACGGCTTCCTCAAGTGCTTCGCCAAGGACCCAGGGGATCCAGCTAGCGCAGCGAGTACCTGATCGGAAGGTGCTTGAGGCCGCCGACGAACGTGGTCGCGGAAAGCTCTGGGGGACCGGCGAGTTCGATCGAGTCCAGTCGCGGGATCAACTCGGTGAACAGACTGTTCATCTCCATCCGGGCCAGCGCGGCGCCAAGGCAGAAGTGCACGCCGTAGCCGAACGCGACGTGCTTGTTCGGATCACGACCGACGTCGAACCGGAACGGGTCGGTGAAGACCTCTTCGTCGCGGTTGCCCGACACGTACGCGAGGTAGACCGACTCGCCCGCTGCGATGTCGACGCCGTGCACGGTGGTGTCCGCAGCGGCGGTGCGCATGAATTCCTTGACGGGAGTTGACCATCGGATCATCTCCTCGACTGCCGTGGTCATCAGGCTCGGGTCGTTGCGCAGTCGCTCCAGCTCACCGGGGTTGTCGATGAGTGCGCGCATGCCACCGGAGATCGCGTCCTTGGTGGTGTCGTGTCCGGCGCTGGCGACGATGACGTAGTACGAGGCGGTGTCGACGTCGGACAGCGGCTCGCCGTCGATGGCGCCGTTGGCGATGGCGGAGGCGAGGTCGCCGGTCGGCTGCTCGCGGCGCGACGCCGTCAACGTGGAGAAGTAGGCGAAGAAGTCGAGCAGCACCGCGAGTTGATCCTCGAGTGACCCGCCGCGTTTGTATTCGTCGTCGTCACCGCCGAACATCTCCTGCGTCAGCGCGTGCATGCGACCGAAGTCGGACTCCGGTAGGCCGAGCAGGGACATGATCACGTACAGGGGGAAGTCGACGGCGATGTCGGTCACGAAGTCGCATTCCGGGCCGATGGCGGCCATCTTGTCGACGTAGCGTTTGGCCAACTCGTCGACGCGCACCTTCAGGTCGCGCATGGCCTTCGGCCGGAACCAGTCCGCCCCGATCTGACGAACCTTGCGGTGATGCGGGTCGTCCATGTGGATCAGCGTGCGCAGGCCCATGCCCGCCTCGAGCTGCTCCTTGGCCATGTCGTCGGCCGCGGCGGTGGCGAGCAGGGGACGGGGCTCGCTGAGGAAGAGTTCGTTGTCGCGCTCGATGGCCATGATGTCGGCGTGCTTGGTGATCGCCCAGAATGGGCGGTACGGCCGATTGTCCACCCAGGCAACGGGATTGCTGGCACGCAGCTCGGTGAGTGCCGCGTGGAGGCGCTCGTCGTCGGCGTAGGCGCTGGGATCGGCCAGGACCTTGGCGGCTGGGTCCGTGACGCGGCTATTCGTCTCCGTGCTCATCGAGACTCCTCACATGCGGGCTGCACTTGACGGGTGTCAAGCGGCAGTTTAGGGGCGCCGGGGAAGGGCGATGGGCGAATCGCCCGGAATCGTCTTCAGTAGGCTCGGTCGCAATGCGCTCCGAATCGGTTGGCCGCCGTGCGATGGCGATCGTGTTGGCCGTGATGATGCTGCTCGCCGGCTGTGGACACGGCGACGCCCCGGCTCCGCCCGCACCCAAGCCGCCCCCGTCCGACCCGGCGCTGGTCCAGACCGCGACGGGCGCCCTTCGCGGCGTGGTCGCGCCGGACCATCGCTTGTTCGCCGGAATTCCCTACGCAGCACCGCCTGTCGGCCCGCTGCGGTGGCAGCCGCCTGCGCCTCCGCTGCCCTGGCCCGGCATACGTGACGCAACTCACATCGGTCCACGCTGCATGCAGGACGCCGGTGATCTGGAGATGGGGCGGCAGACGTCGGAGGACTGCCTGTCGCTGAACGTGTGGACACCGCCGCAGTCGGAGAAGAAGCGCCCGGTCATGGTGTGGATCCACGGCGGCGCGTTCATCAACGGCAGCAGCGGGATCTACGACTCGCGGTGGCTGGCCACGCGGGGGGACATCGTCGTCGTCACCCTCAACTACCGGCTCGGGGCGCTGGGTTTCCTCGCACATCCCGCGCTCGGCGCTCCCGGCGCCGTCGGCAACTACGGGCTGTCCGACCAGCAGGCCGCGCTCCGCTGGGTGCACGACAACATCGCGAGCTTCGGTGGCGACCCCGACGCCGTCACGATCGCGGGCGAGTCCGCTGGCGGGATGTCTGTGTGCGACCACCTCGTGGCCCCCGGATCCGAGGGGCTGTTCCGCGCGGCGATCATCCAGAGCGGCCCGTGCCAGGCGCAGGTCGCACTGCCCGACGCGGTGCGGGCCAGCGTCGACTACGCCCGTAACGCCGGCTGCGAGGATCTGCGCAGCGTCGCCACGTGCCTTCGCGCACTGCCCGCGGACAAACTGCGAAAACCGGTGTGGTTCTACCACATCGGCGACGATGCGCTGAGTGGTCCGGTGACCGGGACCAAGGTGCTGCCGGTCGATCCGATGGTGGCGGTCGCGGAGGGCCAGGCTGCCAAGGTGCCCGTCATGATCGGGACCAACCAGGACGAGTTCACCCTGTTCGTCGCCATGCAGTACCTCCGGCTGAAGAAGCCGTACACCAAGGCGCAGTATCCCGACCTGCTGTCGCAGACGTTCGGGCGCGACGCCGCGGCGGTCGCCGCGCGCTACCCGTTGAACCACTACGACGGCAGCGTGCCGCTCGCGTACTCGGCCGCGGTCACCGACGGCGTCTTCGCGTGCGTCGCGGACCGGATGACCGAGGGTCTCGCCAGAGTAGACCCGGTGTACGCCTACGAGTTCAACGACCGCGGCGCACCGGCCCCGGATGCCTTGCGTAACTTGCCGTTTCCCGTCGGCGCCAGCCACTCCCTCGAGCTTCGCTACCTGTTCGACGTCGGCGGCGCCCCGCGCCTGAACCCCGACCAGCAGGTGCTCTCCGACCAGATGATCGACGCATGGAGCCAGTTCGTCCGCGACGGCCATCCCGGTGACGACTGGCCCGCGTTCAATGGCGAGGAAAAGCGGTTGTCATTGGAGCCCGACGGCAGCAGGGTGGAGACCGACTTCGACCAGAAGCATCAGTGCCCCTTCTGGGCGGGCCTCAAGGAGTGACCGATGTCGACACCGGACGCGGCGGCCTTCGCCGCTGACTGGGTCGAGGCGTGGAACGCCCACGACGTCGAGGCAGTCCTCGCCCACTTTCACGATGACGTCGTGTTCAGCTCTCCCGTCGCCGCGCGCGTGCTCCCGCAGACCAGGGGAGTGGTGCGGGGCAAGGACGCGCTGCGCGAGTACTGGATGACGGCCCTCGACCTCTTGCCCGATCTGCACTTCGAGGTGATCGGCGTCTATCGGGGCGAGTCCCTTCTGGTGATCAAC
>JAOPUT010000160.1 GCA_025963385.1 Mycobacterium sp.
CGTCCTGATCGACCGACCCGAACTCGCAAGCCTCGGCCAGTACGAATTCGGCTGGGCAGACTCCGACGTTGCCGGAGCGTCCGCCCGACGTGGCATCTCGCCCGAGGTCGTCGCCGACATCTCCCAGCTCAAGAACGAGCCGGACTGGATGCTGCAGCGTCGCCTCAAGGGCTACCAGCTCTTCGGCAAGAAGCCCATGCCGACCTGGGGTGCAGACCTCACCGGCATCGACTTCGACAACATCAAGTACTTCGTGCGCTCCACGGAGAAGCAGGCCCAGACCTGGGACGACCTGCCCGACGACATCAAGAACACCTACGAGCGCCTCGGCATCCCCGAGGCCGAGCGCCAGCGCCTCGTCTCCGGCGTCGCCGCCCAGTACGAGTCCGAGGTCGTGTTCCACTCGATCCAGAAGGACCTCGAGGACCAGGGCGTCATCTTCATGGACACCGACACGGCGCTCAAGGAGCACCCGAAGTTCTTCGAGGAGTACTTCGGTTCGGTCATCCCGTCGGGTGACAACAAGTTCGCCGCGCTGAACACCGCGGTCTGGTCGGGCGGTTCGTTCATCTACGTGCCGAAGGGCGTGCACGTCGAGATCCCGCTGCAGGCCTACTTCCGCATCAACACCGAGAACATGGGCCAGTTCGAGCGCACGCTGATCATCGTCGACGAGGACGCCTACGTGCACTACGTCGAGGGCTGCACGGCGCCGATCTACAAGTCCGACTCGCTGCACTCCGCCGTGGTCGAGATCATCGTGAAGCCAGGTGGCCGCTGCCGGTACACCACCATCCAGAACTGGTCGAACAACGTCTACAACCTGGTCACCAAGCGGGCCAGGGCCGAGGCGGGCGCCACCATGGAGTGGGTCGACGGCAACATCGGCTCCAAGGTCACCATGAAGTACCCGGCGGTGTGGATGACGGGCGAGCACGCCAAGGGTGAAGTCCTCTCGGTGGCCTTCGCCGGCGAGGGCCAGCACCAGGACACCGGCGCCAAGATGCTGCACCTGGCGCCCAACACCTCGAGCAACATCATCTCGAAGTCCGTCGCGCGCGGCGGTGGCCGGGCGTCGTACCGCGGGCTGGTCCAGGTCAACAAGGGTGCGCACGGCTCCAAGTCCAGCGTGAAATGCGATGCGCTCCTGGTCGATTCGATCAGCCGCAGCGACACCTACCCCTACGTCGACATCCGCGAGGACGACGTCACGATGGGCCACGAGGCCACCGTGTCGAAGGTCAGCGCGGACCAGTTGTTCTACCTGATGAGCCGCGGCATGACCGAGGACGAGGCCATGGCGATGGTGGTGCGCGGGTTCGTGGAGCCCATCGCCAAGGAGCTTCCGATGGAGTACGCGCTCGAGCTGAACAGGCTGATCGAGCTTCAGATGGAAGGTGCGGTCGGTTAGTGACTCAGAACCTGACTGAAGCGGCCGAGGGAATCGTCAAGAACAAGGGTGAGCTCTTCAGCTCGTTCGACGTCGACGCCTTCGAGGTGCCAGGCGGCCGTGACGAACTGTGGCGGTTCACCCCGCTGAAGCGGCTGCGCGGCCTCCACGACGGGTCCGCGCCCGCGACCGGCACGGCGGTCATCGAGGTGACCGAACGTCCCGGCGTGACGGTGGAGACCGTGGCGCGCGGCGACGAACGTCTGGGCCAGGGCGGTGTTCCTGCCGATCGTGTTGCGGCGCAGGCTTTCTCGGCATTCCGCGAGGCGACGGTCATCACCGTGGCCAGGGACACCGAGGTGGCCGAGCCCATCGAGATCGCGATCACGGGACCCGGTGAGGGCGCCGTGGCCTACGGCCACCTGCAGATCCGCGTCGAGGAGCTCTCGCGGGCCATCGTCGTCGTCGACCTTCGCGGCAGCGGCACGTACGCCGACAACGTGGAGATCATCGTCGGGGACTCGGCAGGCGTCGGCGTCATCTGGATCGCCGACTGGGCCGACGACATGGTCCACGTCAGCGCCCACCACGCCCGGCTCGGCAAGGACGCAGTGCTCGGCCACGTGGCCGTCACGCTCGGCGGCGATGTGGTGCGCACCTCGGCGACCGTACGATTCGACGGCCCCGGTGGCGATGCGCAGATGCTCGGCACCTACTTCGCCGACGACGGCCAGCACTTCGAGTCGCGCCTGCTCATCGATCACGCACAGCCCAACTGCAAGTCCGACGTGCTGTACAAGGGTGCGTTGCAAGGGGATCCGGATTCGAAGAAGCCAGATGCCCACACCGTATGGATCGGCGACGTGCTGATCCGTGCGGAGGCCACCGGCACCGACACCTACGAAGCCAACCGCAACCTGGTGCTCACCGACGGCGCCCGCGCCGATTCGGTGCCGAACCTGGAGATCGAGACCGGTGAGATCGTCGGCGCCGGACACGCCAGTGCCACGGGACGTTTCGACGACGAGCAGTTGTTCTACCTACGTGCCCGCGGCATCCCGGAACACCAGGCCCGCCGCCTCGTCGTGCGCGGCTTCTTCGGCGAGATCATCGCGAAGATCGCCGTGCCCGCGGTGCGCGAGCGCCTCACCGAAGCCATCGAACGAGAACTAGCCATCACCGAAGCGAGAAGCAACTGACATGACCACACTCGAAGTCAAGGACCTGCACGTCTCCGTCGCCAACCCGGACGCGGTCGGTCAGGAGATCGAGATCCTCAAGGGCGTCAACCTCACCGTGAAGTCGGGGGAGACGCACGCGGTGATGGGGCCCAACGGTTCCGGCAAGTCGACGCTGTCGTACGCGATCGCAGGCCACCCCAAGTACACCGTCACCTCGGGCTCGATCACCCTCGACGGCGCCGACGTCCTCGCCATGAGCGTCGACGAGCGTGCCCGCGCCGGCCTGTTCCTGGCGATGCAGTACCCCATCGAGGTTCCTGGTGTCTCGATGTCGAACTTCCTGCGCACCGCGGCGACCGCCGTTCGGGGAGAGGCGCCGAAGCTGCGGCACTGGGTCAAGGAGGTCAAGACCGCGATGAGCGATCTCGACATCGACCCCGCCTTCTCCGAGCGCAGCGTGAACGAAGGCTTCTCGGGCGGCGAGAAGAAGCGTCACGAGATCCTGCAGCTGGGCCTGCTCAAGCCGAAGATCGCCATCCTGGACGAGACCGACTCCGGTCTCGACGTCGACGCACTGCGCGTCGTCAGCGAGGGTGTGAACCGGTACGCCGAGGCAGAGCATGGCGGCGTCCTGCTGATCACCCACTACACGCGGATCCTGCGCTACATCCAGCCGCAGTTCGTCCACGTGTTCTTCGGCGGCCGCATCATCCAGTCCGGTGGACCGGAGCTCGCGGACGAGCTCGAGGAGAACGGGTACGAACGCTTCACCCAGGCGGTCGAGGCCTGACATGCCGCGGACGCGAGGAGCACTGAGGTGACCGCGGCGTCCAAGACGCTCGACGTCGTCGCGATCCGCGCGGACTTCCCGATCCTGGGACGTCAGATGCGGAGCGGAAACCGCTTGGCCTACCTGGATTCCGGTGCGACCTCGCAGAAGCCGGTACAGGTGCTCGATGCCGAACGGCAGTTCCTGACGACGTCCAACGGTGCGGTGCATCGCGGCGCGCACCAGCTCATGGAGGAGTCGACCGACGCCTACGAACAGGGCCGCGAGGACATCGCGGCGTTCGTGGGCGCCGACACCGATGAACTGGTCTTCACGAAGAACGCCACAGAGTCGATCAATCTGGTGTCCTACGCGCTGGGGGACGACCGCTTCGAGCGGGCCGTCGGCCCGGGCGACGTCATCGTCACCACCGAGTTGGAGCACCACGCCAATCTGATCCCGTGGCAGGAGCTGGCCAGGCGTACGGGAGCCACCCTGCGCTGGTACGGCGTCACCGATGACGGTCGCATCGACCTCGATTCGCTGGAACTCGACGAGCGGGTGAAGGTCGTTGCATTCAGCCATCATTCGAACGTCACCGGTGCCGTCGCGCCGGTTGCCGAGTTGGTCTCTCGCGCGAAGGCCGTCGGCGCGCTGACGGTGCTCGACGCCTGCCAGTCGGTACCCCATCAGCCCGTCGACTTCCATGCGCTCGACGTCGACTACGCCGCCTTCTCGGGTCACAAGATGTTGGGCCCCACGGGAATCGGCGTGCTCTACGGTCGCCGTGAACTGCTGAACGCGATGCCGCCGTTCCTCACCGGAGGCTCGATGATCGAGACGGTGACGATGGCGGCGACGACCTACGCCCCCGCACCGCAGCGGTTCGAGGCGGGAACCCCGATGACGTCGCAGGTCGTGGGGTTGGCAGCAGCCGCCCGCTATCTGCGTGAGATCGGCATGGATGCGGTCGAGGCGCACGAGAACGAGCTGGTGGCCGCTGCGCTGCAACGGCTGTCGGAGATCGACGCGGTCCGGATCATCGGGCCGACGTCGATGGAGCATCGCGGCTCGCCCGTCAGCTTCGTCGTCGACGGCATCCATGCGCACGACGTCGGGCAGGTGCTCGACGACGAGGGCGTCGCCGTGCGCGTCGGACATCATTGCGCGTGGCCACTGCACCGGCGGTTCGGCATCGCCGCCACTGCGCGAGCGTCCTTCGCCGTATACAACACCCTCGACGAGGTGGAGCGCCTGGCGGCGGGCGTCGAGAGGGCGATCGAATTCTTCGGACGGGAGTGAGACGCCGTGCGAATGGAACAGATGTACCAGGAAGTGATCCTCGATCACTACAAGCGCCCGCATAATCGCGGGTTGCGTGAGCCCTTCGGCGCCGAGGTCACCCACGTCAACCCGACGTGCGGTGACGAGGTGACGTTGCGCGTCGCGCTGTCCGACGACGGCGAGACGGTCACCGACATCTCGTACGACGGACAGGGGTGCTCGATCAGCCAAGCGGCGACGTCGGTGCTGACCGAGCAGGTGATCGGGCAGAGCGTGGGTGCCGCGCTCAAGACCGTCGCGGCGTTCACCGAGATGATCTCGTCGCGCGGGAACGTCGAAGGCGACGAGGACGTGATCGGTGACGGCATCGCCTTCGCCGGTGTCGCGAAGTACCCGGCGAGGGTGAAGTGCGCGCTGCTGGGCTGGATGGCTTTCAAGGCAGCGCTGGCGGAGGCCAGGCCATTGGACCAATCGCTGGCGCAGGCCAGCCATGATGTGGAGGAACGGCCATGAGTGAAACCGCTTCTGAGGAAGTGTTGGCAGACCTTGAAGAGGCGATGCGCGACGTGGTCGACCCGGAACTGGGCATCAACGTCGTCGACCTCGGCTTGGTCTACGGACTGAACGTCGAAGAGGGCGACGCAGGCACCAAGGTCGCGCTCATCGACATGACGCTGACCTCGGCCGCCTGTCCGCTGACCGACGTGATCGAGGATCAGTCCCGCAGCGCGCTCGTCGGCGCAGGCCTGGTCAACGATATCAAGATCAACTGGGTGTGGAACCCGCCGTGGGGTCCCGACAAGATCACCGAGGACGGTCGCGAACAGCTCAGGGCGCTCGGCTTCACCGTCTAATTCCCTTGGCGCCGGGGACCACACTGGCCACTGTTCGACGGTCGAACGTTGACCGAGGTGGCCTGCAGACTGCCGTCACCGGCCTTCGTGCCCTGTGCCATCAGGCAGAGGCCCGCGACGATCGCTGACGGGTCCGCCGTGGTGCGCTTGGCGTAGCGGGTATCGGCCGTGACGGTGACCGTCGCCGGGCTGTTGTCCGAAGTGGTGACAGTGATCGCGTTGCCGCCGACCGATGCCACGGTACCGATCACGCCGTGACCCTGGCGACGGCCGGGAGGCGCGCACTGTCCGTTGTCGGCAGGCCCGAAGAGGACCGCCGCCGCGGTCACCGAGGCCGATCCGGCGCTGTCCTTGGTCGGGCGGATCGCGACGCACTGTCCCGCGGTCAGGTCGGTCAATGCCGCCGAGGTCAACTCCCTGACCCGGGTCGATGGCGTGACGTCGACCGTGGCCGGTCCGTTCGCCCCGGTCAGCGTGATGGTGGTACCCGACACCGAGCCGACGACGCCGAACGAGCGGTCCTTGCCTTCTGCCGCCGGTGCCGGACTCGACGAGGGTGGGGATGCCGCCGTGGACGGTGTGGCCGAGGCACTTGAGGCCGTCGAGGCGCTCGAGGCCGTCGAGGACGTCCCCGACGAGCCACAGGCCACCAGCGAGACAGCAGCCAGACCCCCGAGGGCGACTGCGCCACAACGGGACACGCGAGATGACGAGATCATGGTCCCACCGTCCGTGCCGGGCCTGCCGGTGCGCTTCGAGCGCGATGTGAGGTCCCTACCAAGCGAGTTGACCTAGGCTGGGACCAATGGACTACGAAGCCTACGTCGCGACCCGCCGTCAGCTCCGAGGCATCGGCGAGAGCTTCATCGCCGGACCGCAGTACCGGTCGGCGGGCACCATCCGCCTCGCGGTTCGCCCCGACGGGTTCACCGGCGTGTCGATACCCGTCGCGGTGCGCGGCACCCAACTCGTCTGGGGCGAGGACGGTGCACCGTTGACGGGAACCGTCGGCACCCTCGCCGCGGCGTCGGGCCTGGACGTGGGACCGCCCGAAGGGGTCTATCCGATCACCGATCCGCTGGCCGACGACACCGTGCTCGACATCGACCCGAATGCCGCAGAACTCGTCCAACGCAGTCTGTACGCAGGCGGATTCGCCTTGAAAAGCACGCTGCCAGAACAACATCCGGTGTTGTGGCCCGAGCACTTCGACGTTGCGGTCACCGAGGACGAAGTGAACTACGGCGTCTCGCCCGGCGATGACTTCCATCCGCTGCCATACGCGTACGTCGGACCGTTCACCCCACGGATCGGTGACTTCTGGAACGCCCCGTTCGGCGCCTTCGTGGCTCTGGACACGTCGCACGACGTGGACCGCCTCGCCACCGACATCGGGGACTTCTTCGAGCGAGGCCGCGCCGAACTGTGACCGACGCGCGACGTGGAATCGTCCGGTCGCCAACGGTGTTGAACCGCTCCATGAGCCTCGACGGTGTGACCGAACTGTTTGGACCCCTGACCGTCAGGTCGATGACCATTCCCAACAGGTTCGCGATGGCCCCCATGACGCGGCAGGCGTCACCGGGCGGAATACCCGGTCCGGACGTCGCCGAGTACTACGCCAGGCGCGCCGCGGGCGGCGTCGGGCTGATCATCACCGAGGGCGTCCGGCTGCCGGACCCCGCCGCGGGCTTCCCGTCGTCGATACCGACGCTGGCAGGCGAGGACGTGCTGGCGGGCTGGCGCAGGGTGACCGGAGCCGTTCACGCCAAGGGTGCCGTCATCGCCGCCCAGCTGTGGCACCAGGGCGCCGAACGAGGTGACGCCGACGGTGTCACGGCGGTCAGCCCCTCGGGGGTCAACGGACTCGGCGAGCCCAAGGGACGCGCCCTCGAGACCGATGAACTCGCCGACGTCGCAGCACGATTCGCACTCGCTGCCCGCAACGCTCGCGCGGCCGGTTTCGACGCCGTCGAGATCCACGGCGCGCATGGCTACCTCCTCGACGAATTCTTCTGGGAGAGGACCAATCTGCGCACCGACGGTTACGGCGGCCCACTCGAGGGCCGCACGCGGTTCCCCGCCGAGGTGGTGGCCGCAGTCCGTGCCGCCGTCGGCCAGGACTACCCGATCATCTTCCGCTTCTCGCAGTGGAAGGGCACCGCGTACGACGCCTCCATCGTGGGCGATCCCACCGAGCTGCAGGAACTGCTGGGGCCTCTGGTGGACGCCGGCGTCGACGTCTTCCATCCGTCGACCCGCAGGCACTACGCGGCGGCGTTCCCCGACGCGGACCCGACGCTCAGCCTGGCGGGTTGGACGAAGAAGGTGACGGGTACTCCCGTCATCGCAGTGGGTTCGGTGGGCCTGGACACCGCGTTCCGTGACGAGGGGCCGCGCAAGTCGATCGCACCCGCGCCTGCCGACGAGGTGATCGCCCGCTTCGAGGCGGGAGAGTTCGACGTCATTGCGATCGGTCGTGCGTTGCTGGCCGATCCTACGTGGGTGAACAGGCTGCGAGAGGGCACGTTGGACGGGTTCAATGGTTACGAACCAGAGGCCGCGCTGAGCACGTTGCACTGACCACATGCTGGGAACAAGCAGGTAGACCCCGACGTTAGGAGAGACGTGACTACGCAAGACATCACCACCGAACAATTCAATGGCACCATCACCGACAACGAGATCGTGCTCGTCGACTTCTGGGCGGAGTGGTGCGGACCGTGCCGCGCCTTCGCGCCGACGTACGCCGCCTCCTCCGACAAGCACCCCGACGTCGTGCACGCCAAGGTCGATACAGAGGCCGAACAGGGCCTCGCCGCCGCAGCGGAGATCCAGGCGATCCCCACGCTGATGGCGTTCAAGAAGGGGCACATGGTGTTCCGGCACTCCGGCATGCTTCCCGCCAAGGACCTCGAGGACGTGATCGGCCAGATCAAGGAACTCGACATCGACGCGGCAATCGCCGAGCAGGCCAAAGCAGAAGCCAAAGCAGAAGAGGTCTGAGGGCTGCACGCGATAGCGTGCAGACCGTGAGCGAGCCGAATCAACCGCTGGTCCTCGTCGACCACCCCCAGCCACACGTGGCGCTGGTGACACTGAACAGGCCAGAGCGCATGAACTCGATGGCATTCGACGTCATGGTTCCCCTGAAGAAGGCCCTCGACGAGCTGACCCACGACAACGACACCCGAGTGGTGGTGTTGACGGGCGCGGGCCGCGGCTTCTCCTCTGGCGCCGATCACAAGTCGGCAGGTTCGGTCCCGCACGTCGCGGGATTGACGAGGCCGACGTTCGCGTTGCGGTCGATGGAAGTGCTGGACGACGTGATTCTCGCCATACGCAAGATGCACCAGCCGGTGATCGCGGCGGTGAATGGGGCCGCGATCGGTGGGGGGCTCTGTCTGGCGCTGGCATGCGACATCAGGGTCGCGGCCAAGGGCGCCTACTTCCGCGCGGCGGGCATCAACAACGGCTTGACCGCCAGTGAACTCGGCCTTTCCTACTTGCTGCCCAAGGCAATTGGCACCTCACGGGCCTTCGAGCTGATGCTCACCGGTCGCGACGTGGACGGCGAGGAGGCCGAACGCATCGGCCTGGTGTCGCGGACGGTCGCCGAGGCGGATCTGCTCGATGCCTGTTACGGGATGGCGCAGCGCATTGCGGCGTTTTCCCGACCGGGTATCGAGTTGACCAAGCGCACGCTCTGGAGTGGACTGGAGGCCGGTAGCCTGGAGGGTCACATGCAGGCTGAAGGCCTGGGACAGCTCTACGTGCGCCTGCTCACCGCCAACTTCGAAGAAGCGGTCGCTGCGCGCGCGGAGAAGCGGCAGGCAGTTTTCACCGACGACAAGTAACACGAAAGTAGGAGTACAGCGTGATCACCGCAACGGACCTCGAGGTCCGCGCTGGCGCGCGTACGCTGCTGGCCATCGATGGCGCCGCCCTGCGAATCCAGCCGGGTGACCGGATCGGGCTCGTCGGCCGAAACGGCGCGGGCAAGACCACCACGATGCGCATCCTCGCCGGTGAGGGCGAACCGTACGCAGGCTCGATCGACCGGACCGGCGAGATCGGCTATCTGCCACAGGATCCCAGAGAAGGCGACCTCGACATGCTGGCCCGCGATCGGGTCTTGTCGGCGCGCGGCCTCGACACCCTGCTGTCCGACTTGGAGAAGCAGCAGGCGATCATGGCCGAGGTCGCCGACGACAAGGCCAGGGACAAGGCCGTCAAGCGTTACGGCGAGCTCGAGGAACGCTTCGCCGCCCTTGGTGGATACGCCGCGGAGAGCGAGGCGGGTCGCATCTGCGCCAGCCTCGGCCTGCCGGAACGCATCCTGACCCAGCCGTTGCGGACCCTGTCGGGCGGTCAGCGGCGCCGCGTCGAACTGGCCCGCATCCTGTTCTCCGCGTCGGATGGAGGTTCGGGGGCTGGAGGTTCCGGCACCACTCTCTTACTCGACGAACCGACCAACCACCTCGACGCCGACTCCATCGGCTGGTTGCGCACGTTCCTGCAGAACCACACCGGCGGTCTCGTCGTCATCAGCCACAATGTGGAGCTGCTCGCCGACGTCGTCAACCGGGTGTGGTTCCTCGACGCCGTGCGCGGCGAGGCGGACGTGTACAACATGGGCTGGCAGAAGTACCTCGATGCCCGCGCCACCGACGAGCAGCGCCGACGGCGCGAGCGCGCCAACGCCGAGAAGAAGGCGTCCGCGCTGCGCACTCAGGCGGCCAAGATGGGTGCCAAGGCCACGAAGGCGGTCGCCGCCCAGAACATGCTGCGGCGCGCCGAGCGGATGATCGCCGAGCTCGACGACGAGCGGGTCGCCGACAAGGTCGCCAAGATCAGGTTCCCCACTCCCGCGGTATGCGGTCGCACGCCGCTCGTGGGGAAGGGGCTGACCAAGACCTACGGTTCGCTGGAGATCTTCACCGGCGTCGACCTGGCGATCGACAAGGGGTCCCGCGTCGTCGTGCTCGGCCTCAACGGCGCGGGCAAGACCACCCTGCTGCGCATCCTGGCCGGCGCCGAGTCGGCCGACGCCGGGGTGATCGAGCCCGGCCACGGGTTGAAGCTCGGATACTTCGCGCAGGAGCACGACACGATCGACGGGTTGGCGTCGGTGTGGGAGAACATCCGCCACGCCGCGCCCGACACGGGTGAACAGGATCTGCGGAGCCTGCTCGGCGCGTTCATGTTCACCGGCCCGCAGCTCGATCAGCCTGCGGGAACACTGTCCGGTGGTGAGAAGACGCGGCTGGCCCTTGCCGGTCTGGTCGCCTCGACGGCCAACGTGCTTCTGCTCGACGAGCCGACCAACAACCTGGACCCCGCTTCGCGCGAGCAGGTGCTCGATGCTTTGCGCAGCTACCATGGCGCCGTCGTGCTGGTGACCCACGACCCCGGCGCTGCCGAGGCCCTGGACCCTCAGCGCGTGGTGTTGCTACCGGACGGCACCGAGGACTACTGGTCCGACGAATACCGTGACCTCATCGAACTGGCCTGATGCAGCAGCCTGATTGAACCGTCGCCCCCCTGGGTACGAGAAGGTATCTGGGAAATGGGGAGATACAGATGAGAGAACTGGACAAGTCCAGGAATGAGTTGCTCGACGAGCTGCGCAGTGCCTACGAAAAGGGCGCAAGCATAAGGTCTTTGGTGGCTACCACCGGAAAGTCCTACGGCTCCATCCACAGTATGCTGCGCGAATCCGGCACCACGATGCGCAGCCGCGGAGGCCCCAACCACCGCCGTCGCCACTAGCTACTGCTGGCGAACGGATGCCTCGACCAGATCGAGTACGGCCCCGAGCCTCCCGGGGTCGTCGCCGGACGCGAGTCTGGCGACGAGCCCGTCGAGGACGAGATCCAGATACGTCTGCAGAACGTCACTCGGCACGTCGTCCCGCAGCCGTCCAGCCTTCTTCTGCATACGCAGTCGCTCGGTGGTGGCGTCGGACAGTTCCACAGAGCGCTCGGACCACCCCTGGTGGAACGCCGGGTCGTTGCGCAACTTCCTGGCGATCTCCAATCGTGTCGCCAGCCAGTCGAACTGCTCTGGCGCGGCCAACAGGTCACGCATCACCTGGATGAGCCCCTCGCGGGACGCCACGTCCGCCATCCGCTCGGCGTCCTCGCGCGCCAACTCGAAGAACAGCGTGTCCTTGTCGCGGAAGTGGTGGAAGATTGCGCCGCGCGACAGCCCGATGGTTTGCTCGAGCCGCCGCACGGTCGCGCCCTCGTAGCCGTACTGCGCGAAACACCGCCGAGCACCCTCAAGGATCTGACGTCGGCGTGCCGCCAGATGGTCGTCGGTTACCCGTGGCACGGGATATCTGTCTCCTCGCGCAAGCGCTCGTCGGTCGGCCTCGTCGCCTAGGCCTTGAGCATGTTTCGCAGCACGTACTGCAGAATGCCACCGTTGCGGTAGTAGTCGGCCTCTCCCGGGGTGTCGATGCGCACCACGGCGTCGAACTCGACCTTGGTGCCGTCCTCCTTGGTGGCCGTGACGTGCATGGTCTTCGGTGTCTTGCCCCCGTTCAGGTCCTCGACCCCCGAGATGTCGAAGGTCTCGGTGCCGTCCAGCTTGAGCGACGCCGCCGATTCACCGGCCGGGAACTGCAGCGGAACCACGCCCATGCCGATGAGGTTGGAACGGTGGATGCGCTCGAACGATTCGGTGATCACCGCGCGGACGCCCAGCAGGCTGGTGCCCTTGGCCGCCCAGTCCCGCGAGGACCCCGATCCATACTCTTTGCCGCCGAGGACCACCAGCGGGATGCCCTGCGCCGCGTAATTCTGTGCGGCGTCGTAGATGAACGCCTGCGGTGCGCCGTCTTGGGTGAAGTCGCGGGTGTAGCCGCCCGAGACGTCGTCGAGCAACTGGTTCCTGAGCCGGATGTTGGCGAAGGTGCCGCGGATCATGACTTCGTGGTTGCCACGCCTCGAGCCGTAGGAGTTGTAGTCCTTCTTGTCCACACCGTGCTCGTCGAGGTACTGGGCGGCCGGGGTCCCGGCCTTGATGTTGCCTGCGGGTGAGATGTGGTCGGTGGTAACCGAGTCACCAAGCAGCGCAAGGACTCTGGCGCCCTTGATGTCGCTCACCGGTTCGGGCTCGGCCGGCATGCCGTCGAAGTACGGCGGCTTGCGCACATAGGTCGACTTGGGGTCCCAGTCGAAGGTCTTGCCCTCGGGGGTCGGCAGGTTCCGCCAGCGCTCGTCGCCCTTGAACACGTCGGCGTAGCTGTCGGTGAACATCTTCCTGTCGATCGACGACGCGATGACGTCGGAGATCTCCTTCGACGACGGCCAGATGTCCTTCAGGAAGACGTCGTTGCCGTCGCCGTCCTGACCGAGCGGCTCGGTCTCGAAGTCGAAGTCCATGGTCCCGGCGAGGGCGTAGGCGATGACCAGGGGTGGGGACGCCAGGTAGTTCATCTTGACGTCGGGGGAGATGCGGCCCTCGAAGTTGCGGTTGCCCGACAGCACGGCGGTGACCGAGAGGTCGTTGTCGTTGATGGCCTTGGAGATGGCGTCCGGCAGCGGTCCGGTGTTGCCGATGCACGTCGTGCAGCCGTAGCCGACGAGGAAGAACCCGAGCTTCTCCAGGTAGGGCCAGACGCCCGCCTTGTCGTAGTAGTCGCTGACCACCTGCGAGCCGGGCGCCATCGAGGTCTTGACCCACGGCTTGGAGGTCAGACCCTTCTCGACGGCGTTGCGGGCCAACAGTGCGGCGCCGAGCATCACCGAGGGGTTGGACGTGTTGGTGCACGACGTGATGGCGGCGACGACGACCGCGCCGTGATCGAGCACGAACTCGCCCTGCTCGTCGGACTTGACCTTCACGGGCTTGCTCGGCCTGCCCTCGGATCCATTGGCCGCCGAGTGCACGTCGATCGCGTCGTCGTCGGCGAACGACAGCGACACCGGATCACTGGCGGGGAAGGACTCGTCGACCGCCTCGTCGAGCTTGGTGCACGCCGTAGGCATCTGCTCCTCGACGTAGTTGTGAATGTCCTTGCGGAACGCCACCTTCGACTCCGAGAGCAGGATCCGGTCCTGCGGGCGCTTGGGGCCGGCGATGGATGGGACGACGTCGCCGAGATCCAGTTCGAGATACTCGGAGTAAGCAGTCTCCTTCGCCCCCTCTGATCCAGCGTCGTGCCACATGCCCTGCGCCTTGGCGTACGCCTCGACGAGAGCCAATTGCTCATCGGTCCTGCCGGTCAGGCGAAGGTAGTCGACCGTGACGTCATCGATGGGGAAGATGGCTGCGGTCGAACCGAATTCGGGGCTCATGTTGCCCAGCGTCGCGCGGTTGGCCAGCGGCACCTCGGCAACGCCGTCGCCGTAGAACTCGACGAACTTTCCGACGACGCCGTGCTTGCGCAGCATCTCGGTGACGGTGAGCACCACGTCGGTGGCGGTCACGCCCGGCTTGATCTCGCCGCTGAGCTTGAAGCCCACGACGCGGGGGATCAGCATCGAAACGGGCTGACCCAGCATCGCGGCCTCCGCCTCGATGCCGCCGACGCCCCAGCCGAGCACGCCGAGGCCGTTGACCATCGTGGTGTGGCTGTCGGTGCCGACGCAGGTGTCGGGATAGGCGACCCCGTCCCTGGTCATCACCGTGCGCGCCAGGTACTCGATGTTCACCTGGTGCACGATGCCGGTGCCGGGTGGCACCACCTTGAAGTCGTCGAAGGCACCCTGGCCCCACCGCAGGAACTGATAGCGCTCACCGTTGCGGGAGTATTCGATGTCGACGTTGCGCTCGAAGGCGTCGCGCTTGCCGAAGACGTCCACGATCACCGAGTGGTCGATCACCATCTCGGCGGGCGCCAACGGGTTGACCTTGTTGGGATCGCCGCCGAGGTCCCCGACGGCCTCCCGCATGGTGGCCAGGTCGACGATGCAGGGCACGCCGGTGAAGTCCTGCATGATCACCCGCGCCGGGGTGAATTGGATCTCGATGCTCGGGTCGGCCGACGGATCCCAGTTGGCGATGGCCTCGATGTGGTCCTTGGTGATGTTGGCGCCGTCTTCGGTGCGCAGCAGGTTCTCGGCGAGCACCTTGAGGCTGTAGGGCAGTTTCTCGGTTCCGGGCACCGCGTCCAAGCGGTAGATCTCGTAGGCTTCGTCCCCGACCTTCAACGTGTCGTGGGCTCCAAACGAATTAACGCTGGTCACATCAACTCCCGGTTCGATCTTCGCCGTGACGGGCTGTGTCGCGGCGGTTGCGGTTCTAACAGTACGCTTGTCCTGTAAGCCATTGCGGCGCGGGGCCCAGTCTTCTCCTGATCCGGGCGTGCTGCCAGCCGATCTCCCCTTGTTGGCGGTACCGTCTGGCACGTGACGACTCCGCAGGTGCCACTGTTCATCCCGTCGCAGGTGTGCGATCTCGTCGGCAAGGATCCCGGCGCGACACCACCGGACGTCTGCATGAGCCTGGTCAAGGACGACCTCCGGACCGACGGCGTCAGTGCCCCGCACGTCCCGGCCAATGCCGGCCTGCCACAGGTGGTGACGGACGCCAAGCAGAAGGGCGTCGACCTCAAGCTCGTCGTCCTCGATCAGAACCCCCCGATCGACACACCGCTGCGCGACATCGCCACCGAGGTCGGCAAGGAATACCCCGGTTCGACGGTGCTGGTGCTGAGCCCGTCGTTCGCGGGCACCTACAGTCCGACGTTCGATCGAGTGACGCTCGAGGCGGGCCAGGACGTCGCGAAGGTGAGCGGCACTCCGGTGGCCGCCGCTCATAATTTCGTGACCGAATTGCAGACGCCGCATTTCGCGTGGACGCCATTCACGATCGTGCTAGTCCTCGGAGTGGCGGTGGCTGCCGTGGCCACTCGGATTCTGCAGGTCCGCGGCCGAAAGTCGGTCGCCGCGGAAAGCCCTGTGGGGGCAGACAACTGACGCTGCGAGCGTCCTTTCATTTATCGAAGATCACCATTCGATAACTTCCATTCAATTACAAACGTGTAATTTCTTGCTGGCGTTTCTTTAGTGCTTGATGTGACGTACGGTGCAGATGGCGCCTGCTGTTGCAGTTGTGATTCTTGTGACTGCTGTGGCTACGGGGGCCCGACGGACGTGCCACCACGTTCGCGTTGAGCCTAGGAGACCGGAGTCCAATGAGACGCACCCTTCGCGCCTCGATTGCGGGTGCGCTCGCATGCGGTGTTCTCATCACGTCCGCATTCAGCTACGGCATCGCCGCCTCGACCGCCGAGCCTGCGAACCCGGAGGGAATCGCAGGCCTCGTCGCCGCCGTCGCGAACGCGGATCAGAAGCTGCAGGAACTCGGCGCCCACATCCAGGCCGAGCAGGAGGGCGTCAACAAGGCGATCCTCGACGTCCAGAACGCGCGCGAGAACGCCGCCGCCGCCCAGAGCGAGGTCGACGCCAGCCAGGTGGCGCTCAAGGACGCCAACGTCGCCATCTCTTCGGCGCAGGAGCACTTCGACACGTTCGCGGCCTCGACCTACATGAACGGTCCTTCGGCGTCGTACGTGACCGCCAAGGACCCGGCCGACATCCTCAAAACCGCCGCGACCGGCGAGACGCTGAACGTCAGCACGCAGCAGGCCATCACCGATCTACAGCGCGCCCGCACCGAGCAGGCCAACCGGGAATCAGCCGCCAGGCTCGCCAAGCAGAAGGCGGACCAGTCCGTCGTCGACGCCCAATCCAGCCAGGACGCCGCCGTCGCCTCGCTGACACAAACGCAGCAGACGTTCAAGGACCAGCAGGCACAGCTGGATCAGCTCGTCGCCCAGCGCTCCGCGGCGCAGGCGCAGCTCGACAAGGCCCGCGAATGGTCCGCCCCCGCAGCCCCCGCCGCGCCCCAGGCGGCGCCGGTCGCCGCGGCCGCCAACCCCTCGACCAACTGGGACCGTGACCCCGCAGCGGCGGCGCCGGGCAACTCGAAGTGGGACACCGGTTGGGATCCCACGCTGCCCGCGATCCCGAGCGCCTTCGTCAGCGGCGACCCGATCGCGATCCTCAACACCGTCCTCGGGATCGCCACCACCTCGGCGCAGGCCACCCAGCAGATGGGCCGCGGCTTCCTGCAGAAGCTCGGCATCCTGCCCACCCCGACCGGATACACCAACGGCGCGATACCCCGGGTCTACGGCAGGCAGGCCTCGGAGTACGTCATCCAGCGCGCGGGTTCGCAGATGGGCGTGCCCTACTCGTGGGGCGGCGGCACAGCCGTCGGGCCGAGCCGTGGCATCGACTCAGGTGCGGGCACAACGGGTTTCGACTGCTCCGGCCTGATCCTCTACGCGTTCGCCGGTGTCGGCATCAAGCTGCCCCACTACTCGGGCGCCCAGTACGACCTGGGCCGCAAGATCCCGTCGTCCCAGATGCGCCGCGGCGACGTCATCTTCTACGGCCCCGGTGGCAGCCAGCACGTAACCCTGTATCTCGGCAACGGCCAGATGCTGGAGGCCCCGTACACCGGCTCCACCGTGAAGGTGTCACCCGTCCGGACCAGCGGCATGACGCCGTACGTCATTCGCTACATCGAATACTGATGGTGGTTGTCTTGCCCTCGAAGTTCCATCGCCATGCCCTCGCGCTCGCCTTGTCGTGGTGTGCCTTGGTCTTCGGCGCAGTTGCGCCGGCCAGTGCCGACCCCACCGACGGGCAATGGGACCCGACACTGCCGAAGGTGGTCAGCTCGGGGGCGCCCGGTGATCCGGTTGCGATGGCGAACGCGTCGTTCGCGGCGAGCCGGATCGCGCTGCAGACCACCCAGAGCCTCGGCCATCAGTTCCTGGCCAGCCTCGGGCTCGCCAGCGATCCGTCCTCCGCAGCCAATCCCGGCGGCCGGGTCCGCGGTCCCGAGGCCATCGAGTACGTGATCCGTCGGGGCGGATCGCAGATGGGCGTGCCCTACTCGTGGGGCGGCGGATCGCTCACCGGCCCCAGCGAGGGCGTCGACTACGACACTGGCAAGATCGGCTACGACTGCTCCGGGTTCACCCGCTACGCCTTCGCAGGCGTCGGCGTCCAAATTCCGAAGTACTCGGGCGACCAGTACAACGCCGGACGTCCGATCCCGCCGTCGCAGGCCAAGCGCGGCGACCTGATCTTCTACGGGCCCGGCGGCAGCCAGCACGTGACGATCTTCCTCGGCAACGGCAAGATGCTCGAAGCCTCGGGAAGCGCAGGCAAGGTCACCGTCAGCCCGGTGCGCACCGCAGGAATGTCGCCGCATCTGGTGCGGTTCATCGAGTCCTGAACGGGACCGCCCGCGGTAGGGCACGTCGACGGATTCCGAACTGCCTGGAATAGTTGACGGGGAGCGTCCGCCGAGTGGCTCTGGCGCCCCCGAGATGAAGCACGACCAGCGGTCTGAACGCAGGCGCCGGACCAGAACATGTGGGAGGAAACTGAATGACGTCACCGAGTGGGCCGCCGCAGGGCGCCGGAGGTTTCCCCGGGCAGCCCCCGACGCAGGGCTTCCCGCAGGGAGGTCCCGCTCAGGCTCCGTCCACCAACGGTGGCCTTCAGCACGAGGTGCACACCCTCGAGCGGGCGATCTTCGAGGTCAAGCGGATCATCGTCGGCCAGGATCAGCTCGTCGAGCGGATGCTGGTCGGCCTGCTCGCCAAGGGCCATGTCCTGCTCGAGGGCGTTCCCGGTGTGGCGAAGACCCTCGCGGTGGAGACGTTCGCCAAGGTCGTCGGCGGCACGTTCGCGCGCATTCAGTTCACCCCCGACCTGGTGCCCACCGACATCGTCGGTACCCGCATCTACCGGATGGGCAAGGAGGAGTTCGACATCGAGCTCGGACCTGCGATGGTCAACTTCCTGCTCGCCGACGAGATCAACCGCGCCCCGGCGAAGGTCCAGTCCGCGCTGCTCGAGATCATGGCCGAGCGCAAGATCTCCCTCGGCGGCAAGACCTTCCCGCTGCCAAGCCCGTTCCTCGTCATGGCCACCCAGAACCCGATCGAGCAGGAGGGCGTGTACTCGCTCCCGGAAGCTCAGCGCGACCGGTTCCTGTTCAAGCTGAACGTCGACTACCCGACGCCCGAGGAAGAGCGCGAGATCATCTACCGGATGGGTGTGAAGCCCCCGGAGCCCAAGCAGATCCTCAACACCGGTGATCTGCTGCGGCTGCAGGACATCGCGGCGAGCATCTTCGTCCACCACGCGCTCGTCGACTACGTCGTCCGCATCGTGACCGCCACCCGCGAGCCCGAGAAGTTCGGGATGCCCGACGCCAAGGCGTGGATCGCCTACGGCGCGTCGCCCCGCGCCTCGCTCGGCATCATCGCCGCCTCACGGGCACTGGCCCTGGTGCGTGGACGTGACTACGTCATCCCCCAGGACGTGGTCGAGGTCATCCCCGACGTGCTGCGCCACCGTCTGGTGCTGACGTACGACGCGTTGGCCGACGAGGTGTCCGCCGAGACGGTCATCAACCGGATCATGCAGACCGTTGCGCTGCCACAGGTGAATGCCATTCCGCAGCAAGGACATTCGGTGGCGCCCGCCATGCCCGCCCCGGCGGCGGCCGGCGGTCGGTGAGCGGGCCGTCCGGCCGCGTCGACCTGCCATCACTGCAACGCGGTCAGATCAGGGACCCCGAGCTCTCGGTGGCGCTCCGCAAGCTCGAGCTGACGGTCCGCCGCAAGCTCGACGGCGTGCTGCACGGTGATCACCAGGGGTTGGTCCCAGGGCCGGGCTCCGAACCGGGGGATTCCCGCGTCTACCAGCCCGGTGACGACGTCCGCCGCATGGATTGGTCGGTGACCGCTCGCACCACGACGCCGCACGTGCGGCAGATGATCGCGGACCGCGAACTCGAGACCTGGCTGGTGGTGGACGTCTCCGCCAGCCTGGACTTCGGCACGGCGGGCTGCGAGAAGCGCGACCTGGCCGTGGCGGCCGCCGCGGCCATCGCGTTCCTCAACAGCGGTGGCGGTAATCGCCTCGGCGCGGTGATCACCAACGGCGAGACCACCAAGCGGGTGCCTGCGCTCAGCGGTCGGATCCACGAGCACGAACTGTTGCGCGCGATCGCCACCATGCCGCGGGCCCCCCTCGGCGTGCGCGGTGACTTGGCTGCCGCCATCGACGCCCTGCGCAGGCCGGAACGGCGGCGCGGCATGGCGGTGATCATCAGCGACTTCCTCGGTCCGATCAACTGGATGCGGCCGCTGCGGGCCATCGCCGGGCGGCACGAGGTGCTCGGCATCGAGATCATCGATCCGCGCGACGTCGAACTGCCCGACGTCGGTGACGTGATCCTGCAGGACACCGAGTCCGGCGTGACCCGCGAGTTCACCATCGATGCCCAGCTGCGTGCCGACTTCGCGAAGGCGGCGGCTGAGCACCGTGCCGACGTGGCCCGAACACTGCGCCGCTGCGGCGCTCCGCTGCTGACCCTGCGCACCGACCGGGACTGGATCGCCGATGTCGTACGCTTCGTGGCCAGCCGACGCCGGGGAGCCCTTGCCTCCCGATGAGCGCTTGCCTACCGATTACTGAAATGACAAGTTGCACATGATATTACCGATTTTGGGCCCGTTGAGTCTGACGGGGTTCAAGAACCCATGGTTCTTCCTCTTCCTGTTCGTCGTGCTGGGCCTGGTCGCCCTGTACGTCGTCGTTCAGGTCGCCAGGCAGAAGCGCATGCTGCGCTTCGCCAACATGGAACTGCTGGAGAGCGTGGCCCCCAAACGGCCGTCGCGCTGGCGGCACCTGTCCGCGATCCTGCTGGTGCTGTCCCTGCTGCTCTTCACGGTCGCCATGGCCGGGCCCACCAACGACGTCCGCATTCCTCGCAACCGGGCAGTGGTGATGCTGGTCATCGACGTGTCGCAATCGATGCGCGCGACCGACGTCGCACCGAGCAGGCTGGCCGCCGCCCAGGAGGCCGCCAAACAGTTCGCCGACCAGTTGACACCCGGCATCAACCTCGGTCTGATCGCCTACGCCGGCACCGCCACGGTGCTGGTGTCGCCGACCACCAACCGCGACGCCAGCAAGGCCGCGATCGACAAGCTGCAACTGGCCGACCGCACCGCGACGGGTGAGGGCATCTTCACCGCCCTGCAGGCCATCGCGACCGTTGGCGCGGTCATCGGCGGCGGTGACGCACCTCCGCCTGCGCGCATCGTGCTGATGTCCGACGGCAAGGAGACGGTGCCGTCGAATCCGGACAACCCGAAGGGCGCCTACACCGCGGCCCGCACGGCAGATGACCAGGGCGTGCCGATCTCCACGGTGTCCTTCGGCACCAAGTACGGCTACGTCGAGATCAACGACCAACGCCAGCCCGTGCCGGTCGACGACGAGATGCTGCAGAAGATCGCCGAACTGTCCGGCGGCAACGCCTATACGGCGTCCAGCCTGGAGCAACTCAAGGCGGTCTTCACGTCGCTGCAGGAGCAGATCGGCTACGAGACCATCAAGGGTGATGCCAGCGTGGGATGGCTGCGGCTCGGCTCTCTGGTGCTGGCTCTGGCGGCGCTCGCGGCTTTGCTCATCAACCGCCGTCTGCCGGGATAGTGAGCGCGGCCGATTTCGGCCACGGCCAGGCGAGGCGATAGGTTGGCCGTTATGCCTGAGTTCGTTTCGCGCTCCGTTCTGGTCACCGGCGGCAACCGCGGCATCGGTCTGGCGATCGCGCAGCGTCTCGCCGCCGACGGTCACAAGGTGGCCGTCACGCATCGCGGATCCGGTGCCCCCGACGGGCTGTTCGGCGTCGAGTGTGACGTCACCGACAACGAGGCCGTCGACCGCGCCTTCACCGAAGTCGAGGAACACCAGGGTCCGGTCGAGGTCCTGGTGTCCAACGCCGGCATCTCCCAGGATGCGTTCCTGATGCGGATGACCGAGGAGCGATTCGAGAACGTCATCAACGCCAACCTCACCGGCGCCTTCCGGGTCGCCCAGCGGGCCTCGCGCAGCATGCAGCGCAAGCGGTTCGGCCGGATCATCTTCATCGGATCGGTGTCGGGTATGTGGGGCATCGGCAACCAGGCCAACTACGCGGCCGCCAAGGCGGGCCTCATCGGCATGGCCCGCTCGATCTCCCGCGAGCTGTCCAAGGCGGGCGTCACCGCCAACGTCGTCGCGCCCGGCTACATCGACACCGAGATGACCCGTTCGCTGGACGAGCGGATCCAAGCGGGCGCACTGGAATTCATTCCCGCGAAGCGGGTCGGCACCGCCGAGGAGGTCGCCGGGGCGGTCAGCTTCCTGGCCTCGGAGGATGCCAGCTACATCGCGGGCGCGGTCATCCCGGTCGACGGCGGCATGGGCATGGGTCACTAGCACTTCTCGAAATCGTTCGAACAGTAAGGACTTTCAACATGGCAGGGTTACTCGAGGGCAAGCGCATCCTCGTCACGGGCATCATCACCGACTCGTCGATCGCGTTCCACATCGCGAAGGTGGCGCAGGAGGCGGGCGCCGAACTGGTGCTGACCGGATTCGACCGGATGAAGTTGATCCAGCGCATCGCCGACCGGCTGCCGAACCCAGCGCCGCTGCTGGAACTCGACGTGCAGAACGAGGAGCACCTCGCCAGCCTCGCGGACCGCATCACCGAGGTGATCGGCGAGGGCAACAAGCTCGACGGCGTCGTCCACTCCATCGGCTTCATGCCGCAGACCGGCATGGGCATCAACCCCTTCTTCGACGCACCGTACGAGGACGTCGCCAAGGGCATCCACATCTCGGCGTACTCGTACGCCTCGCTCGCCAAGGCGACGCTGCCGGTGATGAACTCCGGTGGCTCGATCGTCGGCATGGACTTCGACCCCACGCGCGCCATGCCCGCCTACAACTGGATGACCGTCGCCAAGAGTGCGCTGGAGTCGGTCAACCGCTTCGTCGCCCGTGAAGCCGGACAGTTCGGCGTGCGATCCAATCTCGTTGCGGCTGGCCCGATCCGCACCCTGGCCATGAGTGCGATCGTCGGCGGGGCGCTCGGCGCCGAGGCGGGCGACCAGATGAAGCTGCTCGAAGAGGGCTGGGATCAGCGGGCCCCCATCGGTTGGAACATGAAGGACCCGACGCCTGTCGCGAAGACGGTGTGCGCGTTGATCTCCGACTGGCTGCCCGCCACGACGGGGACCATCGTCTACGCCGACGGCGGCGCACACACGCAGTTGCTGTAAAGGATCGACTGACGTGCCCTTCGATGCTCTTCTGCTGCTGTCCTTCGGCGGTCCCGAAGGTCCGGAGCAGGTGCGACCGTTCCTGGAGAACGTCACCCGCGGTCGCAACATCCCGCCGGAACGCCTGGACGGCGTCGCCGAGCACTACCTGCACTTCGGTGGGGTCTCGCCGATCAACGGGATCAACCGTGCGCTGATCGACCAGTTGCGTGCCGAACTCGCCAGCCGCGGCCGCGACCTGCCGGTCTACTTCGGCAACCGCAACTGGGATCCATTCGTGGAGGACACCGTTGCGCAGATGCGCGACGACGGGGTGCGTCGGGCGGCGGTCTTCGTGACGTCCGCGTGGGGTGGGTACTCGGGCTGTACGCAGTACAACGAGGACATCGCACGGGCCAGGGCAGCGGTCGGCGATGCAGCGCCCGAGCTGGTGAAGCTGCGCCACTACTTCGACCACCCGTTGTTCGTCGAGATGTTCGCCGACGGCATCAGGGAGGCACGGAAGTCGCTGCCCGAGGATCTGCGGTCCGACGCCCGGTTGGTGTTCACCGCACACTCCGTGCCGGTGGCCGCGGACGAGCGCCAGGGTCCGCGGTTGTACAGCAGGCAGGTGGCGCGTGCCACCCGGCTGGTCGCGGACGCGGCGGGATGCGTCGACTACGACCAGGTGTGGCAGTCGAGGTCCGGCCCCCCGCAGGTGCCGTGGCTGGAACCCGATGTGGGCGATCATCTTTCGGCGCTCGCCGCGGCAGGCACGAAGGCCGTCGTGGTCTGCCCGATCGGTTTCGTCGCCGACCACATCGAAGTGGTGTGGGATCTGGACAACGAATTGCGCGAGCAGGCCGACGCGGCCGGCATCGCCCTCGCGCGCTCGACGACCCCCAACGCCGATCCTCGGTTCGCCCGGCTCGTCATCGACCTCGTCGACGAATTGAGCGGTGCGCGAACCGAAGCGAGGGTGACGGACCCAGATCCCGACGCGGTGGCGGGCTGCGGCTACGACGTGAACGGGCAGCCGTGCCCGTCCTCTCCCAGGTGCGTCGCTAGCTTCGCCACGCCGAGTGCAGGATCGCGCTGACGGCCGCCATCCGCGCCGAACGCACCACGCTCACCAGCGGCCGGAGCGCGTCGTTGGCGATCTGCATCTCCGACGACGACTGCAGCCCGATCGGCATCAGCCCTGAGCTGACCGTGATGATGGCATCGACGTGAGCCGCGTTCTCGAGAACCCGTAGGGCACGCTCCGGAGCGTGGTCGGGGGCGCGGTGCAGCCGCGCCGACTCGAGGACCTGCTCGACCAGACCACGGGGGTCGGCGACGTCGGCCGACGTCATCCCTGCCCTCAGCGTGCCCAGCGCATCGGCCGCCGAACGTACCGCTGCCCGAAGTTCGTACTCGGCCTGTCCGAGGTCCTCGTGTTCGCCGACCGGCACCGTCGGCAGCGAGTACACGGTCCACGACAGGGCAATCGGTTCGGGGTAGTGGTCGGTCGACTCGTCGTCGGTGTGGTCGTAATCCGGGTCGGATTCGTCGTAGGCGAATTCCGGGACCAGTCCGATCGCACTGACACCCTGGTATGACACGGTGATCGCCTCGCCCGCCGAGATGGCGTCGAGGGTGAACTGGGTACCAGCGGGCAATCCGCGAACGTCGCCGGGAATGGGCAACGCGACGGCGATCGCCGGTTCACCGGTCGGCGGCCCCGCCGCCGTGCGCAGCGTCTGCAGCATCGAGACCGCGCCCGCATCCGTCAGATCCGGCCATGGCAGGCCCGTGGCACCCGCTGCGACCGAGTCGTAGGCGGTGACGGAATGCCTTGGCGCCCAAAGTGATAGCGCATCGAGAACGTCGTCCGGCGCGGCGACGCCCGCGAGCCAGGCGTTGGCCCAAACCGAGAGTGAAACACTGGGGCACCACATGATGCACGCAGTGTAGTTGTTGACGGCTCGGAGAGCGGGATACGCGTTAGGCTGGCGGCATGGGCGCACTGATCTGGCTGGTCGCGGCGCTGGCCCTGGCCGGTGCGGAGGCCCTGACCGGTGACCTCTTCCTGCTGATGCTCAGCGGCGGCGCATTGTCGGCCGCCGGTGCCAGCGCGCTGTTCGGCGGTCCGGTGTGGGTCGACGGCGCGGTCTTCGCGGCGGTGTCGATCCTGCTGCTGATCATGGTGCGGCCCGCGCTGCGCAAACGGTTTGCGGCGGGCACCGGACTTCCTGAGCCGATGAAGGCTCTCGAGGGCAAGAGTGCGCTGGTGTTGGACAGGGTCGGACGCCACGAGGGCCAGGTGAAACTCGAGGGGCAGGTCTGGACGGCGCGACCGCTCGACGACGACGATGTGTACGAACCCGGGGACCACGTGACCGTCGTGCGCATCGACGGTGCCACCGCGGTCGTCTTCAAGGGCATCTGAGGTTAGGGAGGAACTGCAATGGACGGTGCGATCTTCGGGTTGGTTCTGGCTGCGGTGCTGGTGATCTTCGCGATCATCGTCGTCGCCAAGTCGGTGAAGGTGATACCGCAGGCGGAGGCCGCGGTCATCGAACGGCTGGGTCGGTACAGCAAGACCGTGTCGGGTCAGCTCACGCTGCTGCTGCCGTTCATCGACAAGATCCGCGCCAGGGTAGATCTGCGCGAACGGGTCGTGTCGTTCCCCCCGCAGCCGGTGATCACCGAGGACAACCTGACGGTCAACATCGACACCGTCGTGTACTTCCAGGTGACAAATCCGCAGGCCGCCGTCTACCAGATCAGCAACTACATCGTCGGCGTCGAGCAGCTGACCACCACCACACTGCGCAACGTGGTCGGCGGGATGACCCTCGAGCAGGCGCTGACCTCCCGCGACCAGATCAACGGTCAGCTCCGTGGCGTGCTCGACGAGGCCACCGGGCGATGGGGACTCCGGGTGGCGCGCGTGGAACTCCGAAGCATCGATCCGCCGCCGTCGATCCAGGACTCGATGGAGAAGCAGATGCGCGCCGACCGTGAGAAGCGCGCGATGATCCTGACCGCAGAGGGCAGTCGCGAAGCGTCGATCAAGCAGGCAGAGGGCCAGAAGCAGGCTCAGATCCTCTCCGCCGAGGGCGCCAAGCAGGCCGCGATCTTGGCCGCCGAGGCCGACCGGCAGTCCAGAATGCTGCGCGCCCAGGGCGAGCGGGCCGCGTCCTATCTGCAGGCACAGGGTCAGGCAAAGGCCATCGAGAAGACGTTCGCGGCGATCAAGGCAGGCAGGCCCACCCCCGAGATGCTGGCCTACCAGTACCTGCAGACGCTGCCCCTGATGGCGAAGGGTGAGGCAAACAAGGTCTGGCTGGTGCCGAGCGACTTCGGGACGGCGCTGCAGGGCTTCACCAAGATGCTCGGCGCGCCGGGGGAGGACGGCGTATTCCGCTACCAGCCGTCACCGGTGGAGGAGAACCTGCCGAAGCCGGAGGACGACTCGGCGGAGGTCGCCGGGTGGTTCGACACGAAGACCGACCCCGAGATCGCGCAGGCCGTCGCGCAGGCGGTCGCCGAGGCGCGTACCCCCGTGACGAGTGCCATCGACGCGCCACCGCAGTACGCACCGCTGTCGCAGCAGACCCAGGACCCTGGCGAATACACGCAGCCGGTCCCCAGACACGGTGCCCCTGGGCAGCAATGAGTCTGCTCACCGATCGCAGGACCTACGTCGCCCTCGCGGCGATGCAGGCAGGCGACGCGATCGCGTGCGGTCTGCAGATCCCGCCCATCAGGAAGGCGCTCGACGACGTGGGCCTGGCCGAGGAACTACGGCCGGTGTTACCGATCGTGAAGGGGGCTGCCTCGCTCGGGCTGTTGTCGGTCTACAAGTTCCCTGCGCTCGCGCGGCTGACCACGCTGATGTGCACGGTGTACTTCGTGCTCGCCGTCGCCTTCCACGTCAAGGCCAGGGACTGGAGTCCTGGGCTGCTCGCGGCCGCCGGATTCCTCGGTCTCTACGGAGCGCTGACGGTTCAGGGCGTGCCGACGGGCTCGGCGGCATCCGGTTCGGCCGCACCACTGGGGTGACGCCGATGGCCACGGATCTCGTAGATCAGGCCTGCGACGCCGAGACTGGCCGTGCACACCGAGATCAGGAACAGCAGCGGGCTGACGTGGCCGGTCAGTGCGTCCCCGAAGATCACGATGGCGGCGGTGCCAGGAAACAGCCCGACGATGGTGGCCAGCGTGTACGGCAGTAGGCGAATCGCCGACGCGCCCACCGCGTAGTTGAGGACCGAGAACGGCACCGCAGGGATCATCCGCATCGACAGCACGGTCAGCCAACCCCGCTGCTCGAGCCTGGCGTTGAGCGCGTCCACCCGCGGATGTTGGACCAGCCGATTGAGCTGCCACCCGGCGGCGCGCACCGACACCAGTGCGATCACGGCGCTCACCGTGCTGGCGACCAGTGCGATGCCGACCCCAAGCGCCGGGCCGAACAGCAACCCCGCGGCCAGCGTGAACGCCGTCCTGGGGAAGGGAAACACCGTCACCACGATGTGGGCGGCGAGGAACGCCAGCGGGAACCACGGCCCCATTGACGTCGCCCAATCGCGCAGCTGTACAGCAGTCGGCAGCGGCACCAGGAGCACGAGTGCGACGAGAATCACAGCGGCGGCCGCGATGGCGGCCACGCGGCGTCGGGGAACCTGCCTGGCGGTCGCCACGACCGCGGCAATGACCCCGCGCAACGTGCTGACGACGGGCTTCACGATTTTCAAGGGTACGTGCCGTTCGCCGATGCCTCCCGCCGACGAGGCCGCGAGACGGCAGCCCGCGCGGATGTCACGTGATCCCGATCATTTAGCCTGATGGGCGGGTGGTTCGTCACACGCGCGACAACAGGGAGATGCCGGTGTCCGTACAGGGGTCCAGTGCCAACGTCGGCACGATGGAATCCGACCTCGAAGCCTGGCGCGCCGCAGTGGCAGGCGTGCTGGCGAAGAGCAGCCGCAAGGACCCCGCCGACCTGGGTACCGAACCCGAGCGGCTTCTCGACTCGCCGACCTACGAGGGCTTCCCGGTGCGCCCGCTCTACACCGGTCTCGACGCATCGCCAGAGCCGTCGCTGCCCGGACAGTGGCCGTTCGCGCGCGGTGGTGACGCGCTGCGCGACGTCAGGTCGGGCTGGAAGGTCGCCGAGTCGTTCCCGCTGACCGGGCAAACCGCCGTCTCCGACGGCAACGACCACACCGCCGTCTCCGACGGCAACAACGAGGTCCTCGCCGCTCTCTCCGACGGCGTCAGCGCCCTGGTGCTGCGGGTCGGCGCTGGGGGTGCCTCGACCGACGACCTTGACCGGCTGCTCGAGGGCGTCTTCCTCGAGTTGGTTCCCGTGCTCGTCGACGCGGGTGCGGAGTACGGCGCCGCGGCCGACGCCCTGCTGGCGCTGGTTCAGGACTTCGACGACGACAAGCGGCGCAGGCTGTCCGTCGACCTTGGCGCGGATCCACTGACCGCGGCGCTCACCGGCCGGGCGGCGCCGACGATCGAGGAGGTCGTCGAGACCGCAGCCAGGACCGTCGGATACGGCGGCGGCGTGCGTGCGGTGACCGTCGACGGGTCAACCTTTCACGATCTCGGCGCCAGCGCCGCGTGGGAGCTCGCAGGCGCGGTCGCGGCCGGAGTGGACTACCTGCGACTGCTCGCTGACGGCGGCGTCGCAGTGCCGGATGCGTTGCGCCAGATCGCGTTCCGCTTCGCTGCCGACGACGACCAGTTCATGACGATCGCCAAACTGCGGGCGGCCCGCCAACTCTGGGCCAGAGTCGCCGAGGTGGTCGGGCATCCGGACGCGGGCGCGGCCACCATCCACGCCGTCACCTCGCGACCCATGATGGCGCAGCGCGACCCGTGGGTGAACATGCTGCGTACCACGCTCGGCGCGTTCGGCGCGGGTGTCGGCGGCGCGGACACCGTCCAGGTCTGCGAGTTCGACAGCGCGATCGACGGCGGGTTGCCTGGCGTGGCAAGGACTTTCGCTCGCCGTATGGCGCGCAACACGCAACTCCTGCTGTTGGAGGAGTCGCACCTCGGCCGGGTACTCGACCCCGGCGGAGGCTCTTGGTTCATCGAGGACCTGACCCGCAGACTCACCGAGCAGGCCTGGAAGCACTTCCAGGATGTCGAGGCCAGGGGCGGATTCACCGCAGCCCGCGACCACGTCGCCGCCGAGATCGCCGAAGTTCGGAACCGACGCAGCGAGGACATCGCGCACCGAAGGACCGCCCTGACCGGGGTCAACGAATACCCGAATCTCGCCGAAGCGCCGTTGCCCGCCTCGGATTCGGACTCGCCCGTCGACAGGTACGCGGGGGCCTTCGAGGCGCTGCGCGACCGATCGGATGCCTACCTTGCGGCCAACGATGCGCGCCCGAGGGCGCTGCTGCTGCCGGTGGGACCGCTCGCCGAGCACAACGTCCGCACCACCTTCGCGGCCAACCTGCTGGCCTCCGGTGGAGTCGAGACGGTGAATCCGGGCACCGTGGATGCGGAGGGTGTCGCCCGCGTGGTGTCGGAGGCAGGCAGTCCGGTCGCCGCGGTCATCTGCGGAACCGACGCGCGGTACGCCGAAGAGGTCTCCGGCGTGGTGGAAGCCGCTCGCGCAGCCGGTGTTTCACACGTCTACCTCGCGGGACCGGAGAAGGCGGTCGCGGATGCCGCGAACAAGCCCGACGAATACCTGACCGCCAAGATCGACGCCATCGCGGCGCTCTCCACCCTGCTCGATCGATTGGGGGCCTGACATGACTGCATCTGATGTCGCCGCAGGCGCGGCTCCGGAGGTAACCCCCCGGAACATCGCCAGCTTCGCCGACGTCCCTTTACACGGTGACACGGTCGGTGCGCCCGCCACCGAGTCCGCCGTTACCGAGCACGTGGCGGCCGCCGCTGCCGCCCACGGCTACACGGCAGAGCAGCTCGACTGGGTCACCCCCGAGGGCATCGACGTCAAACCCGTCTACGTCGCCGCCGACCGTGACTCGGCCGTGGCGGCAGGGTATCCACTGGACACCTTCCCTGGTGCGCCACCGTTCGTCCGCGGCCCGTACCCCACGATGTACGTGAACCAGCCGTGGACCATCCGGCAGTACGCGGGCTTCTCCACCGCGGCGGAGTCCAACGCGTTCTATCGCCGCAACCTGGCCGCCGGGCAGAAGGGACTGTCGGTCGCGTTCGACCTGGCGACCCACCGCGGCTACGACTCGGACCATCCACGCGTGGCGGGTGACGTCGGAATGGCCGGTGTCGCCATCGATTCCATCCTTGACATGCGGCAGCTGTTCGACGGTATCGACCTGTCGACGGTCTCGGTGTCGATGACCATGAACGGCGCCGTGCTGCCGATCCTGGCGCTCTACGTCGCGGCCGCCGAGGAACAGGGCGTGCCGCCGGAGAAACTGGCGGGGACCATCCAGAACGACATCCTCAAGGAGTTCATGGTCCGCAACACCTACATCTATCCGCCGAAGGCGTCGATGCGGATCATCTCCGACATCTTTGGATACACCAGCGTCAAGATGCCGAAGTACAACTCCATCTCGATCTCCGGATACCACATCCAGGAGGCCGGTGCGACAGCCGATCTGGAGCTCGCGTACACGCTCGCCGATGGAGTCGAGTACATCAAGGCCGGCCTCGACGCCGGTCTGTCGATCGACAAGTTCGCGCCGCGACTGTCGTTCTTCTGGGGCATCGGCATGAACTTCTTCATGGAGGTGGCCAAGCTGCGGGCGGGCCGCCTGCTGTGGAGCGAGCTGGTCGCGCAGTTCGATCCCAAGAACGACAAGTCGCTGTCACTGCGGACCCATTCGCAGACCTCAGGCTGGTCGCTGACGGCCCAGGACCCGTTCAACAACGTGGCCCGCACGTGCATCGAGGCGATGGCCGCCACCCAGGGGCACACTCAGTCACTGCACACCAACGCACTCGACGAGGCCCTTGCGCTGCCCACCGATTTCTCGGCGCGCATCGCCCGCAATACCCAGCTGCTGCTGCAGCAGGAGTCCGGGACCACTCGGCCCATCGACCCCTGGGGTGGCTCGTACTACGTGGAGTGGCTGACGCATCAGCTCGCCGAGAAGGCCCGCGCGCACATCGCTGAGGTCGCCGAGCACGGGGGCATGGCGCAGGCGATCAGCGAGGGCATCCCGAAGCTACGCATCGAGGAGGCGGCGGCGCGCACCCAGGCACGCATCGACTCGGGTGCCCAGACCGTGATCGGCATCAACAAGTACCAGGTGGACTCCGACCAGGAGGTCGAGGTCCTCAAGGTCGAGAACAGCCGCGTACGCGGTGAGCAGATCGCCAAGCTCGAGCAGCTGCGAGCCGACCGGGACGAGGCCGCGACGCAGTCCGCACTCGCCGAATTGTCAAGGGCTGCAGCGGATTCAGGGCTGTCAGGGGCTGATGGCCTCGGCAACAACCTGCTGGCGCTTGCCATCGATGCCGCACGCGCGAAGGCGACGGTGGGGGAGATCTCCGACGCGCTGGAGAAGGTCTACGGTCGTCACCAGGCCGAGATCCGCACCATCGCGGGGGTTTACCGAGACGAGGTGGGCAAGGTCAGCAACGTTACGGCGGCCACCGAACTGGTCGAGAAGTTCGCCGAGGCCGACGGCCGCAGGCCCCGCATCCTGGTCGCCAAGATGGGACAGGACGGGCACGACCGCGGCCAGAAGGTGATCGCGACGGCCTTCGCCGACATCGGCTTCGACGTCGACGTGGGCTCGCTGTTCTCGACCCCCGACGAGGTGGCCCGCCAGGCCGCCGACAACGACGTCCACGTCGTGGGGGTCTCGTCGCTCGCCGCCGGGCACCTCACGTTGGTGCCCGCACTCCGCGATGCGCTCGCCGAGGCGGGCAGGCCGGACATCATGATCGTGGTCGGCGGGGTGATTCCTCCCGGCGACTTCGATGAGCTGTACGCGGCGGGCGCCACCGCGATCTTCCCTCCGGGCACGGTCATCGCCGACGCCGCGATCGGCCTGCTCGAGAAGTTGGCCGAGCGGCAGGGTTACACGCTGAGCTAAATGGACCCCACGGAGGGTAGGAGCGAAGCGACCGGGGATGTGGTCTCCGAGGGCAGGGGCGAAGCGACCGGGGATGTGGTCTCCGAGCTCGCCAAGGCCGTTCGCAGCGGGGACCGGTCGGCGCTAGCCAGGGCGATCACCCTCGTCGAGTCGACGAGGGCCGACCACCGGGAGAGCGCGCAGCGCCTGCTGATGGAGCTCGTGCCCGATGCGGGCAGCGCGATGCACGTCGGCATCACCGGGGTGCCCGGGGTGGGGAAGTCGACGGCCATCGAAGCGCTCGGCATATATCTCATCGAGCAAGGGCACCGGGTCGCGGTGCTCGCTGTCGACCCGTCGTCGACCAGGACCGGTGGCTCGATCCTCGGCGACAAGACGCGGATGTCCCGGCTCGCCGTCCATCCCGATGCGTACATCCGGCCGTCGCCGACATCGGGCACGTTGGGCGGTGTCGCCAAGACCACCAGGGAGACGATCGTCCTGCTGGAGGCCGCCGGGTACGACGTCGTCCTGGTGGAGACCGTGGGTGTCGGTCAGTCGGAGGTGACGGTCGCGAACATGGTGGACACCTTCGTATTCCTGACGCTGGCACGTACGGGTGACCAGTTGCAGGGCATCAAGAAGGGCGTCCTCGAACTCGCCGACGTCGTCGTGGTGAACAAGGCCGACGGGCCGCACGCGACCGAGGCCAAGGCCGCCGCGCGTGAACTCGCCGCCGCGCTTCGGCTGCTCTACCCACGCGATACCCTTTGGCGCCCACCAGTTTTGACGATGAGCGCCTTGGAGGGCACCGGCTTGTCCGAGTTGTGGGCGACGGTGCTGAAGCATCGTCAGGTGCTCACCGACGCGGGTCGGTTCGACGCGCGACGCCGCACCCAACAGGTCGAGTGGATGTGGTCGATGGTGCGTGATGCCGTGCTGGACCGGGTGATGTCCAACGACGCGGTGCGGGCCAATCGCCAGGATCTGGAGCGGCGAGTCCGCGACGGTGAGATCACGCCCGCGCTGGCTGCGCAGGACATCCTCGACATGGTCCATCGACCCGCGGACGAGACCCAAGGATGACCGCTGGGACGTGACGGACGGCGTCGTCGGCGGGGGCCTCGCCGGTGCGATCGTGCTTACTGGAGGGTTCGGTGGCAATGCCTCGATCGACGGGACGCCGGTCGGCGAGGACCGTCTCCCGTCACCGGCCGAGGAGTGGACGGAAGAGTCGACGGCCGTAATTGCGCGGACGCGGAGTGCGATGGCGGTGAGCCGGCGAAGGTCATCGTGAGGTAGGCAGGCATGCTGACCGCCGTGGATGGCACCAAGCGCGAGTTACCGCGACCGTGACGGCTGTCAACGGGGACATCGGGCGTCGACTGCGGGTTCGACGACCAGCCGTAGCAGGTGGAGGGGACCCCGCTGTTTCGCTAACGGATCGGTAAACCTCGGAAAAATTGCCGGGGGTGCAGGTAAATTGTTCGTATTGTGACCCATGCCATTCGCGGGGAGCGCAGCGTAGCGCTCGTTCCGAGTGCCGACGTCTCGGCACCGGTGCGCGGTGTGCGCGGCGAGGCGGACCCCAACTTCGCGTGCGCCGTGCGCGCGTTCTCGCAACTGTTCCCGGGACGCCGCTTCGGTGGCGGCGCACTGTGCGTATACCTCGACGGCCAACCCGTGGTCGACGTCTGGACCGGTTGGGCGGACCGCAGGGGCACCCGGCCGTGGAACGCCGACACCGGCGCAATGGTCTTCTCGGCGACGAAGGGTATGGCCTCCACCGTCATCCACCGCCTCGCGGACCGCGGACTGATCGACTACGACACCCCCGTCGCGCACTACTGGCCCGACTTCGGCGCCAACGGCAAGGCGGAGGTCACCGTACGGGATCTGATGCGCCATCGCGCCGGGTTGTCCCAGCTCAACGGCGCCAGCCGAGCTGATCTCATGGACCACCTGCGCATGGAGGAGCGGATGGCCGCGGCTCCGATGGGCTGGCTGAAGGGCAGGCCCGCGTACCACGCGCTGACCTACGGCTGGCTGATGTCGGGCCTGGCGCGCGCGGTCACCGGCCGCGGCATGCGGGAGCTGTTCCGGACGGAGCTCGCCGAACCGCTGGACGTCGACGGCATCCACCTCGGCAGGCCACCGGCCGACGCCCCCACGCAGCCAGCGCGAATCATCGGTCCGCAGAGCAGGATTCAGAACCCGATCTTCAACAGAGTCGCGCCCAGGATTGCGGCGTTGCCGTTCTCGGGCGGTTTCGGGTCGATGTACTTCCCGGGCATGAAGTCGACTGTGCAGGGAGACATTTCGCTCCTCGACGCCGAACTGCCTGCAGCCAATGGCGTGGCCACCGCCAGGGCGCTGGCCCGCATGTACGGCGCCATCGCCAACGGGGGCCGCATCGACGGCACTCAGTTCCTGTCTGCCGAACTCGTCGCCAAGCTCAGCGGTCCGCCCAGCCTGCACCCCGACGGCGCCCTCTTCATGCCGTTGTCGTTCCACCTCGGCTACCACGGCTTGCCGCTGGGGGGAATCCTGCCCGGCTACGGTCACGTCGGCCTCGGCGGCTCGCTGGGCTGGGCCGATCCTGACAACGGGCTGGCCTTCGGATTCGTCCACAACCGTCTCCTGACGCCCTTCGTGGTGAGCGATCAGGCTGGGTTCGTCGCGACCGCGGCGTTGATCAGACGGGGTGTGTCACTGGCTCGAAAGCATGGGTTCAGGGCGGTCACCAAGCTCGGTGCGCCTTTCTCCGGGCTCTCCACGGCGGTCTGACGCTGCCGCTGCGCAGTTTTGTTCACTAATTTTCGCCGGGGCTGCGAGTTCGCCTCAGAGCCGGACAACGCGTGTTGTCCCTCCAAAGACGTTGTCGAGCAACGGAATTGCTTGAAAACGGGCTCGTAGGGGTCAGTTGCTGCGCCCGAGTCGAGCTACCGGATCGCGATTGTTGCCAGAGTGACGGCAGGTGTCAGTGTCGTTATCCGGCTCATGATTGCCAGAACGCTATCAGATGAGCGCGAGCGACCTTCCCGGCGCCACCATAGTACGTGCGGCGGCCTTGGTGAGGTCGGCTCGACGCCTGCGGTAGGCACCGCCACATGCTGGGTGAATAGCAAATTTGCCCCCGGTTAGCGTCAAGATCGACACCTACGCAGCACAAATTCTGACAACACCGCCATTCGCACCGCTCACAGCTGATTCACAAGTTTGCTAAAAACGCGTACGGCGAAACGAATGCAAGGATCGACCGTCGTCGCTAGAAGTTGCACCTCGCGTCAATATTCGGCGTTTCCGCAGCGTATGCGCCTAAAGACGGTTGTTGGGACGAATAGGTAGCTGTCGGTGTAATGTCCCGACCGAAGATTCTTGAAGGGGAAAGGGAGGTAAAGGATTTGCCGAATTTTTCGTACTAATGGTTCGTACTTAAAGTTCGGTTTCGGCATACGGAAGCCCTTACCGATAAACGACTATCGGCGCAAACGGAAAGGCATACAGCTGACCCACAGCGTCGCAGTTTCTTCAAGTTCTCGCATCACGTCCGGGTCGGGGGCCCGGGTTGGTTCGTCGGAGAGGGTCAAGTAAGTGGCAGACACACCGGTATCTCCAATCGCCGTGATCGGCATGGGGTGCCGACTTCCAGGGGGTATCGACTCACCCGCGGGTCTGTGGGCTGCGCTGCTGCGCGGTGACGACACCGTGACCAAGGTCCCGCTGGACCGTTGGGACGCCGAGGAATACTACGACCCGGAGCCAGGCGTGCCCGGTCGTTCCGTCTCGAAGTGGGGCGCGTTCCTCGATGACGTCGCCGGGTTCGACGCGGACTTCTTCAACATCAGCGAGCGCGAGGCGACCGCGATCGACCCGCAGCACCGACTGCTGCTCGAAACCTCCTGGGAGGCGATCGAGCACGCAGGCATCGACCCTGCCGTCATCGCGAGTTCACTGACCGGCGTGTTCATGGGCATGACCCACGCCGACTACCAGTTGCTCGCCGCCGACGCCAACGCGGTCGAAGGCCCATATGGCTTCACCGGCAACAACTTCAGCCTCGCCTCGGGCCGCATCGCCTACCACCTCGGCGTGCACGGTCCCGCCTTCACCGTGGACTCCGCATGCTCGTCCAGCCTGCTGGCCGTCCACATGGCCTGCCGCAGCCTGCATGACGGCGAGAGCGACCTCGCCCTTGCCGGTGGCGTCTCGATCATGCTGGAGCCCCGCAAGATGTCCTCGGGCTCGGCCCAGGGCATGCTGTCGGCCACCGGCGCCTGCCATGCGTTCGACGTCAACGCCGACGGATTCGTCTCCGGCGAGGCGTCGGCGGTGCTGATGCTGAAGCGACTCGACGATGCGCTGACCGACGGCGACCGCGTGCTGGCAGTGATCCGCGGCACCGCGGCCAACCAGGACGGTCACACCGTCAACATCGCGACCCCGTCGCGCGACGCGCAGGTCAAGGTCTACGAAGCGGCTCTCGCCGCCGGCGGCATCGATGGTGCCACCATCGGCATGGTCGAAGCGCACGGCACGGGCACGCCCGTCGGGGATCCGATCGAGTTCGCCAGCCTGGCGACCGTCTACGGCACGTCGGGTCCGTGTGCGCTTGGCTCGGCGAAGACCAACTTCGGGCACGGTCAGTCCGCCTCGGGCGCGGTCGGCCTGATGAAGGCCATCCTGTCGCTGCAGCACGCCACGGTGCCGAAGAACCTGCACTTCACTGCGATGCCGGAAGAGATGGCACGCATCGAGACCAGTCTGTTCGTCCCCGAGGAGACGACGCCGTGGCCGATCGACGGCCCGCACCCGCGCCGTGCTGCGGTCTCGTCCTACGGCCTGTCGGGCACCAACGTGCACGCCATCCTCGAGCAAGCACCCGTCGGGCAGGCGACGCGCGTCGTCGAGGGGGCAGGCTCTCCCGAGGGCGCCGCGACCGGCCCGCAGCTGTTCCCGTTGTCCGCCACGTCCGCCGAGGAGCTGCGACGCACCGCAGGCAGGCTCGCGGACTGGGTGGAGGCCCGCACCGACGTCGAGGATCCCGAGACCGACCTCGCCGATCTCGCCTACACGCTGGCCCGTCGTCGTGCCCACCGCCCGATCCGGACCGTGGTGCTGGCGAACGGCCGCGAAGAACTCGTCACCGCGCTCCGTGAGGTCGCCGACGGTGACACGCCGTACGAGGCTGCTGTCGACAAGGGGGAGCGCGGCCCGGTCTGGGTGTTCTCCGGCCAGGGCTCGCAGTGGGCCGCCATGGGTGCAGGCCTGCTCGCGTCCGAGCCGACGTTCGCGGCCACGGTGGCTGAGCTCGAACCGCTGATCGCCGCCGAATCCGGGTTCTCGGTCACCGACGCCATGTCGTCGCCCACCGTCGTCACCGGTATCGACAAGGTCCAGCCGACGGTGTTCGCCGTCCAGGTGGCGCTCGCCGCCACGATGAAGTCCTACGGCGTGGTGCCCGGCGCGGTCATCGGCCACTCCATGGGCGAGGTCGCGGCGGCCGTCGTCGCCGAGGCGCTGACGCTGCAGGACGGCGTCAAGGTCATCTGCCGCCGGTCGCGACTCATGGCGACGATCGCAGGCTCGGGCGCGATGGCATCCGTCGAGCTGCCCGCCCAGCAAGTGCTGTCCGAGCTGGCCGCGCGCGGCGTCAACGACGTCGTACTCTCGGTGGTCGCCTCGCCGCAGTCGGCGGTCGTCGGCGGCGCCAAGGACGCGGTGCGTGCGCTGGCGGCCGAGTGGGAGGCGCGCGGCGTGATGGCGCGCGAGGTGGCGGTCGACGTCGCATCCCATTCGCCACAGGTCGACCCGATTCTCGACGAACTGACCGAGGCCCTCGAGGACCTCGTGCCGATGGAGCCCGCGGTGCCGTACTACTCGGCGACGCTTTACGATCCGCGCGATCCCGCGGACTTCGACGGGTACTACTGGGCGGACAACCTGCGGCACGCGGTGCGCTTCGCCGCTGCCGTGCAGGCCGCGCTCGAAGACGGCTACCGGGTGTTCGGCGAGCTGTCGCCACACCCACTGCTCACCTACGCGGTGGACCAGAACGCCCGCAGCCTCGACGTCCGCCTCGCCGCTCTGGCAGGCATGCGCCGCGAGCAGGAGCTGCCCTACGGCCTGCGCGGCTTCCTGGCGGACCTTCACAGCGCAGGCGCCGCGATCGACTTCGCCGCCCTGTGGCCGAGCGGCGACCTCGTCGACGCGCCGCTCCCGACCTGGACCCACCCACGCCTGATCCTCACCCGAGACGGGCAGGAGCAGGGCGCGTCCACGCTCGCCGTCCACCCGCTGCTCGGCGCACACGTCCGGCTGCCGGAAGAGCCCGAACGCCACGTCTGGCAGTCCGACGTCGGCACCGAAGCCCAGCCGTGGCTCGGCGACCACCAGGTGCACGGCGTCGCTGCGCTTCCCGGCGCCGCATACTGCGAGATGGCCCTCGCGGCCGCACGCGCAGTCCTCGGCGATGCCTCGGAAGCTCGCGACATCGTCTTCGAGGACCTGCTGCTCCTGGAGGAGCACACACCGGTCTCCGCCGTCGCATCCGTCACCTCCGAGGGGGCCACCGACTTCCAGGTGACCACCCGTCTGGAAGGGCAGGAGGTCCGCCGGGCCACCGCCGTCCTGCACTCGGTGGACGACGACGCTGCGCCTCCCGCATACGACATCTCCGAGCTGCTCGCCAGCCACCCGGTGGAACTGGCCGGGGCGGACATGCGCGACTGGTACGACGTCAGGGGCATCCAGTACGGGCCGGCGTTCACCGGTCTCACCACGGTGCACACGGCCGAGGGGAACAGCGCCTCGGTGCTCGCCGCGGTGGCGCTGCCGGGTTCGATCCGATCCCAGCAAGGCGCCTACGGGATTCATCCGGCGCTCCTCGACGTCTGCTTCCAGGCCGTCGGTGCGCATCCCGACCTGCACGCCGACACCACCGGCACGCTGATGCTGCCCTTGGGCGTCCGACGTCTGCGGGCCCACTCGTCGACCCGCAACGCGCACTACTGCTACGTGCAGATGGTCAACGCCAGCGCCGGATCGGTCGAGGTGGACATCGAGGTGCTCGACGAGGTCGGTGCGGTCCTGCTGACGGTCACCGGCCTGCGACTCGGAACCGGTGTCTCCGAGCAGGGGCAGCGCGACCGCCGCCTCAACGAACGATTGCTCACGATCGACTGGCGCAAGCACGAGTCGCCGGCGACCGACGTCGTGGGAAGCGGCCACTGGCTGCTGATCAGCACGTCCGACGAGTCCGACATGTTCGCGCACGAGCTGGCCGACGTCCTGAAGGCAGGCGAGGCCGACGTCACCGCGCTCACGTGGAGACCCGACGGTGACCACCTCGCCAACGCCGATCTTCTGCGGCAGGCACTTGCGGCCCGTCCGAGCGTCGGTGTCGTCGTCGTGCAGGACCCGCGTCAGTTGGACGAGGACGTGGTCGGCGGGGGCGCCGAGCACGTCCGACACCTGGTGCGCATCGCCAAGGTGCTGCCGGACGTCGCCGGCGAACCGCCGCGGCTGTTCGTCCTGACCAGGGGAGCCCAGACCGTGCTCCCCGCCGAGGTGCCGAACCTCGCCCAGGGCGGTCTGCGCGGGCTGGTCAGGGTCATCGGGATGGAGCAGCCGCGCATGCGGCCGACCCAGATCGACGTGGACGACGCCACCGACGTCAGCCTGGTCGGCGCC
>JAOPUT010000169.1 GCA_025963385.1 Mycobacterium sp.
ACGATGAAGATCATCACGGTTTGGGCGGAAGCGGAAATCGCAACGACGCGGCTGCCAGGTGCTGCTTGAGGACGGTGTCGGCGGAGACGTGTTCGATCGACCCGCTCTCGTTCATCACCACTTGGACGAGCTCGTCCACGATGTCTGGGGCACTGCGCACCGGGCGTCCACATAGCGGGCACCTTTCGCCGGAAAGAGCCAACCAGTGATCGTTGTCGCAAATCACGCCCGGTGCCACCGCTGCGTCCTGGACCAGGAGTTTGTCTACCGCTGCGACGCTCCTGGCCCACAGGCAGTCGGGAAGACCGAGGACCGCCAAACCGCCCGCAGCCGACTTCTCGACCGTTTCGGCGACCATCCGCTCCTCCTCGTCGCGTTCATAGCGGTCGAGGATCGCGGCGGCCTGCCGCTTGATATCAGCGAAAGCGGTGCGCGCATCGTCGTCCACCGTGAATGTGCCGGCGAGGGTGGGCCGCAATTCGTGGGTGAGGTAATCGAGGAAGCGCGGCACCTCCGCGTGGTGGCCGCCAACGACCAACAGCTCGAATGCACCGTCGCGGTGCAGCTTGTCGAGCATGGTGACCACGTCGCGGAAGTGACGTTTGGTCAGCTCGTCCGCGTTGTCTTGATTGCGGCTGGTGGCGTCACCCCGTTGTGTACCGATCTCGGACATCTCGTCCTGGTAGAGCTCCCAGAGCCGAGCGGTCTTTCGGTCGACGACCACGACGCAACAGCGGTGGTACTCGTCGAGCACCGCCAACATCGGCCGGACCCAAGGGGTTTCATCGACCACAGTCCGGTCATGCACGCTGCGGGGAAGCTGAACTTCCTCGAAGAAGTCGCGACCGCCGCACGAGAACATTGCAACCGAACCGGGCGACCATTGGTCGTGCTCGTCGACCGCCTTGGTGAAACGCTCGATATCGGCACGGACGGACAGCCTCACGTCGTGGTCGAGTTGGTGGTCCTGCGCCATTGGCCGGATTTCGTGCAGCAGGCTGTCTACCTTGCTACGAACGACTGTCTCGCGGTCCTGGGGCTCGTACGGCACCACGGCATATAACGAGATGACCGGCATGCCGTTCCCCCGAAAGCCGACTATCCGGTTGACTGTCTCCGCCGTGATCACAGCGTCATCCCGTGCGCACGCGGGCAATCGTCACGGCGCAACGCCAGGAAGTCGCGTTCCTTCTTCATATTGGGCTCCTCCTTCGGCGGTGGCGGCGGCGGAAACACCCACCAGCCACTACCTTGCCCAACGACGCAGCCGCGTACCTCAGCCCCCAGACACCAGGTAATGGGTGTCGAGTTGATCCTGCGAGACGAAGGGCCGCCTCGTCCCTGGGTCGCTTGCCGCCCGGGTGCGTCTGACGATTAGGTCAGGCGTCGATGAACAAAGTCGCCGTTGGCGTCTTAGCGGTCTAGGAGGGGACGCTCGCTTCAGATGCGCCGACTAGGGGCGAATGCAGATCCAAATGAGCCGACGATTCAAGTTGTCTTGCTGCGTTAGCGCGATTTTCGGCTACGCCGTGTGTGCGTCGCGGTATGCCTCAAGGAGCCGTAGCCACACCTCGCTGATCGTTGGGAAGCACGGAACCGCATGCCAGAGCCGGTCGACTGGAACCTCGGCGGCGACGGCAATCGTCGCGGAATGCAGAAGTTCGGAAATGCCCGGGCCGACGAACGTGACGCCGAGCAGGAAACCCCGGTCGAGGTCGACGATCATCCGGGCTCGGCCGGTGTAACCGTCGGCGTAGAGCTTGGCACCCGTTACGACGTCGCCGATTTCGACGTCGACAACGTGCACACGACGACCTGCGTCCTGCGCCTGCTTGGCGGTGAGACCGACCGCGGCGACCTCCGGGTCGGTGAAGAACACTTGCGGCACCGCGTTGTGGTCGGCCGTGGTCGCATGCAGGCCCCACGGGCGGGTGTCCAGTGGCTTTCCCGCGGCGCGGACCCCGATCGCCGCACCCGCGATGCGGGCCTGGTACTTGCCCTCGTGGGTGAGCAGCGCCCTGTGGTTGGCGTCGCCCACCGCGTACAGCCAGCCGTCCTGGACGCCGCGAACCCTGCAGGTGTCGTCCACCTCAAGCCAGGTACCCGGGGTCAGACCGACGGTTTGTAGACCCATGTCATCGGTCAGCGGCTTGCGGCCGGTGGCGAACAGCACCTCGTCGACCTCGAGCTCGCTGCCGTCGTCGAGCTGCAGCGTGACCGGCCCGGTGCCGCCGGGGCGGCGCAGTCCGGTAACGCTGACTCCGATGCGCACATCGACACCCGCCTCGGTGAGCGCGCGGCCCACGAGTTCACCGGCGAACGGCTCCATCCGTGGCAGCAGGCCCGAGCGCCGCGCGAGCAGCGTGACCGCTGAGCCGAGACCTTGCCACGCAGTTGCCATCTCGACCGCGACGCCACCGCCGCCGACGACCGCAAGCCGGCCCGGCACTTCGCTGCTGTCGGTACCCCTGCGGTTGGTCCATGGGTTGGCCTCGGCAATGCCCGGTATGTCTGGCAACGCCGCGCCACTGCCGACGCAGATCGCGACGGCCTGCCGAGCGGTCAGCGCCACCACGTCGCCGCCGGGCGTGGTCACCGCGACCCGGCGCGGGCCATCCAACCGGCCATGTCCGCGCACCAAGTCGGCGCCGATTCCCTTCACGGCGGCGTCCACCTGGCCGCTGTCGTCCCAGTTGGACACGGCGCGGTCGCGCCGGGCGAAAACCTCCCTGACGTCAAGGGATCGGGTGAGCGCCTCCCGGGCACCATCGATGCGGCGTGCGTCTGCGACCGCGATCACCGGGCGCAGTAGTGCTTTGCTGGGGACGCATGCCCAATACGAGCATTCACCGCCGACGAGTTCGCGTTCGACCACTGCGACGCTCAGGCCCGCGGCGCGTGCGCGATCGGCGACGTTCTGGCCGACGGGACCGGCACCGATGACGATGACGTCGTAGACGTTTTGGTCCCTATTCATGGA
>JAOPUT010000191.1 GCA_025963385.1 Mycobacterium sp.
CGGGCGTGAACCGGGCCCAGGACGACGAGCAGGCCGGCAACCTCAGCGGCTGACAGATCGGCCGGTTTCACCCTCGTCATGACTTGTTCCAACTCCCAGCGCAAATGCGGGAGCAATAGGTTTTCGGCACCCGCTGCCTGCAGGACGGACACCGGGTGCACGCGGTCGACGAACTCGGAGAATTCCACGTGGTCAACCCGCTTCCTGGTAAAAGTCACAATAGAGAGAACCCCTGTCTGGCAAAGCGCCAATCTTCTACCTACCCGTCAATATATACAAACAAACACCGCTACGGCCGGGTTATGTCGATTGCTTCTAGCAACAGGACTCAGCTGCAGCGACCACCGCCATATGGTGCTGCACAGTGCTGAGTGAGTGACCGTCTGCCCGCTGTGCTCTTCGATTGCTACTTCAACGAAAAATGGCTTAGCTTCGGTATTTACCGCCTCGAGTGGGTTTGCGAATCAAGCGAAAAACTCAAGCCTTCTGCCTAAGCGCGGTTTTGCGGGGAGGGCTGTCGTGTCCTGACGCATCGGTGGAGTAACATACCTGGGCTAATCGCCTTCCGGCTCGGTTGGAACAGCTTCCGACTGCAATCACATCGCTGCCGAACCATCGGCCAGCAAAACATGCTGGCAGGATTTCGTGGGCATCTCGCCTGAGGTTCGGCAATGACACGCGTCGAGGATCTTGTTCCACGCTCAGCGCCGTCGAGGTCTTCGGTCTATCGATGGGTGCCCCTGATTCCCCGATCAACGTCGAGGGCCCCGACGCCGCAGGCGAGGTCCTCACCGCGGCCACCGCCATTATCGACAGCGACACGACCATCGGCTGGCCTCCGCGTTCGTTTGTCGGCAAACGCCCAACCCGCACTCACCGCGCGGTTAGACTCCGCGCCAGGGAGGGCGAGATGGGTCATCGAATCTCGTGTTGATCGGCGCCGCGGTGATGTCCCTGGGGTTATCCGCGGGGATGCTCGGACTGGCTGGCGTTTCATCGGCCGCACCTGGATCAGAGCCTGACGCGGGTCCGGCCGCGTCGTCGGATTCGTCCAGTCCTGTTCACCAGGACTCGCACCCGAATGCGCTGTCCGGCAACGGACCAACGTCCAGGAGTCACCCACGAGACCGCGATGGTGGGAACTCGGTATCCGGCGGCACAGCCGGTGCAACTACACCCGGAAGTAGAGGGGCACGTCCTCGGGCTACGGTCAGGGGCCCGAGTCTCGATGCCGCTCAACCATCACGGGTCGACGGTGATCGAGGTACCGCGCACCGTGACAGCGGCCCCGTTCCCGATGCCGCCGACGCGGACGCGGACGACCAGCAGACCCCACCGGTGGCGGGGTCGCCCCGTGTGACCCGGCGGGCCAACCCCAATGACACGATGACCAAAACGGGTGAGTCCGTGCGTGCGGTCGGTCGTCCGTCGAGGACCACCACGACTCCCGGCAACGACGCGGCACCGGAAACCGCCGCGGTGGATCAGGTCGCACCTCGCTCGTCGGACGATTCGGATACCGCTGTGGCCGGCACGATGACAGCGACATCACCGGGCAAGGAGGTTGCACGGTCGCGCTCCGACCTTCCTTTCTCGGACACCGGCAGCACCGGTCCCTCCGCCTCGGCACCCGTTCGAACGGCAGTGACGGTGGACAGGGCGCTGGCCATGGTCGCTCCGCCGACGCCGTCGGTACCGACAGGACCGACCCTGATCAACGTCGTCGGCACCCTCGTCTTCAGCGTCATCGACTTCGTCAACAAGATCGTCCAGGGACCGCCGGCGGTTCCAGCCGGTAACACGGCGCAGGTGGGTCGATCCACCCTGCAGATCGACTGCGGGACTGGGTACACCGCTCAGGCCACCTGGTACTTCCCGACCGGCCCGCGGCCGCCGACCCGGCTCATCTACTTCCAGCACGGAATTCTGGCGTCGGACGCGTATTACAACGCCACCGCCGCAGAGCTCGCAGAGAACAACGACGCCATCGTGGTGGCACCGACGATCACCTCGAACCCGTTCGCCTGCGACGGCTGCCAGCTCGCCGGCGACCAGATGCATGCCGCGGTGGCGCAGCTGTTCCTCGACCAGAACCGCACTGCGCTGCTGGCCAGCGCAAAAGCAGCTGGTTTCCAAGGTGCAGCGCTTCCAACGGATTTCGTGCTCGCGGGACACTCCGAAGGTGGGCAACTCGCGGCAGGAGCGGCAGGCTACTTCGAACAATTCGCCACCGATGACCAGACGCGTCACGAACTCGTCGGAGTGTTGTTGTTCGACGCCGCCGACGACAACGGCATCCTGCCCTCCAACGACGGCGCGCTCACCCGCGCGCTCAGGCAGATCCCCACCGACATTCCGGTCCTCAACATCGCCGCTACCCCCAATTTCCTCGACGCCTACGGTGACGCCAACGCCGCGCTGGAGGCGGCGCGACCCGGCCAGTTCAACGGCGTTCAACTGGTCGGTGGCCAGCACTCAGACGCGTTCCAAACGTCGAACCCGATCATCCAGTTCGTGGTGAGCGTGGCTACGGGCTTCTCGGCGCCGCAGAACGTAGACGCGGTTCAGGTTCTGGCGCAAGGCTGGATCAACGACATGTACGCCCGCACGCTCTACGATCCCGACCTTCGCACCGGTATCTATGGCAGCCCGGGCAGCACCGTCGACGTTCCCACTGACGCCGGAATCGCTCAGGCCTACGTGCTCCCCGCACCAGCCGCCCCACCGGATGCCCTCTACCCCTTCTACCTCACCCTGCGAAACCTGCTGCTGGCGGCAAACTTCGACTTCGCGACCTGTGCGGTCCCACCGGGGGACCCGTCGGCGTCTTCGGCGGACTCGATCCAGCTGGTCGCAGCGACGTCGTGCGGACGAGGCATCGCGGACGACTAGGAGACCGTGGCCGCCGGGGCGTTTGCCCTAGGCAGGCCAGTCGAGGCTGAAGTACTGCGTCTCCTGGAACTCCTCGAGTCCGTAGCGTCCGCCCTCACGGCCGAGGCCGCTCTGTTTGACGCCGCCGAAAGGCGCAGACGGGTCCGACACCAGGCCGCGGTTGATCCCGACCAGTCCTGCGTCGAGTGACTCGGCAATGCGCAACGCGTGTTGCATGTCTCCGGCGTATACGTAAGCGGCCAAACCCATTTCGGAGGCATTCGCCCATGCGAGGACTTCGGTCTCGTCGGACCATTCGACGATGGGGGCGACCGGCCCGAAGATCTCGCTGGCCACGATCGGGTCGTCGAAGCGCACGTTCGACAGCACTGTCGGCGGATAGAAGTAGCCCGCGGTCTCGGCGACGTCGGCGCGGTGGCTGACTCGGGCGCCCGCGCGCACGGCGTCCTCGACGAGTGCCTCGACACCTGCCCGCGCGCGGCCGGAGATGAGCGGGCCGATCTGCGCGCCATTGTTCGCGGCGCCGACGGTCAACGCCGCGGTCTCGGCGCCGAACCGTGCGGTGAATTCGTCGATGACATCGGAGTGGACGTAGAACCGGTTCGCTGCGGTGCAGGCCTGGCCGCCGTTGCGGAACTTGGCGATCATGGCGCCTTGAACGGCGGCGTCGAGGTCCGCGTCGGCGGTCACGATGAAGGGGGCATTGCCGCCGAGTTCCATCGAGCTGTTGACGATGCGTTCGGCGGCTTGGCGCAGCAGCACCCGCCCGACACCGGTCGAGCCGGTGAAGGACACCTTGCGCACGCGGGCGTCGTGCAGCCAGGTACTGACCACGGCGCTGGCGTCGGTGGTGGGGACGACGTTGACCACGCCATCGGGAACGCCTGCCGCGCTGAGCAATTCGGCGACGGCGAGAGCCGTCAGCGGTGTTTCGGCGGCGGGCTTGAGCACCACCGCACAGCCGGCCGCCAAGGCGGGAGCGATCTTGCGGGTGGCCATCGCGGCCGGGAAGTTCCACGGCGTGATCAACGCGGCGACGCCCACGGCGCGGTGCGTCACGAGGGTGCGGGCGCCACCGGACGGGGCCGCGCCATAGTCGCCACCCGCGCGGACGGCCTCTTCGGCATACCACCGGAAGAACTCGGCGGCGTAGGTGATTTCGCCGTGGGCGTCGGTGCGGGACTTCCCGTTCTCGGCCATCACGAGCTCGGTCAGCCGGTCGCGGTCGCGGATCATCAACTCGTATGCGCAAGTGAGTGTCTCGGATCTCGTCCTGGCCGGGGTGCTGCGCCAGCCATTCAGCGCATCATGCGCAGCGTCGACTGCAGCGGTGGCATCGGCGGTGTCGCCGTCGGCCACGTGGGCGATGACCTCGCCGGTTGCGGGATCCTCGACGGGAAACGTTCCGGCCCCGCCCGCGCGGGCGGTGCCACCGATGAGCAGCGACTGGCCGGCTTCGGGACGGTGGATGGTGGTCATGGGTAGAGGCCTCTCTGGGTGTGGGCGTGGGCGACGCGCTGCACCGCCAGTCGTGTCGCGGCGCTGCGCAACGTGATCTGTTGGGCTGCCGCATATTCGAGGACGCCACGCCAGCCGGCGGTCATCCGTTCGGCTAACCGCTCGTTGACTTGGTCCTCGGTCCACCAGTAGGCCTGATTGGCTTGCACCCACTCGAAGTAGGACACGATGACCCCACCGGCGTTGGCGAGGATGTCGGGCACCACGGTGACGCCCCGTCGTTCCAAGATCGCGTCGGCGTCGGCGGTGGTGGGACCGTTGGCGCCCTCGACGATCAGCCGCGCCCGAATGCGCTCGGCATTGCCTGCGTGGATGACACTCTCGATGGCGGCCGGCACCAGCACGTCGACGTCGAGCTCGAGCAGCAGATCTGGATCGATCACCTCGGCGCCGGCGAAGCCGACCACGGTGCCGGTGGCGTCGACGTGTGCTTCCACTGCCGCGACGTCGAGCCCGTTCCCGTCGTGTATCGCGCCGTATTGATCGGACACGGCGGTGACGCGGACGCCGGATTCGGCAAGCAGGACGGCTGCCCCGCGACCGACCTTGCCGAACCCCTGCACGGCGGCGGTGGCGTCCCGGCGGGCGATGCCCAGGTGCGCGAGACCGTGGTGGGCGACGTGAACCACGCCGCGGGAGGTGGCCGCCGCACGGCCGAGGGATCCACCCAGGCTGAGGGGTTTGCCGGTGACGACACCGAGCACGGTGTGCCCGGTGTTGACCGAGTAGGTGTCCATCAGCCACGCCATCGTCTGCTCGTCGGTGCCGATGTCGGGCGCGGGGATGTCGTGGTCCGGCCCGATCAGCGGCATGATCTCCGAGGTGTAGCGCCGCGTGACCCGTTCGAGTTCCGCGGCGGAGTATTCGCGTGGGTCGATCGTCACGCCGCCCTTCGCACCGCCGTAGGGCACGTCGAGCAGTGCGCACTTCCAGGTCATCCACATCGCGAGGGCGCGTACCTCGTCGAGGTCGACGTGCGGGCTGAACCGCAGTCCACCCTTGGCGGGCCCGCGAGAGTAGTTGTGCTGCACCCGATGTCCGGTGAGAACCTCGATGGTGCCGTCGTCTCGGCGCAGCGGAATGCTCACGGTGAGCTCGCGCCGGGGTGTGGCGAGCAGGTCGTACATGCCGCGTCCGTAGCCGAGGGCAGCGACGGCGTCGGCGAGTTGAGTACGCGCGTCGGTGAGGGGGGAGCGCATCGGCGCGGCGACGGGAGCGCTCAGCAGGTCGGTCATCGGATCGTCTCGAAGGCTGCGGCGATGACGTCGAGCGCCTCGTCGAGAAGATGCTCGCCGATGGTCAGGGGTGGCAGGAAGCGGATCACGTTCTGGTCGGTGCCGCAGGTGAGCACGATGACTCCGCGACGTCGGGCTTCGGCGGCGACGGCGGCGGTCAGCGCGGGGTCGGGCACAAGGGTGCCAGCTTGGACGAGTTCGACGGCGATCATGGCGCCGCGGCCTCGCACCTGCGCGATGCGGGGGTCACCGGCCTGGATGTCGCGCAGGCGCTGCTTCATGACGTCCTCGATGCGCCCTGCCTTGGCGAGCAGGTCGTCGGCGAGGATCGTCTCGATGGTGGCCAGCGCGGCGGCGCACGCGATGGGGTTGCCGCCGTAGGTGCCTCCCAGCCCGCCGGGGTGCACGGCGTTCATGATCGCCGCGGCGCCGGTGACCGCTGCCAGCGGTAGTCCGCCTGCGACGCCCTTGGCGGTCACGATCAAGTCGGGCACGATGCCCTCGTGTTCACAGGCGAACATGGCACCGGTGCGGGCGAAGCCGGACTGCACCTCGTCGGCGATGAACAGCACGCCGTTCTGGCGGCACCAATGATGGAGTGCGGGAAGGAATCCGGGGGCGGGTTCGATGAAACCGCCCTCGCCCTGGATCGGTTCGATGATGATCGCCGCCAGATCGCGGACGTCGAGCGAGGATTCGATGTGAGCGATGGTGCGCTGGGCGGCCTGAATGCCGCTGAGTCCCGCGCCGTCGCGCAGCGGGTACGACAGCGGGGCGCGGTGCACCGCGGGTGCGAACGGACCGAAGCCATGCTTGTAGGGCATGTCCTTGGCGGTCAACGCCATCGTGAGGTTGGTGCGACCGTGGTAGGCGTGGTCGAAGGCGACGACGGCGGTGCGCTTGGTGTGGTGCCGGGCGATCTTGATGGCGTTCTCCACCGCTTCGGCACCGGAGTTGAACAAGGCGCTGCGCTTGTCGTGATCACCCGGTGTCAACGCGTTCAACGCCTCGGCAACCGCCACGTACCCCTCGTAGGGCGAGACCATGAAACAGGTGTGGGTGAAGCGTTCCACCTGTTCCTTCACGGCCGCGACGACTCGTTCGGCACTGTTGCCGATGCTGGTCACGGCGATGCCCGAACCCATGTCGATCAAGGCGTTGCCGTCGACGTCGACCACGATGCCGTCGGCGGAGGCGTGATCGACGTAGGCGGGCAGGGTGGTGGAGACCCCGTCGGCGACCGCTGCGGTCTTGCGCGCGGCGAGTGCGTCGGACAACGGGCCCGGCACGGTGGTGGTCAGGCGCCGGGCGTGGGTGGGGACGGTCACAACGATCTCCTGGTGGTGGTGTCGAACATGGTCAGTACAGCCTTGCGCCCGGCGTAACATGCCGTCCAATACCGGCTAAGCAAGAAATCCATGCCTGTGAGGCATACCTGCAGCGGAGGAGATCGGGCGATGGAATTGCGTACCTTGAGGTACTTCGCCCAGGTCGTCGAGGCGGGCACCGTGAGCGCAGCCGCGGAGACCCTGCACGTGACGCAGCCCGGGCTGTCGCGGCAGCTGCGTCAGCTCGAACGCCAACTCGGTGTCTCGCTGTTCGACCGCGGCGCAGGCCGATTGACCGTGTCGGCCGCTGGGCGCGCCCTCCTGCCCCACGTACACCGCGTCCTGGCCGACGCCGAGCGGCTGGCTCTCGGTGCGCGGATGCTGGCCGAGGGACGGCTCGATCGGATGACGGTTGCGGCGCCTGCCACCACGCTGGCCGAGGTGATCGCCCCTTTCATCGCCACCCTCGCCCCTGCAGATCCCACGCCAACGGCATTCGCCAGCGACGGATACGAGCCACAGGCGGCGCTGCGCGCGGGCGCAGACCTTGTCATCGCCAACGGCCGTCCGGCCGACACGATGCAGTCGGTCGCCATCGGCGTCCTTCCCGTATGGGCCTATCTACCCGAGGCGCACGCGTGGGCCGGACGGAGGGCGATCGACCTTGAGGACCTGGCGACCGAAACCATCATCTGTCTACCAACGACTTTCAGCGCACGTCAGGTCCTGGACGCGGCCGCCATGCACACGCACCACGACATCACCGTCGCCGTCGAGGCCAGCAGCGGCACCGTCGCTCAGGCACTGGCCGCGGCCGGACGTGGAATCGCCGTCGTCACCGACGACCCGCGGTTCGACCTCACCCGGCTGAAAGTGCTTGCAGGAGGCCAACCCTTGAGCATCCATCTCTTCGCCGCCTGGGACCCCGGCCACCCCGCGAACACCACACTCGCCGCGATCGCGGAACGGCTCGCCGTCCACATCGAGGTTCACTACGGGCAGTCGCGCTGAAAAGCGTTGTCTTCTGGTCGCTCGTCGCTTCCGTTGCGCCTACGTCCATCACAGGCCCAACACAGAAGACAACCGGACAGCAATACCCCGAGATCGACCGCCCAGAAGGTCAACCAATCACCGGTTTGGTTGTTGGTCACCGTGGCGTAGTACCACAGCGCCAGCACCACGAGCCCGACCGTGGGGACGAGTCCGAGGAGCCAGCGTGACTGCCGTCGTCGTGCGACGCCCCAGGCCGCCACGAATATCAAGATCGAGACATAGGAAGCGCGGAACAGCCACGTCTCCGCGGCGGGCAGTACGTCAAGGTCGATGGCCGCAGCCAAACCCCGGTCGACGAGGGTGGCGACGGCGGCGAGGGCGACCGCGACCCGACGTCGTGCGCTCGTCCGACTTCGCACGGCCACCACGACGACGAAGTAGACGTCGAGGATCATCACCCAGACCCAGGATTCCCACCAGACATCGCTTATCCAGAAGGCCATGAAGTAGAACGGCAGCGTCGGCAGGACCAGCGATGCGCTGATCACGGCCTGGATGGCGGCGGAGGACTGGGCGCTCCTGGCGGAGCCCGCCGGCTGCGGCCACCCCCGATCGAGCGCTCCGGCGGAGTCGTAGGCCGCCGCGGCTGGTGGTTGTTGCGGGGGGTACCCGAGATTCACGGGTGCTGGCGGTGCAGTCCAGTTCACTGGCACGCACACGGTGCTCATGAGCTTGTCGGCGAGGGTCTGGCGTTTGTCGTCCCAGATCGGAAAGAGGTAGCCGACGTAGCAGATGGTTTGGTCGAGGTGGTGCGCGATCTGGCGCACCAGCGAGAGCCAGGTACCGATCGGTTGCCAGGTCTTGTCGCTGATGCACCTGAACTTGAGGGCCGACTTGCCGATGCTCTGCCCGGTCTTGCCTTGTCGGTAGCAGAGGTTCCAGAAGAAGTAGACCGCCCCGGCCAAGATGCCGAGGCTCAGCATCATGGCCCAGACGTCCGACGTGTGCGACGGGCAGCGGGAAGTGGCGGGGTTGCAATATCTATCCGCAGCGTCGGTGATGATGAAGCCCATCCACGGAACGACGAGAACCAGGATGAGTGGGATCCAGTCGATGAGGAAGGCCCACACCCTCGTCGGCCAGGGCGTGTAGACGTCCTTGGGCAGCACCCAGCGTTGGGGCGGGGGCGGGTACATCGGATACGCGTACGACGGAAATCCGCCTGGCGGCAGTTGGTAGCCAGGCGGCACGGGGTGGCCGGGAGGCACCGGGTCGCC